>NZ_CAXUJR010000090.1:0-5250 GCF_964251405.1 uncultured Methylobacterium sp.
ATGAAGTCGGCCAGCTGAAGCGGGCCCATCGGGTGGTTCGCCCCGAGCTTCATGGCCGTGTCGATCGCCTCCACCGAGCCGACGCCCTCGTACAGTGTGTAGATCGCCTCGTTGATCATCGGCAGCAGGATGCGGTTCACGATGAAGGCCGGGAAATCCTCCGACATCGTCGAGGTCTTGCCGAGCTTAGCGATGAAGGCCTTGGCCGATTCGTAGGTCGGGTCTTCCGTGGCGATGCCGCGGATCAGCTCGACGAGCTGCATCACCGGCACCGGGTTCATGAAATGAATGCCGATGAAGCGCTCCGGCCGGTCCGTCGATGCGGCGAGCCGCGTGATCGAGATCGACGAGGTGTTGGTGGCGATGATCGTATCGGGCTTCAGGGAGCCGCACAGGGTGCTGAAGATCTTGCGCTTGGTGGCCTCGTCCTCGGTGGCGGCCTCGATCACGAGGTCACAGGGAGCGAGATCGTCGAATTCGCGGGCCGCCATGATGCGCCCGACCGCGCTGCGGCGCTGCTCGTCGGTGATGGTGCCCTTGGCGACCTGACGGGCGAGGTTGCCGTCGACCGTCGCGAGGCCGCTCTCGATCCGGCTTCTCTCGCGATCGTTGAGGCGCACATCGAGCCCCGCCATGGCGCAGACATGCGCGATGCCGCTGCCCATCTGTCCCGCACCGATGATCCCGACCGTCCTGATATCGATGCCCATCGCGTGCTCGCACCCCCGAGGCGCAGCCGGACCCGCCGGCGAACGCATTGCCTTCGCGATGGCCGGGTCGACGCCCCATCCATCGCGGATCATCGATTTCTTAGAACATTTTCGCCCGCAGGTGCAGTACGGCCCCGAGCGTTAAATGCAGGGCGACCCGCCCTGCAGCGCAGTCGGCCGCCGGTATGGCGTGACGGTGTTCAGCCCTTGGCCTTGGCGATGGCGGCCTGGAAGTCCGGCACCACCTGGAAGAGGTCGCCGACGAGGCCGTAATCGGCGACCTGGAAGATCGGCGCGTCCTCGTCCTTGTTGATGGCGACGATGACCTTCGAGTCCTTCATGCCGGCGAGATGCTGGATCGCGCCGGAGATGCCCACCGCGACGTAGAGATCGGGTGCCACGACCTTGCCGGTCTGGCCGACCTGCCAGTCGTTGGGTGCGTAGCCCGCATCGACTGCCGCGCGCGAGGCGCCGACCGCCGCACCGAGGCTGTCGGCCAGCGGCTCGATCAGCTCCTTGAACTTCTCGGCCGAGCCGAGCGAGCGCCCGCCCGAGACGATGATGCGGGCGGCGGCGAGTTCGGGCCGGTCCGACTTGGCGATCTCCTCGCCCTTGAAGGTCGCGCCGCCAGCGGCCGGCACCGCGGCCTCGACGTCCTTGATCTCGGCCGTGCCGCCGCCCTCGGCCGCCACCTTGAAGGCCGCCGTGCGCACGGTGATCACCGCCTTGCCGGCCGGGGCCTGGACGGTCTGGATCGCGTTGCCGGCATAGATCGGCCGCTCGAAGGTGTCGGGCGCGACGACCTTGATGATGTCCGAGATCTGGGCGACGTCGAGGAGGGCGGCCACGCGCGGCAGCACGTTCTTGCCCGTCGTCGAGGCGGCGGCCAGGATCACGTCGTAGGGTCCGGCGATGGCGGCGAGCAACGCCCCGGTCGGCTCCGCGAGCAGGTGGTCGTAGGCCGCATCCTCGGAGACCAGCACCGTCTCGATCCCGTCGAGCTTCGCCGCCGCCTCGGCGGCCGCCCTGGCCCCTGCGCCGAGCATGACGGCGTGGATCGGGCCGCCGATGGCCGCTGCCGCCGTCACCGCCTTCAGGCTGGCGTCGCGGACGGCACCGTTCTCGTGCTCGATGAGGAGGAGGATGGCCATGTGCGTGTAACCTCGGATCGGGGACGCCCGTTCGGGCTTGGAGAAGGGGGCGGGAGCGGGGCGGTCAGATCACCCCGGCCTCGACCTTCAGCTTCTCCACGAGGAGAGCCGCGGACTCGACCTTGACGCCGGCCTTGCGGCCGGCGGGCTCGACGGTCTTGAGCACCTTGATGCGCGGCGTGACGTCGACGCCGAGCCCGTCGGGCGTCATCTCCTCGAGCGGCTTCTTCTTGGCCTTCATGATGTTGGGCAGGCTGGCGTAGCGCGGCTCGTTGAGGCGCAGGTCCGTCGTGACGATGGCCGGGAGCGCCAGCGTCACGGTCTGGAGGCCGCCGTCGACTTCCCGGGTGACGTCGATCGATCCCTCGCCGAACTCGACCTTGAACGCGAAGGTGCCCTGCGGCCAGCCGAGCAGGGCGGCGAGCATCTGGCCGGTCTGGTTGGAATCGTCGTCGATGGCCTGCTTGCCGAGGATGACGAGCTCGGGGCCTTCCTTCTCGACCACGGCCTTGAGGATCTTGGCGACCCCCAGAGGCTCGACGTTCACGTCGGTCTTGACCAGGATCGCCCGGTCGGCACCCATGGCGAGTGCCGTACGAAGGGTCTCCTGCGCCTGCTGCGGCCCGATCGACACGGCGACGATCTCGGTGACCTTGCCCTTCTCTTTCAGGCGGATCGCCTCCTCGACGGCGATCTCGTCGAAGGGGTTCATCGACATCTTGACGTTGGCGAGCTCGACGCCCGAACCGTCCGCCTTGACGCGGATCTTGACGTTGTAGTCGACGACCCGCTTGACGGGCACCAGAACCTTCATGGCGGTCACAATCCTCAGCGCGGATAATGGTACAGCGTGGCAGCCGACGGCCTTCGGACGGGCCGAACGCATGGCGCCCTCGCTGACGAGGCGGCGGACCGTAGCGGTGGGATTTCGCGCTTGTCAACGCGAGGCGACGAGTCGGGCCGTCCCGGGATCCGAGTCACCGAAACGTCCGCGAAATCCGGGGCCGTCTCGTGAGTCGTTGCAGGGCTGCGCGGCGGAGCCCGGAACGACCAGGGTCGCGTGCGTTGCAGCCCTACCGATTCTTCCCCGGCACCCAGAGCACGTCGGCGGCGCCGTTTGCGTTCGCCGTCCGGCTCGCCACGAACAGGAAGTCCGACAGGCGGTTGAGATATTGCAGCGCTTCGGCCGAGACCGTCTCGCCCTCGATCGCCGCCAGCGCCACGGCGAGGCGCTCGGCCCGTCGGCAGACCGTCCGGGCGAGATGCAGGGCCGCCGCCGCCGGGGAGCCGCCGGGGAGCACGAAGGATTTCAGCGGTGCGATGTCGGCGTTGAGGGCGTCGATCTCGGTCTCGATGCGGGTCACCTGCGCTGCCACGATCCGCAACGGCTCGTAGGCCGGCTTCTCCGGGCCCTCGGGCGTCGCTAGGTCGGCTCCCAGATCGAACAGGTCGTTCTGGATGCGCGCCAGCATCGCGTCGAGGGCGGGCTCGGCACTCAGGCGCGCGAGGCCGATGCACGCATTGGTCTCGTCGACCGTGCCGTAGGTCTCGACCCGCAGGTCGGCCTTGGAGCGGCGCTCGCCGTTGGCCAGGGCCGTCGAGCCCTTGTCGCCGGTGCGGGTGTAGATGCGGTTGAGGGTGACCACGGCGTCCGATCGGGGTGTTCGGTGGGAGTGTCGCCCCGAAGAGTGGATGCCACTCTTCGGAGAAAGCCGATGCAGCATCGGGACCTGGAGCGTCGGACCGGATCCCGTGTCCGGTTTGGCGCTCTAGAACGTGTAGCCGAGCTTGCCGCCGAAATTGGTCAGGCCGCGGTTGTTGGCACACAGGCCGGCATTCGACATGTGCTCGACGGTGGCCATGATGCTCCAACGCTCGCTGAGGCGGAAGCCCAGGGCCGCGGCCTCACGGAACAACGGCGAGCAGCCCAGGGTGTTGAAGCCGAACGGCGTGTTGCTCTTGGGTCCCGTGTAGCCGTCGTGGACGGCCCCGCCGAAGAAGCCTTCGAGGAAGACGACGCGGTTGAGGGTCTCGGGGAACAGGTCGACGCTCCAGGTTCCGCCGATATAGCCGTAGCTGGTGCGGCCGCCGAAATTGTAGCTGCCACCGACGGTCGGGCGGGGCACGAAGGCCTGCCAGAACGGATCGAGGCTGAGCACGGGCTTGGCGAACAGGAGCTCGCCGTTGATGTTGTTGGTGCCGCCTTCGGCGCTGCCGGGATCCTGCACCGAGCCGCCGATGCGGACCTCCGACACGAAGCTCATCGGTTGTGCCGGGGGAACATAGACCGGGGGAGCCGGCCGGGCTCCTCGCAGGTCCGCCGCACGGGTCCCCGAGATGGTGCCGCCCGCGAACGCCAAGACGAGGGCGCCCGCAATGATCCGATGGGTCGAGAGCTTCATTGCGTGTTGGTCCGGCCTTCCATTTCCCGACGGTATCATGCGGCCGGTGCCCTGGTTGAGAGGGGATGAAGCGTATTCATCCCGTTCCGGGCGGATAGATCCAGGGTGAGACCCCGCCGCCACACTTCGACCGGCCGATCCGAAGGCTCAGGTCGAGCGCCACCACAGCACGCCCATGATCAACACGATGGCAAGGAACTGCAGGATCACGCGCAGGCGCATCAGCTTTTGCGAGACGTTGCTGCTGCCGCCCCGCATCATGTTGACGAGACCGAGCAGGAGAACCACGGCGACCGCGACGCAGGCGGCGAGGACGATGGTGTTGGAGGACATGACGGGCGTCTCGGCTCAAGGATCGGGAGTGCGGTCCGGATCACGCATGACCGCTCGTCCCTCGGCATCACATAGACGCGCTTCGACGCCCCGTCGCCTATGGCAGGTCGGCGCAGCCCATTGGACGGCGCCCGGTCAATTCCGGCGCAGCAGCCGCTCGAAGTAGTCGAGCTCCTCGCGCGGTCGGCTCGGGTCGCCGAGCTTGCGCCGCAGCTCCTCCATGATCCGGCGGGTGCGCTGGACCCCGGATTCGTCGGCGGTGGGGACTCGGACATTGCCGCCCGAGAGGTCGCGCCCCTTGGTCGGGCGGCCGAGCGGATCGTCGTCGCGGGAGCCGGCCTGGCCCTGTTGGCTCGGCGACTTGCCCTGGCCCTCCTGCTCGCCCTCGCCCTCGCCCTCGGCCATCTCCTGCATCTGCTGCTGCATGCCCTCGGCTCCGCGCTTGAGCCCGTCGAGGGCACGGCCCTGAGCGTCGACGGCGTCGCCCTCCTTGCCCTGGCCCAACGCACCTTCGGCGTCGCGCATCGCCTCCTCGGCATCGGAGAGGCCTTCCTCGCCCTGCATGCCGAGTTCCTTCATGCGGCGCTGCAGATCCTCCAGGCGCTCGCGCAGGGCCTGCTGGCGCTGGCCGGTTCCGCCCTGTCCCTGCTGTCC
>NZ_CAXUJR010000090.1:5350-14375 GCF_964251405.1 uncultured Methylobacterium sp.
CTGCTGCCCTTGGCCGCCGGGCTGCTGCTGACCTTGCTGGCCGTTGCGGGGCTGCCGCTGGCCGCGCTTGGACTGGCCGTCCTTGAAGGTGTCGTCGCGCAGACCCTGCTGCTCGCGGGCCATCTCGTCGAGTTCCTCGGCCTGCTTGCTCATCTCGCGGTTGCGCGGGTCGGACTTGCCGCCCTGCTCGGCGCTCTGCAGGTTCTCGAGGATGCCGCGCAGCTGTTCGAGCAGGCGCTGGGCCTCCGCGGTGTCGCCGCGCTTCATCGCATCGGCCATGTCCTCGATCATCTTGTTGAGGTCGTCGGGCGTGACGCTCTTGGCATTCTTCTGCTGCCCGCGGTCGCCCTGCTTCTGCGGCTCCTTGCCCTGGCGCTGGGCCATCTCCTTCATGAACTTGTCGAGGGCCTGTTTCAGGTCCTCGGTGAGCTGCTTCACCTCCTCGTCGGGAGCGTTGCGCTCGATCGCCTCCTTGAGCTTGTCCTGGGCGGCGCGCAGGGACTTCTCGGCGTCCGAGAGGTCGCCGTCCTCGATCTTGAGGGCCATCTCCCAGAGGAGATCGGCCACCTCGATCAGCGCCTCGTCGGAGCGCGCGGCCTTCAAGCGGCGCGACGCCGTACGCAGGCCGAGGAAGATCGAAAGCTCCGGCGTAAAGCGATCGGGCGCGATCATCAGGGCGTCGAGCGCCGTCTGCACGCGGCTCCGGCTCTCGTCGGGCGCGGTCACCAGGCGCCGCCGCTCCTCGGCAAGCGCCCGCGCCAGGGGCTTCTGGAAGGGCCGCGCCGGCAGCGTCATCTCGACGGACTGGCCACGCGCGCCCTGGTCGGCCTCGTCCTTGACCGCGAGGGTGAAGCGCACCCGCGCGCCCGACCATGGATGATCGGTAAGGTCGACGAGGGTCTTGGTGTCGGTCTCGCCGCTGGCGTCGGAGGGCAACGCGAGGGGAATGCGCGGCGGCGGCACCAGCGCGCGGCCGGGTTTCAGCGCTTCGACCACGCCTTCGGCGGAGGCGACGCCGTAATCGTCGCTGGCCCGGTAGCTGAGGTTGAACGTGCCACGACCGTTCACCTCCGGCGTCCCGACGCTGCGGATCACAGGAGCCTGGTCGGGGATGGTCTCGACGATGAGGCGCTGCGGCGCTGCGCCCGTGGTCTCGACGGTGAGATCCGCGATCCCGCCGGTGAGCTTGAAGCGATCCTCGCGCAGGTCGGGCCGCGGATCCTTGCCGGGCAGCGCCTGAAGGCCGGCATGAGCGGTGAGCTTCGCCTCGCCCTGGCCGGCGATGCGCACGATCAGGGTCGAGTTGACCGGCGCCCTAAGGCGCTGGTCGCCGCCGGCGAGAGTCACCACCAGGGGCGGCATCCGGGTGTAGAGCGGAGGATCGATCCAGCCGTCGACCCGGAAGCTCGGGCTGGCCGCGGGCGGCGCGCGCCAATCGAAGGCGCTGCCGATGCGCTGGCGCCATTCGGTGCCCGCGACGAAGAGGCTGGCCGCCGCCGTCACCAGGATCGCCGCCCGCAGGGCGAGGGGATCGCGCCGCGGCATCGCCGGCCTCGGCGCGGCGACCTTGAGCCGCGACACGGCCGCCGCCGCCCGTCGGCGATGAAGCGCCCACAGCGCCTGGGTCTCGGGATTGCCGGTGCCGACGGCCAGCGTATCCTCGATCGCCGAGGCGGGATCGTGGGCCAAATCACGGGCCACGCCGGAACGACCGGCGGCATCGCGGTCGATCCGCGCCAGCGCCTCGCGCCGGCTCGGGCGCCCCATCCGCGCCAGGGGCAGGAGGGCCGCCGCGAAGGCGACGGTGAAAAGGGCGAGGCCGGCCATGCGGCCGCCCGGGCCGAGATCGAGCCAGAGACCGAGCCAGGAGACCGCGAGGAAGGCTAGAACCACGGCGAGCCCGCGCCACAGCACCGGCCAGGCCCGCTCCCAGACCAGTGCGGCATTGGCCCGTGCGACGAGGCGGTCGAGACGGACGCGGAGCGTGTCGTCGCCCGAGCCCACCGGCGTCATCCTGTCGTCGGCCTCGCCCATATTTCGAAGGCTCCCCTGGCCGCCGTCCCTATCGGGTGGCACCATGTCCTGAGTCTAGCATGGTGGCGGGGGCCGGCCATCGGGTCAAATCCGCTCAGCCGGCCAGCCACTCGGGCAGACGGTCGAGGCCGATCAGCTCCTCGTAGGTCTGGCGCGGGCGCACGATCGCGGCCTCGGCGCCGCGCACCAGAACCTCCGGCACCAGCCGCCGGGTGTTGTAGGTGCCGGCCTGGACCGCGCCGTAGGCGCCTGCGCTCATCACCGCGACGAGGTCGCCGGCCTTGGGCTCGGGCATCTCGCGCTCTAGCGCGATGTAGTCGCCGCTCTCGCAGACCGGGCCGACCATGTCGGCGACGATGCGGGGCGTGTCCGCCGCCGGCTCGATGACCGGGCGCAGGCCGTGGAACGCGTCGTAGAGGGTCGGCCGGATCAGGTCGTTCATCGCCGCGTCGACGATGACGAAGGTGCGGCCCTCCGTCCGCTTCACGTAGAGGACCCGCGTCACGAGGATTCCCGCGTTGCCCGCGATCATCCGGCCGATCTCGAAGACCGGCCTCAGGCCGAGGGGCCGGAAATGCGGGCGCAGCATCGCCGCGAAGGCGGTCGGATCGGGCGGCGGGGCGTTGTCGTCGCGGTACGGGATGCCGAGACCGCCGCCGAAATCGACGTGGTGGAGGCTGTGGCCGTCGGCGAGAAGATCGCGGGCGAGACCGGCGAGCAAGGCTGCCGCACGCTCGAAGGGAGCGAGATCGGTGATCTGGCTACCGATATGCATGTCGACGCCCGCCACCGCGAGGCCGGGCAAAGCCGCCGCCTTCGCGTAGACGTCACGCGCACGCGCCAGAGGAATCCCGAACTTGTTCTCGGACTTGCCGGTGGAGATCTTGGCATGCGTCCCGGCATCGACGTCGGGGTTCACCCGGATCGAGACCGGCGCGGTGGCGCCCATGCTGGCGGCGACCTGCGACAGGGCCTCGAGCTCCGGCTCGCTCTCGACGTTGAAGCACAGGATGCCGGCCTCCAGGGCGGCGCGCATCTCCACCGGGGTCTTGCCGACGCCGGAGAACACGATCCGCAACGGGTCGACGCCTGCGGCGAGCGCGCGCCGCAGCTCGCCTTCCGAGACGATGTCCATGCCGGCCCCGAGGCGCGCCAGCGTCGTCAGCACCGCCTGGTTCGAGTTGGCCTTCATCGCGTAGCAGACGAGGGCGTCGTCGCCCGCGAAGGCGTCGGCGAAGACGCGGTAATGCCGCTCCAGGGTGGCGGTAGCGTAGCAGTAGAACGGGGTGCCCAAGGCATCGGCAAGGCCGGCGAGATCGACGTCCTCGGCCTTCAGGCGACCGCTCTCATAATGGAAATGGTGCATCGGACGCGCTGCGCTCAGCCTCGAGGCCCGGCAAGCGCGGGAGGCGGCGGGCCGGAGCGGGATGGTGGGAAGGAATCCCTGGAGGAGCCCCTACAGGAGCGGATCGAGGATGAACGGCTCCCGGGGGATGACGTAGCCACGCTTGGCTCCGCGGGAGGTCGTCAGCGGGGTATTGAAGCCACCGCCGGCCACGGCGGCCGGGCTCAGCTCGTCGCCGTCTTGGACCACGCTCGCGGTCGGCGTGCCGGCGCTCGCCGCCACGGCCCGTGAATTCGCCGGACGCGGCGCGGCGGCGCCCGGCGGCGCCTCCAGGGAACCGCGCCGGCCGCATGCCGAGACGGCCAGGGCGACGAGGCCGAGTGCGGCGAGCGTCGTGAGGTGGCGGGAACGAGGAGGCATTGAGCAGGGTCCGGCATTCGCTGCCCCTACCTTAGCCGCTGGCGCCGGCCGATGCGAGGCAAACGGCCGGGCTGGAGTGAAAAGCCCCCGGTTCAGCCCTTCTTGCCGGTGGTCTTCTCGTAGGCGTCGATCGCGCGGCGGCAATTCTCGCTCAGCTTCGTCCAGTTGGTCTGGAAGCACTTGTCCATTGCCGGGTCGTCCGGCGAGAGGTTGCCGCAATGGGTCAGGTAGTCGCCCGTGCAGTACTTCTTGAGGGTCTCGTTGCCGCGCTTGGTCTGCGGAGCCGCCTGAGCCATGGCTTGCGCCGCGGGAAGGGACAATCCGGCGGCGAGGATCACGGCGAGCGATGTCAGCTTCAAGGACATAGGAGGTCGGATCCGTCTCAGAGTTATGTGGCAGACGCACATGGGATACCGGACGCGATGATGCGCTTGCATGGTGGAAACAAGGCGGCCGGGTGGTCATGGCGTGAAGAACCGGCCTTCTACGCCGCGACCTCGGGCATCCGCAACGGCTATGGCGCCACCGTCGACCGCTCGTGATCCCAGCCGAGACCGGATCACGACGTTTTCGCCGCCGGGGTCGATATCGGAAACGCTGTCACGGACGGCAAGCGCTCGCCGCGCACGAGGGCGTCGGCCACCGCCGTGATGCTGTCGCGCAGGGCCGCAGTCTCGCGTGCGCCTGCATCCGACGCCCGGGCGAGATCCGTTTCGGCGGCGGCAAGACGGCTCCGCAGGCTCTCCCGCTCGGCCTCCAGGGCCGCGATCCTCGCCGCGACGTCGCCAGGCGGCGTTCCGGTGGCCTCCTCTCTCGACGCCAGGGTGGTGTCGGTGGCCGACACCGGATCGATCGCGGCCATCGTTTCGGCCGTGACGGAATCCCGCTGGCGCCGTGCCCTGAGGAAGTCGTCGAGCAGCGCCCGATGGGCATCCTCCAGAACCTGAAGGGTGGAGGTGCCCACGGCGAATTCGTCGCGGGAGACCTGAAGGTCCTGGGCGACCCGGTCGCGTTCCCCCAGCGCTGCTGCGATCTCGCCGTCCTTGACCGTCAGGGTCGCCTCGCGTTCTGTGACGGTCCGGGCGAGGGCTGCGGCTTCCAGGGTGCGCACGCCGATCGTGGCCATGTCGGCATGCTTCGTCGCGCCGATCGCCTGGACGCGCCGCTCCAGTTGCCGCCGCTCCACGGCGAACTGGGCGCGCAGGTAATCCTTCTCCGCGGCGATCTCGACGCTGGTGAGCGGGAACAGCGACGCCATCCGTTGACGGGCGAGCCGGGCCGCCCGCGCATTCACCGCCGGCAGGATGAAGAGTGCGCACAGGCTCGCCAGAAGGAAGCCGAGCGCGAAGATCATGATGGTTTCGATCACGCGGAAACGCTCACCGTGCCCGTTCTAGCGGATTCGCCCGAGAAGTCGGAACCAGCTTTCGGGAAAGCCGATGCAAAGACAAGACCTTGCAGTATCGTTCGGCGACAGGCCGCAGCACTCGCGCTTGGTGAGGACCCTGCCCGGTGGCCGAGCGGGCATTCACCCGCGGACCCCTTGACCGACACCGTCGAGCCGGTGCGACGCGCAATGCCACCATCCGGTCAGAACGGGTTCCAGGTCGGCTGGCTCGTGAATTTCAGGTAGCCGACATTGATGCCGAGGCGGGCACCGACGCCGGTCCGGATCGGCACCACCACGATCCCGTCGGAGGTCGCCGCACTCATCCCGACACCGCCCACGAGGTAGGCCGAGCCGTCGACGCCGCCGAAGCGGCGGTAGAGCTTGGCCACCGCCGGCAGGTTGTAGATCAGCATCATCGTCCGGTCGCCGTCGCCGCCGACGTCGAAGCCGATGCTCGGCCCCTGCCAGTAGATGCGACGCTGCCCTGCATTGCGGGTATAGAGCGTGCCCTCGCCGTAGCGGACGCCGCCGACGATGGCGCCCGACGCTTCCTGCCCGAGGATGTAGCCGTTCGGCTGGCCCCATCGCCGCGTCGCCTCTTCCACCGCCTTGCCGAGGCCGCGCGAGACCGAGCCGAAAAATTTGTGCCCCGATTCGACGATCTCGCCCGGCCGGAACGCCCCGGGGTCACCGTCGTCCCCGGCGGGTCTGGCAACGGCAGGTACGGCCGCCGACAGGATCGATGCGGCGAGGAGCGGCAGGACGAGCTGCCGAAGCAGCCGCTTCGTGCCCGGTGGGGATGTCAGCATGTTCGACATCGGTCTCGTCATCCGCTGTGTGGACGGCCCGTGCGGGGGGGGTCCGCGTAAAGGGTCTCTTGAGGGTGGTGCGCCTACGATCGCGAGGCGGGAGCCCGAGATCGACGATCCCTCCTCCGGCTCCTCTATAACGCAATGATCACTCGGAACACGGCAAGATGTGGTTAACGCGACGGCATTGCCTCACGCTCCTCGCCGCCGCAGGCCCGGCCATCCTGGTGCGACCGGGCGTCGGCGCCGGCGCGGCTGCGCTCCCGGACACCCTTGCCCTGCGCGGGTTCGATGCGGTGACCTATTTCCTCGACGGCGAACCGCAGGCCGGCCGGCCGGCGTTCGAGCTGAACTGGAGGGGGCGGGCCTGGCGCTTCGCGAGTGCCGCCAACCGCGCGGTCTTCCGCGACCATCCCGCCGTCTACGCGCCGCGGCTCGCCGGATACGATCCCGTCGGGGTCGCGCAGGGCCGGATCGTCGATGCCGATCCCCTCGTCTTCGCCCGCCTCGTCCATGCCGGGGAGAACCGCCTCTACCTGTTTCGCAATGCCGAGCACCGCGAACGCGCCAGCCGCGATCCGGGTCTCGTGGCGCAGGCCGAGACGCGATGGCCGACCCTCAACGACGTCAAGGACCCCCGGCTTCCCGATTGAGCGCGGAGCCGCGAGGCGGTTCCGTCACCTGTCCCGGACCTCCTCCTCAGGCCATCTGCTTGCGGGCGAAGACCGAGAGGGCGAAGGCGATGCCGGCGCCGGCGACGATCAGGCTCGTCATCAGGAGCCGGCGCGGCTGCTGGGAGGATTCGGCCATCACCGGCTGGACCACGGGCGTGAAGAACTCGATCTGCCGCGCCGCCATGATCCGCGACCGCTCGTAGGCGGCCAGAACCTTGGCGTAATACTTTTCCGCGTCCTTGCGGTCGTTGTCCAACGCCTCGAACCGGGTCAGAACATCGGCCAGGACGCGCCGGCGCTCCGGGTCCTGGCTCGCCGATTGCTGCTCGATCCGCGCAATGTTGTCGTCGAGGTCCTTGATCTGGGACTTGATGTCCTGGATGCGCCGCGATTCGGGGCCGAGGTCGCGCTGGCCGAGGCTGAGCTGGACGGCGAGGTTGATCCGGGCGGTGCGCAACTCGCCGATGACCTTGAGGTTGCTCTCGTTGGTCTTCTGGGCGTCGAGCACTCCCTCCTTGTTGCGCAGGGCGGCGACCGCGACGCGGATCTTGGTCATCCGCTCCTCGGCGAGCTTGAGCTCGCGGGTGCTCTCGGCGACGGCATCCTCGCGGGCCCGCATGGTGAGGGCATTCACCATGCGCTCGCTCTCCGTCAGGATCGCCTGCGTCAGCGCCAGCGACTCGCCGGCATCGAAAGCCGTCACCGTCAGGGTCATGATCCCGGACGAGGGGTCGATCCCCACGCCGACCCGCTTGTTCCAGTACTTCAGGAACTTCTCGATCGGTTTCTCCGGATCGAAGCGTGAGAGATAGTCGACGCTGTCGCGCGAGAAGATCTTCCGCACGGGAATCGAGCCCTCGATCGCCTCGATCATCGGCCGGCTCTCGATGTAGCTGGCGACCACGAGGCTGTCCTGGGCCACCATCATGCCCATCGAGCCGCCGCTATTCGTTCCGACATGGTCCGGGCTGGCCTTCTCGACGGCGCCCATCGCCGGCCGCAGGGCGAACCGCGCTTCCGTCACGAACTGGTCCGAGGCGAGGAGCCCGTAATACAAGGCGCCCAGCGCCGAGGGGATCAGGAAGACCACCACGAACAGGATGGGGGTGATGACATCCCGCTTGGCGTGGCTCTGGTAGGACCGGATACCCTTCTTCCGGTCCACGAAGCGCGAGACGCGCGCCACCTGCTTGAGGGATTCGGCCACCGCGTTGGAGCGGTCGGCGGTGCTGAGCGGCTGGCCCTGCGGGTTGCGGATGTCGACCGTCATGAACGCCGGATTTCCATTCTGGCCGTCGCACGCAGGACCTGCGCGTCGATGATCGGGCAAAGTCTGGCCGCTTCCCGCGGCGAAAGCATGGCCTGAGGGCGGAGGTCGGGGCGATCACGCATTGAGGCGGCGATACACTTCGATGGCGTCGTTGACGTTCTCGTAGACGATGGCGCGGCCGTTGATCAGTACGATGCCCTGACTGCACCACGTCCGGATCGTCTCCATGTCGTGCGAGACCATGATGACGTCCGCGTTCTCGCGCCGCGCCGCGAAGGCCTCCGTGCATCGCTTCTGGAAGCGCCCGTCGCCCACCGCCGTCACCTCGTCGATGAGGTAGCAGTCGAACGGGATCGCCATGCTCATGCCGAAGGCGAGGCGCGCGCTCATGCCAGACGAATAGGTCCTGATCGGCACATCGAGATAGCTGCCGAGCTCGGAGAAATCCTCGACGTATTCCAGGACCTTCTTGGGGTCCTCGCCGTAGATCCGCGCCACGAAGATGACGTTGTCGCGTCCCGTCATCGCCGGATGGAACCCGCCCCCGAACCCGAGGGGCCAGGAGACCCGCAGGTTGCGGTGGATCCTGCCCCGCGTCGCGTCCTCGGTTCCCGAGATCAGCCGCATGGTCGTCGACTTGCCGGCACCATTGATGCCAAGGATGCCGTAGCTGATGCCGGGCTTGAGGGTGAACGACACACGCTCGAGGATCGTGCGGCGATGGCCCTCGGTGCGATACACTTTGGTCACGTTCTCGAAACGGATCACCGCCGGGTCTGCTCCAGCTCCAGTCGCCGCGCGACATCGGGCACCGCCCGTCTTGGTCCGACGAAAGCGGCGAATCTGAGGATGGCGTCGGATCGTCCCCTCGGGACGATGATGCGACGGCGCCTTGCACCCGGTCGGCGTGACCTGTACAGCACGCCACCCGATGCCGAGCCATCGCCGCCGCGAGGCAGGACGAAGGAGCATGTCGTCGGGCACGGAGGGGTGGCCGAGTGGTTGAAGGCGCACGCCTGGAAAGTGTGTATACCGGAAACGGTATCGCGGGTTCGAATCCCGCTCCCTCCGCCACTGATATCG
>NZ_CAXUJR010000091.1:0-14122 GCF_964251405.1 uncultured Methylobacterium sp.
GGCGCGCCAATCAACTCGTTGTTACGCATGAACGTTTCCCACCGGTGCTCTGGGCATCGGAGGACTGGTCTGCAAACTCTGCTCGTGGTGGGTTCTCCCAGCTAAAGATGGCTCGGTCCGCGCTCTCGCTCGAGCGGGATAGCGATCCCGGATGGCGCGCACGCAGGGAGACCCGAGGCGGCGATCTCCGCGATGTTGTCGGTATCCGTTCCGGCGATCGGCCGAGGGCGTTGCAAGCCTGTCGGCGAGGACTGCCCGCACGGTCGCGTCGGCGAGCGGGGTCATCCGCTCGCCTGTCGATGGCGACCACCACTCGTCAGAGCGTCGCTCGAAGCGGTGGAATAGTCTCCGCTGCGACGAACCGGGCCTGAAGCGCATCGATCGTCCGGCGCAGCAGATCGTCGACCGAGTCGATCGCGTCCGCGGATGGGCAGAGGGACTCGGCGCGGGCGGAGGCTTCGATCGCGGCCAGCCGCATGGCCAGGGCCTTTCCACCGACGTTGAGGCTCATCGACTTGAGGCTGTGGGCCGCTCGCGCGGCATCCTCGCCGCTCGCATCGGCCGTGGCGCTGCGCAGCTGCAGGATCGCGGTGGGCGCGTGCTCGGCGAAGATCGTCACCACACGCCGCGCGAAGGCGCCGCCGGATGTCTGCGCCATGTCGGCGAGGTTGGCGATGGTGTCGGCGTCGAGAAGGGCGACCGGCGCGTCGTCGAGGAGGGTCGGTTCCGGATCTTCGGAGGTGATGATGACCGGAACCGCCGCGTCGGGCGACAGGTGGCGCGACAGGACGTCGGAGAGGCCATGCAGGGTGAACGGCTTCGTGAGGGTCCCGTCCATCCCGGCGTCCCGCCAGGCATTGGCCACGGGTCCGACCACGTGTGCGGTGGCGGCGATGATCGGCAGCCGCGGGCGGGCTTCGTTCGTCCCGAACTCGTGCTCCCACTCGCGGATGGCTTTGGCCGCCTCGTAGCCGTCGAGGATCGGCATGCTGCCGTCCATCAGCACGAGGTCGAAGGGCTTTGCCCGGCACATCTCGACGGCGGCCCGCCCATCCTCGACGGTTTCGATCTCGGTGATCCCGAAGCGCGCCAGGGCCTCGATGACGACCTCGCGGTTCACGGCGCTGTCGTCGGCGACGAGGACGCGGGCGTGGGGGAAGCGCGGCCACGCCTGTCCGGTCCGGACCACGTGTCGATCGGCACGGTCGAAGGGGGCGCCCGTGGCAAGCGCGGCGACGACCGTCGTCAGGTCGTCCTGGAGGAGGGGCCAGCGCAGCACCTCGTCGGCAAAGCCGGCCTCGACCACCAGCGAGGCGGCGGCATCGCCCATCCCGGCGATCGCGACGACCCGCCCGGAGACGCTCGGTCTCGCACCCATTGCCGCGATCTCGCCGGCATCGGCGAACCAGTGCGCATCGGCGCCGTCCTCGCGGGGCACCGCCAGGAAGCCGGCCCCGACGAGTCGGTCGCGGAGGACCGCGGAGGTCGCGCAGCCGGCGGTGGTCACCACCACGGTCTCCGGCAGGCCGCCGGCACGGAGGATGCGCGGCGGGACCTCGGTCGCCGCGGCCGGGAGCGGGATCTCGGCCCAGAAGGTCGAGCCCGCACCGACGACGCTGTCGACGCCGATCGTCCCGCCCATCGCCTCCACCAGGCGCTGGGCGATCGAGAGGCCGAGCCCGGTGCCGCCGTAGCGGCGCGTGGTCGATTGGTCGGCCTGCGAGAAGGCGGAGAAGATCGTCGGCAGCTTGTCGGCCGGAATCCCGATGCCGGTATCCTCCACGCTCAGGCGCAAGGCGCCTGGCACGGTGCCGATCCGGACCAGCACCGAGCCGGATTCGGTGAACTTGAGGGCGTTGTTGACGAAGTTGGAGAGGATCTGCCCCAGCCGCACCGGATCGCCGACGATGCGACTCGGCACGCCGTACGAGAGGCCGGCGGCGAGATCGAGGCCCTTCTCCCGGGCCTTCTCGGCGAACAGCGAGACCACCGTGTCGACGATCTCGGCCGGCGCGACGGCGATGCTCTCGAGCTCGATCCGGCCGGCCTCGACTTTCGCGAAGTCGAGGATGTCGTTGATGATCGCCAGCAGGCTCTGGCCGGACCGGGAGATGACCTCGGCATGGCGTTTCTGGCGCAGCGGCAGGTCGGCGCCGGCGAGCAGTTCGGCCAGCACCAGCATGCCGTTGAGGGGCGTGCGGATCTCGTGGCTCATGGTGGCGAGGAACGAGGATTTCGCGGTGTTGGCGCTCTCCGCCGCATCCTTCGCCTCGAGGAGGTCGGCGGTGCGATCCGCCACGTCCCGCTCGAGGCGGTCGCGGTGCTTGGCGAGCCGCGCGTCGCGCTCGCGCACGGTGGCGAGCAGGCTGTTGAAGGTGGCCGCCAGCACCCCGACCTCGTCGTCGCGCACGATGGACGCGGTCCGGCTGTAATCCTCGTCGGCCCGGACCCGGTCCATGGTGCCGGCAAGCGCGGCGATCGGCTGGGTGATCGAGCGCTGCAGCGGGTACGACACGACGAGGCCGAGCACCAGGGCGAGCCCCGAGCCGAGTGCCGAGGTCTCCACGATGGCGATCAGGCGCGCGAAGAGGTCGGCGGTATCGGCCACGAGGACGAGGGTGCCGATCACGGCGCCGTGGTGCACGATCGGCACCCGCACCTGGGCCGTCCGGCTCGTCAGGAGTTCGACGACGGACACGCTGTGGTCGAGATCGAGGTCGCTGGCGAGCCGGATGGCGAGGCCCTGGTCGGCTAGGGTGCTGCCGTCGGCCCGCTCGATGGCGGCATAGACGAGCTCGGGACGCCGCGCGATGGCGCGCAGGGTCTCGGTGGCCGAGCGCGCATCGCCCTCCTGGGTCGCGCGGGCGCCCGCCGAGGCGAAGACCTCGGCGGTGGCGGTGAGCGCGTCGCGCTTGGCAGCAGCGTAGCGGTCGACCTCTAGCCATAGGCTGGAGGCGGTGCCGAAGAGGACCGCGAGGGCGACCGAACCGAACACGGCCAGCGCCATCCGCCCGGCCAGGGAATGGGTGAGACGGAAAAGCCTGTTCGGCACGTCGTGGCCCTCGCGCCCCGTTCACGGGACAAGACGGGTCTAGCGCAGCGGCGTGATCACCCCGTTAACCCACTCACTGTCGGTCATCCGTTGAGATCTCTCGTTCAACGGGGCGGACCCGTGCCTATCGGGCTGCGGCGTCTGCGCGGGTCGGCCGAATGCCGTGAACTGTCGCCGGTCTCGGACGTTCACCCGTTAACCAAATCACTTAACCTCAGGTGTATCCCATGAGAACCATGCTCCTGGCATCGGCGGCCCTCGTCGGCGGCCTCGCCCTGATTCCGATGACCGCCGATGCCCGTCCGGGTGGCGGAGGCTTCCGCGGCAACGCCATGAGCGGAGGGTTCGGCGGCGGCGGCCGATCCTTCGGCGGTGGTGGCGGTGGCTTCGCGGGCCGATCCCTTGGCGGTGGCGGGTTCCGCGGTGGCGTCGGATCGGCCGGAAGTGGCTTTCGAGGGAATGCGCTCGGCGGTGGCCTCGCTGCAGGCAATTCCGGCTTCGGTCGCGGCTTCGCCGGCAACAATTCCGGCTTCGGCCGCGGCTACGGTGGTGGCAATCGCGGATTCGGATCGGGGCTCGGCTATCGTGGGGCCGGCTTCGCCGGCGATCGCGGCAGCTATTATGGCGGGCGCGGCTACGGCTATCGCCGGGGATACGGCGGCCTTGGACTAGGCGTCGGCCTGGGTCTCGGCGCCGGGCTCGGCTACGGCTATGGAAGCAGCTATTACGGCAACGGCTACTACGATGGCGGCTACTACGACGGTGGCTATGCCCCGGTGTATTACCGCGAGGAAGCCGTAGAGACTCAAGTCGCGCCTGCCGGCGACCAGGAGGCGTATTGCGTGCAGCGCTTTCGCTCCTACGACCGTCGGTCGGGGACGTATCTCGGCAATGATGGACAGCGGCATTCCTGTCCCTGAGTTCGCCGTACGAAGGCGTCGGTCTCCCTGTGCTTCGAGCGCAGGGGGATCCCTCGATGGATGACGCCGCGGCCTTAGGACTTGCGGAATGCCGGCTCGACAGCCGCTCGAACGATCATCGGGCGTCGAGCCGGGCGGATAACGCCCGGAGCGAGCGGCTCCCGGAATCTCTCGTGAACGTCTGTACGATCGATTGCCTGCATCCGATGGATGCCTGCTCCCCAGGCGATCGGGGATGATGTCAGGCAGCGTCCTCGGTCTCACCGGCATCGGCGGATCCGTCTCGGTCGCGACCGTCGATCTTCGCTGGCATCTCCTCGGCCCGACCCGGCGCATCGCGAGCCGCGCCCGCGCCGTCGATGTTGGCGATGAGGGCTTCGACACAGCGCGGATCGAAATGACGCCCCGATTGCTCGGCGAGGAAGGCGAGCGCCTCCTCGCGGGCCCAGGCCTTCTTGTAGGGCCTGACCGAGGTCAGCGCATCGAAGACGTCGGCCACCGCCACGATCCGCCCGCCGAGCGGGATGGCCTCGCCGCTCAGTCCCCAGGGATAGCCCGTGCCGTCCCAGCGCTCATGATGCGTCGCGGCGATCTCGGCCGCGACCTGGATCATGCGCGACGTGCTGCCCTCCAGGATGCGCCGGCCGCGGTCTGCGTGAAGCTCCATCTCGGCACGCTCGATCGGGGTCAGCGGGCCGGGCTTGAGCAGGATCGCGTCGGGGACGCTGATCTTGCCGACATCGTGCATCGTGGAGGCGAGGCTGATCTGGCGCACCTCCCGCTCGCTGAAGCCGAGTCCCTTGGCGATGAGGGCCACATAGGTCGCGACGCGGGCGACGTGGTTCCCGGTCTCGGTGTCGCGGTGCTCGGCCGCCTTCATGAGCATGGTGACCACCTCGCGCTCGCGCGCTTCGATCGTCGCCGTGGCGGCGCTTACCTCGCGGTCGAGCCACGCGGCCCGGTCCACCTGTTCGAGCCTCGCCCGGTTCAATTCGAGCAGGTTGGCGACCCGGGCGCGGACCTCGAATGCCTCGAAGGGCTTGGCCAGGAAGTCGGTGGCGCCGGCTTCCAAGGCTTCGCGGCGCAGGGCGCGCTCGTCCATGCTCGTCACCATCACGATCGGCACGTGTGCGAACCCGGTCACCTGTCGCGCCGCCTTGATGAATGCGACGCCGTTCATCACGGGCATGTCGTAGTCGGTGATCGCGATCCCGATCTCGGCCGGACACGAACGGAGGAAGGCCAGCGCCTCGACCGGGTCGGTGAAGTCCCGTGCGACGCAGTCCGGAACGCCCCGGATCGCCTCGACCATGAGCACATTGTTCAGAACGGCGTCGTCGAGGATGAGGGCGAACATCGATGCTGGATCCCGGCAAGGCCGCAGAGCCTTTCATCGAAACATTGAAAGACCGTTCATGCCGATCCGTCGGTCTGCCCCGGCGCGATCCTGCCGCCGTTCAGGATGGGGGGCATGCCTCTCCGTTGGGGAGGACGATCTCGGGCGCCTGGCTGTGGTAGCGCAGGCCGGTACCGACCGGCCAGTACATCTGCCGCGAGAACACCACGCCGCTCAGGGACTGCCCGACCAGGGAGGTGAAGAGCGAGCCTGTCCGTGGTTGGTAGGGCATCCTGGTCTCGACAAGGAGCATCCGGGCTCCGCGGACACGCAGCTCCGCGGGCGGGGCCACTGCCGGTATCTCGCGTACCGCCCGCGGCGTCGCGTTGGAGGCCGCGACGCTCGAACAGACCTGCATCGGTCCCGACGCGGCCGTGCCGATGACGCCGACGGCGCTGACCACGATCTCGACCTTCTCCGTATCGAATGGCATCAGCACGACCTTCGAGGCCTTGAACATCCCGTCGATCTCCTGCCGGCTGGGAGCCGAGGCGCCTCCCGCGAAGTCGCCGACGGTCCGGGTGAATAGGTCGAGCTTGCGCAGGTTGCTCATCAGGTTCGCGACCTCGACCGTGCCGACGTAGAGCAGCAGCAGGATCGGCAGGACGAGGGCGAATTCGAGGAGGGCGATGCCACCCTCGGACCGCACGAACCCGCCCCCGGCAAGTCTGGTCCTTGCACGGCCGAGCCCATCCGCCATACGGCGTCGACGTCGCGACGGCGGGTCGGCAAGGGTCGGGAGCGGCCCCATCAGCAGCCCGTGAGGCCGGTCGAGCGACGCCCGAGTGTCACGACGGTGGCCGACTGAATGAGCCGAGAGCCGTCGGCGAAGACGGCGAGGCTCGAGACGGTGTCATGGAAGCTCTTCTGGGCGATGGCGGCCTGGACGACGACGACGCGACTGTCCGGGGAACAGCCATGGGCCGTGCCGAACCCCGTCCGCCAGGCTCCGGCATCGACCGGGCTCACGACCTCCACCGCGGTGAGATCGGCATGGTAGCTCAGGTCGATCTTGAGCCGGTCGCAGTTGATGAGTCCGCCGCCGCTCTCGCAGATCTTCGTGCGGACCATGTCGGCCATGGACCCGGAGCTCGCGCCGGTATCCGTATAGAACGATCGCGCCGCCGCCTGGACGCCGTTGTCGAGGATCACGTTCGTCCAGTAGGTGAGCCCGACCTCGAGGACCAGCAGCAGCAGGGTCATCAGTGGAAAGGCGATCAAAGCGAACTCGACCGCAGTCGCCCCATCGGCATCGCTCCCGAAGTCCGTGATCGCGGACCCGAGAGGCGATGGCGGCGACGACATTCCGTCCGGAGGTGGCATCGAAGGACGATCGCCCACCCGTCTCGATTCCCTCTGATGCGCCAGCGTTGGTTCGCGACGGTAAGGAGGGAACCTTGCGATTTCTTTATGCAGGGACGCGTCGTGGATGGGTCCAACTTACGATCCCGTAAGTCATTCGAGGCGGTCCTGAATAGAAGAAGCGAGGTGGCCGAGACGCTGCCGGCCCACGTTGCCACCGACACCATCGCTGCATGGCGCCGGGAGCGACTGCTCCGGCGACGACGACGCAGGGCGATCGACGGATGCTGACGGCCGGACCGGCGACGTCTTGTGGCAAAACAGCATCACCTGCGTCGGGTTATAAATAGCCTGCCAGAAACCTACTGAAGGATGATGCGGTTAAGGGATTTTTAACCATAGTCGTGAGTTCGTCAGCGTTCGTCGCGGTTCGCGAAACGGCGGCAGGAATGGGAGGTTCTCATGGATCCGATGAAGCGGGTGCCCCAGGCGCTTCAGTCAGAGCGGACATCCAGGGCGGAGACAGCACCCGCCGAGCCGGCCTTCGAGAACACCTTGGCAAACGTCCTGCGGCTGGTCGGACCCTTCGATGATCTCGATGGCGGCGTGCCGCCTACGCGCAGGTCCTCCGCGCAGGATTGGTCGAAGCTCATCGATCGCATTCGCCACGCGGCCCATCATGCCCGCGAGGTCGAGGCACAGGCCCATGAGCAGGAGCTTCGCGTTCAGGAACTGCTCGACCGCGTCCGTGAGGACGTGAAGAAGGCGAGCGAACGGGCGCGGGCGGCCGATGCGCGCTCAGCGGAACTGCAGGCGCGCAGCGACGCGTTGCTCAAGGCAGCCGACGAGCGCGTGAAGGCGGCGGAGGAACGTGCCCGCATCGCCGAGGAATGGCTGGCCCGGGTCTACGACACGATCGCCACCGAGTTCACGACCGAGCAGGATCGAAAGCTGACCGCGTAATGGCGGAACGAATTCCACGCCAATCGCCCGTCGACCCCGATCGCTGGAGCACCGGCGAAACCGGGTCCGAGCCGGATCGCGAAGGTCTCGGCGAGACGGCCTCCGCCGCGTGCATCGCGCCCGCCCCCGAGCCGGCGGTGAACGTGGTGCCGTTGTTCGCGGGGCAGGCGGAACCCGGAATCGATCCCGACCCGTCGGATGAAGCGCCGACGGATTGGCCGAGTGCGATCCAGATGATCCGCGAGGTCGGGACCCAGGTTCGTCGCGAACGCGACCTCGCACAGCATCTCGTCAAGCAATCGCGCACATTGGTTCAGCGCAGCGTGGTGCAGGTGGAGGAAGCCGAGAAGCGTGCCGAGGCCGCACAGGCGGATGCCGCCCAAGCATCCCTGCGTGCCGAGCGCGCGGAGGAGCGAGCGCGTCTCGCCGAGGAGCGGGCGAAGCAGGCCGAAGAGCGGGCAAAGATCGCCCGTGCCGGCGAAGAAGAGGCACAGCTCTGGCTCCGTCGCCTGTACGCGTGCCTCAGACGCGAACTCGGCGACCTCGCAGCCGATCCTCGCTAGAGAGACGACGGCATCGCCGGGGAGTAACTGCGCTCGGCCGCGAGAGAATGTGCCCATCGGCCGGGATGCATCAGGTGGAGATGCCCCGCCGCATCCTCGTTGTCGGCCGGATCCTCGACCCGGACCGCGGGCCGGACCGCGGGGGCGGTGACGGTTTCCGGATCCGGAAGGCCCTGAGGCGGCCGATCCGCAAGGGTGTCCGGAAGAAGAGCCGCTACCTCGAGGTGCTGCTACCGATCGGCGGCGCGTGCGAGACGGAGGGCGCCGCGAACGTCGCCGCGTCGAGCCCGGATCCGGCGGTGGTCAGAACGCGTCCTTGAAGTTGCGCAGCGGTGCCTCGAACACGCATCGGACTCCCTCGGCCGGATAGGTCAGCGAGATCGACCCATCGACGGCGCCCACGAGGCCCCGTTCGATCAGCCGCGAGCCGAACCCCTTGCGGGAGGGCGGGGTGACACGGGGGCCGCCCCGCTCTCTCCACGAGATGGCGAGGACCGGCTGGTCGCCGTCCGAAACCGTCCATTCGATGTCGACGTGGCCTCCGGGCACCGAGAGGGCGCCGTACTTGACCGCGTTGGTGGCCAGTTCGTGGATCATCAGGGACAGCGAGAGCGCGGCCCTGCCGCCGATCTCCACGGCGTCACCACGGTAGTGGATCCGCCCCGTGGCATCGTCCTGCGATCCGACGCCGCCGCGGATCACGGGCTCGATCGGCGCACGCTCGGCGGCTCCGCCGAGGAGCAGATCGTGGGCCTTGCCGAGGGTGATGAGGCGTTCGGCGAGCGTGTCCTTGGCGGCCTCGATGTCGGTCGCGCCGCGCAGGGTCTGCGCGGCGATGGCCTGGACCATCGTCAGCAGGTTCTTCATGCGGTGGCTGAGTTCGCCGTTGAGCAGGTCGCGCTGCGCCTCGGCCCGCTTGCGCGCGTCGATGTCGGCGATGGCCGCCACCGCCCCCGTCAGCCGTCCTTCCGCGTCACGGACCGCCGCCGCGACGCATTCGATCCACAGGCGGGTGCCGTCGACGCGCTGGTAGGTCAGCTGTAGCTCGGCACGGTCCACGTTCTCGGCAATGACCTTCGCCACCGGATATTCGAGCACCGCCACCGGCCGGCCGTCGGGATGGTAGCCATGCCATTCACCGTAGGCTTCGAGCGCCGGTGACGGCAGGACCGGGTGACTCAGGATCTCCTCGATCCGGGCGTTGCCGCCGACGATGCGCCCGCTCGGCGCCTCCGCGAACAGGATGCCGACCGGCACCGTCTCGAGGATCGTGCGCAGATTGGTCTCGCTGGCCCGCAAGGCGGTCTCGGTATGCCGGTTGGCGGTCACGTCGCGCGAGACCGCGAGCAGCCTCGCGACGGCGCCTTCCCCATCCCTGATCGGCGTGACCTGGACGTCCCACCATTTCGGGGTGCCCTTCAGGGTGCGGGCCGGCCCCGTGAAACGACCGATGCCGCCCGCCAGCGCGATCTTCACGGCGGCACGGGCTTCGTCCCTGCCGTTTCCTTCCCAGAACTCCGTCCAGTCCGTCCCGGCCACCCCGTCGAAGTCGTCGACCTCCATCACCCGCTGACCGCCCTCGTTCATGAAGCCGAGGCGGGCCTCGAGGTCGAGGACCTTGATGCAGTCGGCCGAGGAATCGAGGACGCTGCGCATGAAGGCCTCGCTCGCCTGCAGCTTGGCCGCGGCGTCGCGCTGCTCGGTGCGGTCGCGCAGGATCTTGAGGAAGCCGATGGGGGACCCGGCCTCGTCCCGCAGGGTCATCATCTCGCCGTTGCCCCAGAAGCGGCTCCCGTCCTTGCGCAGGTGCCAGCGTTCGTCGACGCCACGGCCGACCTCCAGCGCCGCGCGCATCTCCCGGGCGGCGACGCCGTTCGCCCGGTCGTCCGGCGTGAAGGACACGTCGGCCGGCCTCTTGTGCATGTCCGCCAGCGACCAGCCGAGGATCCGCGTCGCACCCTCGTTCCAGTCGTCGACGCGACCGTCCAGATCCATCACGATGATGGCGTAGTCGATGGCGCTGTTGAAGACGGCCTTGTAGCGGTCCTGGCTCTCGCGGACGGTCCGGCGAGCCTCCGCCTCTCCGGCCTCGGCGAGCCCCGCGGCGACCGTGCCGGCGAACAGGCGTGCCGCATCGAGGTCGCCGTCCGAGAAGGCGCCGACCTGGCCCGACTGGAGCTTGAGCACGCCGATGGCCGTTCCGCCCCGGAAGACCGGCACGTACATCGCCGATCGCATGGACAGCATCGCGATCACGTCGCGCTTGACGCGGCCGTCGAGCAGGACATCGGGGCACGACACCGCTTCGTTGTTCAGCAGGCAGTGCCCGGACAGGCTGCCGTGAAGCGGGAGACGCAGCCCTCGATGCGGGACGAGATTGCCGCGGACGGTGCGATAGACGAGCTCTTCGCCTTCACGCAGTTCGATGACGCCCCCTTCGGCCTGAGGGACCGCCTTCATCGCGCCGGCGACGAGAGCCTCCAGGATCGCGTCCAGGCTGCCCTCGGCCGACGAGATCGCGGCCTGTGCGTCGATCAGGGCCTGGTGGCGCAGGAACGCGGCGCGCTGCAAATCCAGACCGGCGTCGCGCAAGGCGACCGCGCGGCGCATCTCCATCAGGTTCATGACCTGGCGGGCCAGCTTGAGCAGGGCCGAAGCCTGGACCGAGGTCAGGCCGTGCGGACGTGGAGCGTGATCCATCACGCACAGCGTTCCGAGGCGTTCGCCCTCGGCGGTTTCGAGCGGAGCGCCGGCGTAGAAGCGCAGGAACGGGGCGCCGGTGACGAGGTGATTGGCGGCCGTGCGCGGATCCAGCGTCAGATCCCGAATGATCAACAGGTCGGATTGCCCGAGCGCGAGGGCGCAGACGGACTGTTCGAGCGGCGTCTGGCACGGCTCGAAGCCCGTCCTCGCCTTGAACCACTGCCGGTCGGACGCAACGAGGCTGACCAGCGCCACAGGGGTTCCGCAGATCAGGGCGGCGAGGCCGACGAGGTCATCGAAGCCCTGCTCGGGCGGCGTGTCGAGGATGCCGTAGGCGTCGAGTGCCTCGACCCTCGCGGCGTCTGCGGCCTCGCCGGAGACCGGCATCATCCTGCTCATCGGCCGTCCCCCCGCAACCCGGGCATGCCACCGTCCGGGGGGGGAACCGGCGCCGCCACGGACGGCGACGCCTCGACCGCGAGGATCCCGCCCTCGGGGGCGTAGACGGCGCCGAGCACGTTACGGAAGTGGCGCTGGACGCGGGCATGGCATTCGCAGCAGGCATCCGCCGACCGGCCGCGGTCCAGCATGTGGATCTGCCCCCGGCCGACATGGATCAGGCCCTGGCGCTGAAGCTCGCCGAGAACCCCGGTGACGTAGCTGCGCCCGACGCCGAGCATGTTCGCCAGGACGCTCTGGGTGACCGGCAGGGTATCGGTGCCGAGGCGGTCCTGCAGGGCGAGGAGCCAGCGCATCGCCCGCTCCTCGATGGGATGAGCGGCATTGCAGGCCACGGACTGAAGGACCTGAGCCAGCATGCAATCGGCGTAGCGCACGAACAGGTCGTTCAGGCTCGGCGACGCGCCCTTGGCCTCCCGCAGCCTGTCCGCGTCCATGCGCAGGATCGCTCCCTCGATCTGGACGACGCAGCGAGTGAATGCAGGCAGGTAGCCCTGGCTGACCACGCCGCCGACCGCACCCTCGTGCCCGACCGTGGCGGTCTCGACGGTACGGCCTTCGCGCAGTGGCACGACCAGGGTGGCGACCGTGCGGTCGAGCGGGAAGGTGACATGGGAGACATCCTCGGCCACCTCGAACACGATCTGGCCGCGTGAGCATTCGGCGCGAACGAGGTGCGGGCGCAGGAGGTTGCGGTCGCGCATGTCGAGTGCGGCGAGGAGCAGGTTGCCCTCGAACGGGCAGCCGGATCGACTGGACATGGCGAAGACTCGGATGGGCAACCCTCGGTCACCCTCGTCCCATCATTGGCATGCCGGATTTCGGTGCACAATCCGACAAACGCCATCGGGTGACGGTCTGCCTAGATTGTTCAGGGGGCGTGCCGATTCAGCATCACGCAGTCGATCTGTCGGGATCGTAGGGTGCCGACCGGACGCGCATTGGCACCGTACACTCGCCCGCGTCGGTCACCGGGACGCGAAGCATCCGATGATTCTCGACCCGACGAGGCAACATGCCACGAAATCCATGGCAGGCCGGTGACGTCCGATGATGTCGCGCTCACTCAATTGAGCAATGGCGCCGAGCGCGTCACGCGGATCCCCATGGAACCGAGACGCAATGGTGTCCTAACGGGATCGACAGGGTCGATCATTGCGAAATTCCCGCATTCCCTGAAACCTTGCCCCGCATCGCGGCCAGTCACTCGCATCACGCGAATCCGTCTGCGGACGTGGGACGAAGGAAGGCCCCGGCCGCGTGGAAGCGGCCAGGGCCAATCGACTTAGCGGTCGCGACGCTCGCGGCGTTCCATCCGCTCTTCGCGACGCTCCATACGGTCCTCACGCCGATCGGGATCGACGCCGAGAACGCCGCCCACGGTGCCCGTCGCGGCACCGACGGCGCCTCCGACGACGCCCCCCACCGGGCCGGCAGCGCGGCTTCCGTCTTCGGCGCCGCGTTCAGCGCCCCTGACGGTGCCTTGCGCCTGTGCCGATGCGGTCATCGCCAAGGCCGACAGGAGCGTTGCGGCAACGAGCATATGCTTCATGGTTCTCGTCCTTCGATCACGTTCTTCATGGTTTCGACCCGGGTGCCCGGATCGAAGTGCGTGACCAGTCAACGTTCGGCTATCGAAAAGGTGACAAAAGCGTCGGCGGATTCGGGCCGGGCAAGGATAAGGGAGCCGGGATCCGCCCACGCCGTGGCGGGACCGTCCGACGATCCACTCACTGTCGAAGCTCCGCCACGGCGTCGGTTTCATTCCCCGTCCAGCCGATCACGGCGGTGAGCGGGTCGCCCCGGCCGCCGGCGACGGGCGGGCGGATCTCGATCCGCGCGAAGGCGGCGCGCTGCAGGTAGAGGCCGACCAGCCGAGCGTGATCCTCCGGCCGGATGCCGGTCCAAATTGCCACGGCTTTCGTCGGGAAGCAGCGGTTGGAGAACGTGATGACCACGGGCGCGCCCGGTCGCAGCACGCGCGCGACCTCGCGCAGCACCGCTACGGGGTCCTGCAGGTACTGCACCGAGACGCACATCGCTGCCGCATCGAGGCTGGCTGTGCCGAGCGGCAGGTTCGGCTGGGTATTGAGGTCCTGCACGAAATGCCGCGACAGACGCGGATTGGCCGCGAGTTCCGCGGCATTCAGGCCGTGTCCGATCACGGCCGCATAGGCGACGTCCCGCGGCAGATGGCTGACCCAGCTCGACATCAGGTCGAGAATGGTCCCGCCGGGTGGAAGCAGGTCCCGATAGATGTCGGTCACGGCGGCGATCGCCGCGTCGTCGATATGCGTGACGAAGCGCGGCTGTGCGTAGAACAGGGGATCGGGCGATCCATCGGCCTTGGCGAAAGCGCCCGGCGGCAGTTCGGCCAGGTCGTCCATCGCTGCCATTTCGCCGGTTCCCGATGTTGTCGCCACTCGCAACCCTAACGCTGCGCGCGAAGGCTTGCGAGGAACCGGCGGGCCACCTCGCGCACGGCAGCGTCGTCCCGGTCCTCGCCCTCGGCCCGGTCCCAGAGGTGGCCGAGGCTGGCGTCGAGTTCGTCGAGCAGTTCCGGGTGGCGTTGCGCGAGGAAACGGATCGTGCCGAACATGAGATGCTCGATCGCCATCTCGCGGCGGCGGGCCTGCGCGATCTGGTCGACGGGTTCGTGATGCGGGTCGGTCATGCCGGATCAACCGGCCGAGGCCGGACCCGGTTCGCGGGGCAAGGGGTCACCTGTTGCCGCATCGGGTCATGTCGGCATTGACGTCCAAGG
>NZ_CAXUJR010000092.1:0-13807 GCF_964251405.1 uncultured Methylobacterium sp.
ACGTAGATCACCTTGTAGCCGCTCTTCGGGCGGCGGTTCCACGAGCCGTGCTGGGCGACGAACAGGCCGCTGCGCCAGGCCTCGGGCAACTGCTTGGCCTCCATGCCGAAGGCGATGCCGAGCGAGGCCGTGTGGGTGCCCACCGCGTAGTCCGGGGCGATCGCCTTGGCGACGAGGTCGGGCCGGGGCGTCTGCACGCGCTCGTCGACATTCTTGCCCCAGTAGGAGTAGGGCCAGCCGTAGAACCCGCCCTCCTGCACGCTGGTGACGTAATCGGGCACGAGGTCGCTGCCGATCTCGTCGCGCTCGTTCACCGCCGTCCAGAGGGCGCCGGTCCCGGGCTCGAAGGCGAGGCCGTTGGGGTTGCGCAGGCCGGTGGCGTATTCGCGCATCTGCTTCGTCGCGATCGTGTATTCCCAGATCGCGGCGCGGCCCTGCTCCTTGTTGAGGCCGTTCTCGCCGACATTGCTGTTCGAGCCGACCGTGACGAAGAGTTTTTGGCCGTCCGGGCTCGCGATGACGTTCTTCGTCCAGTGGTGGTTGATGCCGGCGGGAAGGTCGACGACCTTTTCGGGCGTCGCGGAGATCTCGGTCTGGCCGGGCTCGTAGGGCACGCGCACCAGGGCGTCGGCATTGGCGACGTAGAGGTCCCGGCCCACCAGCGCCATGCCGAAGGGCGAGTGCAGGCCCTTCAGGAAGACGTGGCGCTCCTCGGCGGTGCCGTCGCCGTTCGCGTCGCGCAGGAGCACGATGCGGTCCGGGCTCGGGACGCCGGCGCCCGCCATGCTCTTGACCTTGTCGGCGACCCAGTCGGCCACGCCCGTGGAGGGGTCGTCGGTCTTCGGCTTGTTGGCCTCGGCCACCAGCACGTCGCCGTTGGGCAGGAGGTGCATCCAGCGCGGGTGGTCGAAGCCCTCCGCATAGGCGGCGACCTGCAGCCCCTGGGCGGCCACCGGCTTGGCGCCGTTCTCCCAGCGGGCGACGCGGGCGATGTTCACCGTCGGCATCAGGGTCGGGTTAGGTTTGGGCAGCGTCGGGCTGGCGCCGAGGCCGGTCGCGGCGTCGAGGGTCGCGCTCTCGGGGTACACGACGAAGCGCAGGACGGCCGCTCCGCCGAGCAGGACGACGGCGAGGGCCGCGAGGCCGAGTTTCGAGCGGGTGCGCATGGGATGTCATCCTGGCCGGCGCCCTGCGGGGCGCTCATGGCGGGATAAAGCGCAACCGGGGGTTTGGCTCCATGCCGTGGCGACGGGGCGCGGGCGGCTTCCCCTCTTCGTGCGGAGGGGTCAGGGGTGGGGGGTGAGTGACCCTCGGCCTTCGGAGGCAAGCGGAACCACCCCCGCCTCCAACTCCTCCCCGCACCCAAGCCGGGTCTACCCGACTTGGGCACCAAGGGTGCCGATCTCGGGCAAGCCCGGGATCTGTGGGGGAGGAGAGTCCCCGCGCTTGCCGATCAGCCCGTACGGCCGACCCGCCGCGGCGCCCTGGCTCCGCCCACCCGCGTGGTCGCGGCGATGCGCGGCCCGGTCTCGCGCCGCGGCGCCTGGCCGGGGGCGTAGTTGCCGAAATCCTCGTGGAACTGGTCGACGATCTCGCCGGAGGTCTCCAGGCAGCGGCCGAGGTATTGCGGCAGCGAGGGCGGCGGGCCGAAGCCCTCGGCCAGCAGGCGGTCGTTGGAGAAGGTCACGTTGAGGGCGCAGAACCGGTAATAGGCCTGCAGCGCCCGCATCATCGCGACCTTGATCGCCTCGTCGAGGCCGAAGGTCTCGGCGAACCGCGCCTGCAGGGTCGCGCGGTCGGTGGCGGCGAAGCGCTCGTAGTGGCGCTCCCCGCCCTCCGGGTCCGCCGCCTCGAAGGCGCGGGCGAGCGCGTCCCAGCGGGTGCTGTGCTCGGTGCCGCCCGAGAGGTGATAGACCCTGTGGGCGAGCTCCGGCCGGTCGAGCATGGCGACCAGGGTGTCGGCGACCCAGTCGCCGGGCACGATGTCGATGGCGCCCTCGGGATCGCAGGAGAGCAGCCGGAGCTGGTCGCAGGCCCTGACCACCCAGAGGATGCTGGAGCCGGGGCGCGCGCCGAGCGTCGAATGGCCGACCACGATCGAGGGCCGCGCCACCACCAGGGGCAGGTCGGCGAAGAGCTCGGCGAGCGAGGTCTCGGCCGCCGCCTTCGAGGCGCTGTAATGAACGAGGTGGTGGGTGTCGGGGGAGGGGTACTGGCTCTCGTCGACGAGGTGGGGCGGCTCGCCCCCGCAGATCATCGCGGTGCTGACGTGGAGGAAGCGCTCGAGCTTCGGCATGCGGGCGGCGCGGCGGGCCAGCGCCAGGGTGCCGTCGTGGTTGGTCTTGTGGACCTTCTCCTGCGCCCACCACGAGGTGTCGGCGGCGAGATGCAGGACATGGCTGACGGAGTCGAGCCGCGGGTTGGCGATCTGGTCGGCCTGGGTGAAGTCGCCCGCCACGACCTCGACCCGCTGCGCGAGTCGCTGCGCGGTGAGCGTGTTGGTGAAGCGAGAGAGACGGGCGGCGATGCGCTGGCGCCCCGCTTCGGCATCGGGCGCCCTGACCATGCACACCCACTCGCCGTCATGGCCCTGCGACAGCGCGCGATGAAGGACGGCGCCGCCGATCAATCCGGTCGCACCCGTCAGCAGAATTCGGCTCACCTTGGACACTCCCCGTTGCACATCCTTCATGCCATTGCGGCCTCGCCGGGCAACAGGATGAACAAAGAGTTATCAACATCTTGGCAATTGTTATACCCGTAAAAAACACGCGGGGGCGTTGCTGGTTGTGACCAGACACAGAGAAGAAACATTTGGTTATCGTTAACGGCGCGAGGGAAGAATTATCTTCTCTTTTACGCTGATCGCCCGGGCGTCCGGTCGCCAGCCATCCTCGAATACCCTCGGGGCCAGGCGTCGCGCCGACGACAACGATCGTCGGCCAATGAACCGCAGAGGGCAGGCGCCGCCATCGTCGCCCGAGCGGCCCGCCGGCCCGACCCATGGATGCGGGCGATCGGCGCGGCTCCCGGTCACGCCGGGTTTGCGGCGGCGGGCGGGAAGCCTTAACTCAAGCTCTTGGGTGCCGGTCCCGCGTGCCCCATCGGTGTGGCATGGCCCTCGTCCTCGATCTCCTCGGTAACGACCGGCGCCCGCGCCATCCGGAAAAGGCCCGCCGGCCCGACACGCCGGTGCAGCGCAAGCCCGACTGGATCCGCGTCAAGGCGCCGGGCTCGGCGGCTTGGGCCGAGACCGCCCGCATCGTGCGCGACAACGGCCTCGTCACGGTCTGCGAGGAGGCCGGCTGCCCCAATATCGGCGAGTGCTGGGAGAAGCGGCACGCCACCTTCATGATCATGGGCGACACCTGCACGCGGGCCTGCGCCTTCTGCAACGTCCGCACCGGCCTGCCCGAGGCCCTGGACGCGGCCGAGCCGGAGAAGGTCGCCGACGCGGTGGCCAAGCTCGGCCTCGCCCACGTCGTCATCACCTCGGTGGACCGGGACGACCTCGACGACGGCGGGGCGGCGCATTTCTCCCGCACCATCGCGGCGATCCGCCGGCTCAGCCCGGCCACCACCATCGAGATCCTGACCCCGGACTTTTTGCGCAAAGCCGGCGCGCTCGAGACGGTCGTGGCGGCCCGCCCCGACGTGTTCAACCACAACCTCGAGACGGTGCCGGGCAAGTACCTCACCGTGCGCCCGGGTGCGCGCTACTTCCACTCGGTGCGGCTGCTGCAGCGGGTCAAGGAGCTCGATGCCGGCATCTTCACCAAGTCCGGCATCATGGTGGGGCTCGGGGAGGAGCGCCACGAGGTCGTCCAACTCATGGACGACCTGCGCTCGGCCGATGTCGACTTCCTCACCATCGGACAGTACCTGCAGCCGACGAAGAAGCACCACGAGGTCATGCGCTTCGTGCCCCCCGACGAGTTCAAGGGCTACGAGACCACCGCCTATGCCAAGGGCTTCCTCCTCGTCTCGGCGACCCCGCTGACCCGCTCCTCGCACCATGCCGGCGAGGATTTTTCACGGTTGAAGGCGGCGCGCATCGCCCATCTCGCCGCCGTTTCCGCCAACGCCTGAGTCTCCATGCCATCCTTCCGGATCACCCGCACGGTGCGGCACTCGCCGCAGCAGATGTACGACCTCGTCGCCGATATCGAGCGCTACCCCGAATTCCTGCCGCTGTGCGAATCCCTGCGGGTCCTGCGGCGGCAGCCGGGGCCTGAGGAGACCGAGATCTGCGTCGCCGAGATGGGGGTCGGCTACAAGGCGATCCGCGAGCGCTTCACCACCCGCGTCACCCTCGATCCCGCCGAGCGGCGGATCGTCGCCGAATACATCGACGGCCCGTTCCGGCATCTCGAGAACCGCTGGAACTTCAAGGAGGCGGCGAGCGGCAGCGGCTGCGACGTCGACTTCTTTATCACCTACGAGTTCAAGAGCCGCACCCTGGGGCTCCTGATGGGCACGATGTTCGACCGTGCCTTCCGCAAGTTCACCGACGCCTTCGAGAGCCGCGCCAACCGGGTCTACGGCGTGGCGTGAGGCTCAGGTCTTTAGCTGCACCACCGTGTAGGAGGGCGTCAGCTTCGAGCCGGCGAGATAGGTCCCCATGATGGCGGGGAAGAAGATGAGCGCGTGCTCGTAGGTCGCCGTCACGATCACGCCGGTCTGGCCGTTCGGGATCGTCTTCACCGCCGCGGCGATCTCGTCGACGCTCGGGACAGAGCCGCCGGGGGACGCGTAGACGGGAGTCGGAAGGACGCCCACCATCCTCACCTGGTACATCCGCAGCGTGATGCCGCTCGGGTTGAGCTGCGGTGCGATGTTCGTCTTCGCCGCGTTCGTCGCATAGGTATTCATCTCGGTCTGGCAGTTCGGGCCGCTGTCCTGGCAGTCCGACCAGACGAGAGCGTATTGCGTCGCGAGGCGGTTCGTCTGGTTATGGACGTGGAAGGCGAGGCCGAACTCGACGATCCCGGCGCCGATCAGCAGCACCACGGGAACGATGAGGGCGAATTCCACGGCGGCGTTGCCCCGTGTCGACCGGATGAAGGAAGCAGACCAGCGCATCGATTACCGTCCCTGACGCCGCAGGAGTGAGATCGCCGTCACCTTGGTGAGGTTCGAGAATCCGGGAGCGAGCGCGATGACCGAGCTCTGCGCCCGCAGGACGAGGACGCTCCTGTTGTCCCCGTACTCGGCGACGCCGCCGGTGATCGGCACGACCGCAGCGGACAAGGCGTCCATCGGGCGGATCTCGACGGCGAGCGCGGTATCGGTCACCGAGATCAACCCACCGGCATTGGCCGCGACGGTCTCCTTCAGCGCCTCCGCGGTCGGAAGCACCGGCGCCGCCCCGTTGAAGCTGTTGCGCAGGGTGTCGGCGGTCCGCACGACCCCGGCATCCAGGGCGGTCTAGGTCATGTAGTAGATCCCGAGCTGGAGCGTGTAGAGCACCAGCACGAAGAACGGCGCGCAGACGAGGGCGAACTCCACCGCCGACGCCCCGCGCGCATCGCTTCGGAACCGTCCCATGCGCCCTCGGATGGATCGTGCGCTCACTGGAGGGGGGCCGTCGGTGCGAACGGGTCGGCGACGATGTGGAACCCGTCGAAATAGGTCCGCGAGCCGGGCTGCGGATTGGGAACCGGGATCGTCGTCGCGTTGGCCGGCGCCGTCATGTACGGGCTGCCCAGGGCCGTCACCTTGACCTCGTCGACGCCGCCGCCGTTGCCATCCGCCGTGCTGCCGTTGGCGGAGACGATCAGCCAGTACAGGCCCGGCTTGGTGATCTTCACGGTGGCGATGCGGGGCACCCATCTGTAGCTGTCGGCATAGCCGCACGTATCGATCACGGGGTTCACGGCGCCCGCGTTGTAGCTCTGCCAGTTGACGGCGTCCGGCGGCACCGCCGGCGTCGTGGTCGTGCTGCCGTCGGGATTCTTGAAGCTCGTCGCCTTGCCCTGGGCACCCCCGGCGACCGGCGTGCTGACGAGCTGCCCGTTGGCCATGAACACGCCGACGATGTTGGTCCAGCGATCCGCCGAGAGCTTGCCGTGGTAGCGGATGTCGCCCTTCAGGATCTCGGTGGCCGCCGGATAGAGGGCGCCGGAACCGGGATTGGCGAAGCAGTTGGTACCGGTGACCCCGGCATCCGTGAAATCGACGATGGAGATGTAGCCGTAGCTGACCTGATAATATCCCGGATCGAGGAGGAACGGCCGCATCGCCGCGCGGTTCGTTCTGGCGCCGTCGTCAGCGTTCCAACCATCGAGCAGGATGTATTGCGAGCCCTGGTAGGCACCGGCGGTGCCCTTGAACAAGGTCCCGTAATTGATCTGGTTGAACGGTGCGGTGATCCAGCCGGAACTCGCCTGAGCGGGCCATCCGAACTGCGAGGTGCCGCTCGTCCCCGTGCTGAGAGCGAGGTTGCCGCCCTTGGCGACCCCGTGCTTGGGCGAGTCTTCCTGATAGACGGGCGCTTCGAAGGTATCGGCGAACAGGACCTTGCCGCCGGTCCAGGCCTTCGGGAAATTGTCCTGCGGCGCGTCGGGGCAGGTGTTGACGCACAGGCGGATGAAATCGATCTGCCCGCCATAGCTGTCGTTCTGCCCGTCAGCCGCGAAGGTCAGCCAGTAATGGCCGGGCGTGGTGACGTAGATGCGCACGCTGCGTTCGATCCAGGCGTTGGAATAGACGCAGTGATCGATCAGGTTCTGGCCGGCGAGCTGCTGCGATCCGTCCAGCGTCGTGTGCAGCGGCGCGTTCGTCGCCGTCCCCGTCGTGGTGCGATCGAGATAGACGTTGATCTGGTTGGTGCGCGAGGCGTTGGCGACCGGGCCGCCCGACGAGCGCGTGTCGTCGGCCCAGGACAGGTTGCTCGCCGCCGACCCGCACAGGTAGGCCGGGTCGTAATTCGCTTAGGTGACGCGGCTCCGATAGAAATAGCGCAGTTCGTAATTGCCGCCCGCCAGATCGACCTTCGTCGAGATGGCGGAGTTTCCGGCGCTCCCGGCGCCGTCGTCGCAATCGAGCTCGGCCGATTGCCGGCCCTCGGGCAACGTGCTGCTGATGGTCCCGACCTGATCCGTCTCGAGGCAGTAGCCGGTCCCGTACCAGACGCTGTTGTTGGCCCCGGTATAGACCGGCGTCGCGCCCGGATCCGAGGACGGCTTGGCGATGGTGCGGCCGTTGATCGTGTAATATTGCCAGCCGCCCTGGTCCTTCGCGTTGGTGCCGCCCCTGGTCTCGAAACCTTCCTTCACGACGAACGCGTCCGCGGGAGGCAGGGCCGACGGGCTGTCGTAGCATTGGGCCGTGGCCGAGACCGGGATCTCCGTGATCTGCATGATCTTCGCGAAGGCGGTCGGCACCGCCACGGCGAGCTCGACCTTGGCGGGACCCGTTCCTGTCTGCGTGAAGCGGTCGGAATTGGTCACGGTCCAGTTCAGTAGCTGGGTCTTGACCGCCTCGTCGATATAGCCGCCGACCGTGTCGGCGTAGGATTTCGCGCCCGGGTTGCTGGTCGTGGTGGAGTTGAGGAGTTGCAGCACGCTCGGCCGGCTCGCGTATTGGCAGGTGAGGGCCGCGATCTCCGAGAGCTTCTGGCGCGCGTGATAGGCCCGCATCAGGTCGATGCCGCCGCCCGCGGCCGAGATCAGGACGACCGCCATCAGCGCGAACAGCATCGCGATCTGGCCGTCCTTCGCCGTGCCGAACCTCCGGGCACGCGCCACGATCTGACGGAGCTTGATGGTGTTCACCGTGGTCGATCCTACCGCCTGAACGTGTCGGGCGGAGTCCTAGCGCGTCCCTGCGAATGGATCGTTAAGCCGATGCCAGACTTCGTGGCCCATTGTCGCCTATAAAACCGGCTCCGATCTGCCATTCATGGTAAAGAAGTTCCGCAAGGGTTTATCAAATCTTTGATGGCGTCTGCGTCGTTGAGGAATCGCCGCGACCTACCGCGCATCACGTCAGGCCCGTGCCTCGAGCAGCGCCAGGGCATCCCCGACCGCGCGCCGACGGATCTCGTCCCGCCCGAGATCGCCGTAGCGGCGCTCCAGGTGCGTCGTCGCCGCGTCCTGGAAGGCAAGGGCGAGATGCACCAGTCCGACCGGCTTGTGCGCGCTTCCGCCGCCGGGTCCGGCGATGCCGGTGATCGCCACGGCGGCCTGCGCCTCGGACCGGGCGAGCGCGCCCTCGGCCATCGCCCGCGCCACCGCCTCGCTGACGGCACCCTCGGCGGCGATGAGGTCGGCGGGCACGCCCAGCATCGCGGTCTTGGCCGCGTTCGAGTAGGTGACGAAGCCGCGCTCGACCACCGCCGAGGAGCCGGGCACTGCCGTCAGGAGCCCGGCGACGAGACCGCCGGTACAGGATTCGGCCGTCGCGATGCGCAGGCCCGCCGCTTCGTAGGCCGAGAGCAGCGCCTGCGCGCGGGCATAGAGGGCGGGATCGTCGATCACGCCCCGGTCCCGGACATCCGGGACTCCGGCGTCTCTTGCGTTTCGGACGTCTCTTGCGTTTCGGGCGTCTCTTGCGTTTCGGGCATGCGGATCGTGGCGGCGGCCTGGGCGGCGAGCCCTTCGGCGCGGCCGACGAAGCCGAGCTTCTCCGTCGTCGTCGCCTTGATCGAGACAGCGCTCAAGGGCACGCCGCAGATCTCGGCGATGCGGGCCCGGATGGCCTCGCGATGCGCGCCGATCCGCGGCGCCTCGGCCAGCACCGTGATGTCGAGGTGGTCGATCCGTCCGCCCCGCGCCCGCACCAGAGAGACGGCATGGGCGAGGAACCGGTCGGAGGAGGCGCCGCGCCACTGCTCGTCGCTCGGCGGGAAATGCGTGCCGATGTCGCCGTCGGCGATCGCACCGAGCAGCGCGTCGGTGAGGGCGTGCAGCGCCACGTCGCCGTCGGAATGGGCGAGCACGCCGCGATCGGCCGGGATGCGCACCCCGCCTAGCCAGACGTGGTCGCCCTCCGTGAAGGCGTGGACATCGAAGCCGGTGCCGAGGCGGGTGACGTAGGCGACGGGGGCGGTCATGGATGCACTTTCAGTCGTCGAGAAGCTGCGGTCGGCCTCGACGAGGTCGGCGGCCCGGGTGATCTTGCGGTTCAGGGGATCGCCCTCGAACACCACCACCGGCAGCCCGGCCCATTCGGCGAGCGCCCCGTCGTCGGTGAAGCCGTCGAGCCCGGCCTCGGCCGCCCTGCGATGGGCGCCGTAGAGGAGGCCGAAGGCGAAGGCCTGCGGGGTCTGGACGGCGCGAAGGGCCTCGCGCGGCGGCGTCTCGGCGACGCGGCCGATGCCGGCCGAGATCACCTCCACCCGCTTGATCGTGTCGGTGACGGCGATGCCGGGCACCGCCGCGCCGTGGTCGCGCCCGGCCGCCAGCGCACGGTCGACGAGGGCGGCATCGACGAAAGGACGGGCGGCGTCGTGGACGAGGACCAGGGCCGGGGCGCCGGACCGCTCCAGCGCCGTGAGCCCGGCCAGGACGGAGAGCTGGCGCGTGGCCCCGCCCGGCACCGGCTCGGCGAGTTTTTCGCGAGCCGCCGGCGCGAGGTCGGCGAGGCATTCCTCGTAGAACGCGGCGGCGTGGGGGGCGATCACCGGCTGGATGCGGCCGATGCCGTCATGGGCCGCCAGCGCCGCGAGGGTGCGGGTGAGAACGGCGCGGCCGCCGACCTTCCGGTACTGCTTCGGGGTGTCGCCGCCGATGCGGATGCCGCGGCCGGCCGCGACTACCACAGCCGCCGCGTCCCATACGGTCGCCGTCATCCGATCCCTCCCATGCCCGGCATCCGGGCCGGCCGGCCTCGCCGTCCTGCATGCGGGGTGTGTCGTTTAAGCGGGGGTGGTGCCGAAATCAAATCGCCATCGGCGCTTGCGTCCGATCGCGATTTGTCTATTTGTTGTGCAGAATGTGGGCTGATGATTATTTGAGCGTTTTGCGCTCGGGCGAACGCGCCGCCACGGCGGCTCCGGCGGCCTCCCCGGCGGCTGCGCCACCCGTGGTGCTGGCTCCGCTCTCGGGCGTCACCGACCTGCACTTCCGCCGCGCCGTGCGCGGGCTCGGAGCGAGCGCCGTCGTCTCCGAGATGGTGGCGGCGGCCGAGTTCGCCAAGGGTTCCGAGGAGGCGCGCCTGCGGGCCGAGGGCGGCGGCATTGACCCGCACGTGGTCCAGCTCGCCGGCTGCGCCCCCGCGGCAATGGCGCAGGCCGCGCGCCTGGCGGAGGCCGCCGGCGCCCATGTGGTCGACATCAACATGGGCTGCCCGGCCAAGACCGTGACCGGCGGGGAGGCGGGCTCCGCCCTGATGCGCGACCTTGAGGGCGCGACCCGCATCCTCGCCGCCGTGCGCGGCGCGGTCTCGGTGCCCGTCACGGTGAAGATGCGGCTCGGCTGGGACCATGCCAGCCTCAACGCCGCCGAGCTGGCACGCCGGGCGGAGGACCTCGGCCTCGACGCGGTGACGGTCCACGGCCGCACGCGCCAGCAATTCTACAAGGGCCGGGCCGACTGGCGCGCCATCCGGGCCGTGGTCGAGGCCGTTCGCATTCCGGTCATCGCCAACGGCGACGTGATCGATGCGGCCGGCGCGCGGACCTGCCTCGCCGAATCGGGGGCGGCCGGCGTGATGATCGGGCGCGCGGCGCTCGGCCGGCCCTGGCTCGTGGGCGCGGTGGCCGCCGAGCTGGCCGGCCGGCCGGCACCTCACCTCGACGACGCCGGACGGGCCAGGGTCGCGGTGGCGCATTACGACGGATTGCTGGCTCTCTACGGCCTGCGCATGGGCGTCCGCCACGCCCGCAAGCACTTGGCCGCCTATGCGGACGCCGCGGGCGGGCTCCACCCGGCCGAGCGCACGATGCTGCTCACCACGATGGACCCGGCCCTGGCCCGCGACCTGCTCCACCTGGCCTTCGGCATCGGACGGACCGGCCCCGTCGCGCAGCCATCGATCGAAGAGGCCGCGTGACGATGAGGGACACACGCAAGGGACAGGGGATGCGAGGCGACGACGGCGCCGAACCGGGGACGGGCGGCCCGCCGCGGCCCGAGGGTTATGCCCTGCCTGCGGGCCTGCCCGCCGCGTCCGCTCCCTCCAGCGAGGCGGTGATCAACGCCCTGCCGCTGCCGGTCATCACCATCGGGACGGGCGACTGCATCCTGCACGTCAACCATGCGGCGGAGCTGTTCTTCGACCATTCCGCCCGGCTGATGCAGCGCCAGCGGCTCGGCGACATCATCCCCTTCGCCTCGCCGATCAGCGCGCTGGTGGCGGATGTGCGCCGCCGCCACGCCAGCGTCAGCGAGTACGGGGTCGAGCTGGTCCAGCCCCGCTCGGGTCAGGAGCGCAGCGTCGACGTGTTCGCCACTCCGCTCGGCGACGACGGCGAGGTCGTGGTGCTGATGCTCCAGGAGCGCACCATCGCGGACAAGATGAACCGCCAGCTCACCCATCGCGGCGCGGCCCGCTCAATGATCGCGCTCGGCGCCATGCTGGCCCACGAGATCAAGAACCCGCTCGCCGGCATCCGCGGCGCCGCCCAGCTCCTCGAACAGTCGGGCAGCGAGGACGACCGCATGCTGACCCGGCTGATCTGCGACGAATCCGACCGGATCGTGCGCATCGTCGAGCGCATGGAGCTGTTCGGCGACGAGCGCCCGGTGGAGCGCCACGCCGTCAACGTCCACGGCGTGCTCGACCAGGTGAAGCGCTCGGCCCAGTCGGGCTTCGCCCGCCACATCCGCTTCGTCGAGACCTACGACCCGTCGCTGCCGCCGGTACTGGGCAACCGCGACCAGCTGATCCAGGTCATCCTCAACCTCGTCAAGAACGCGGCGGAAGCGATCGGGGCCGACGCGGTCGACGGCGAGATCACCCTGTCGACCGCGTTCCGCACGGGCCTGCGCCTGCAGGTGCCGGGCTCGCGAGAGCGCGTCAGCCTGCCGATCGAGGTGGCGGTGAGCGACAACGGGCCCGGCGTCAGCGCCGAGCTCCTGCCCGACCTGTTCGACCCCTTCGTCACCACGAAGGCGCAGGGAAGCGGCCTCGGACTTGCACTCGTCGCCAAGATCATGGGTGACCATGGCGGCATCGTCGAGTGCGATCCCGTGCCGCGCCGGACCACCTTTCGCCTTCTCCTGCCGATGTCGAGCGCCCGGGACGGGCGCGAGTCGACCTCGGATTCCTGGAACCCGTAGGGTCGCGTCATGCAGAACCGCCACATCATCGTCGCGGACGACGACGCTGCCATCCGCACGGTGCTCAACCAGGCCCTGTCGCGGGCCGGCTACGAGGTGCGCTCCACCGGCAACTGCGCCACGCTCTGGCGCTGGGTGGCGCAAGGGGAGGGCGACCTCGTCATCACCGACGTGATGATGCCCGACGAGAACGTGTTCGACCTGCTGCCCCGCATCAAGCGCGTGCGCCCCGAGCTGCCGATCATCGTCATGAGCGCGCAGAACACCTTCATGACCGCGATCCGCGCTTCCGAGCGCGGCGCCTACGAGTACCTGCCCAAACCCTTCGACCTGAAGGAGCTCATCGCCATCGTCGGGCGCGCGCTGTCCCGGCCCCGCGGGACGCCGGCACCCGGCGCCGACCCCGCCCACGAGGACATCCCCCTGGTGGGGCGCTCGCCCGCCATGCAGGAGATCTACCGGGCGCTGGCCCGGCTCATGCCGACCGATCTCACCGTGATGATCACCGGCGAATCCGGCACCGGCAAGGAGCTGGTGGCCCGCGCGCTCCACGATTACGGCCGCCGCCGCACCGGCCCGTTCGTGCCCGTGAACATGGCGGCGATCCCGCGCGACCTCATCGAATCTGAGCTCTTCGGCCACGAGAAGGGCTCGTTCACCGGCGCGCTCGCCCGCTCGGCCGGCCGCTTCGAGCAGGCCGAGGGCGGCACCCTCTTCCTCGACGAGATCGGCGACATGCCGATGGAGGCCCAGACACGGCTCCTGCGCGTGCTGCAGCAGGGCGAGTACACCACGGTGGGCGGCCGCGTGCCGATCAAGACCAACGTCCGCATCATCGCGGCCACCAACAAGGACCTGCGCATCTCGATCCAGCAGGGGATCTTTCGCGAGGACCTGTTCTTCCGGCTCAACGTCGTGCCCCTGCGGCTTCCCGCGCTCCGGGAACGCTCCGAGGACGTGCCCGACCTCATCCGGCACTTCTTCGTGCTCGTCGAGAAGGAGGGCCTGAGCCGCAAGCAGCTCGACGGCGAGGCCATGGACCGCCTGAAGCGCTACCGCTGGCCCGGCAACGTGCGCGAGCTCGAGAACCTCGTCCGGCGGCTCGCCGCCCTTTACCCGCAGGAGACCATCACGGGCCCGGTGATCGAGGCCGAGCTCGACACCCTGCCCCTGACCCAGAGCCCGCCCCAGGGCGGCAACGGCCGTCGCCAGGGCGGCGGCGAGAGCGAGACCCTGTCGGGGGCCGTCGAGCGGCATCTCGCCGACTATTTCGGCGGCTACCGCGACACGCTGCCCCCGCCCGGCCTCTACCACCGAATCTTACGCGAGATCGAAGGCCCGCTGATCGGCGCGGCGCTCGCCGCGACGCGCGGCAACCAGATCCGCGCGGCGGAACTGCTCGGGGTCAACCGCAACACCCTGCGCAAGAAGGTGCGGGATCTCGATCTGCAGGTGTTTCGCACCGCGCGGTGAGGTAGGCGAAGCAGAATGCGCGGGAAGTCATACTCCCTCCGCCTCATCCCTTCGGTCCGTTCAGGCGCGACGCGATCCCCTCCCCCTTGCGGGGAGGGGGCAGGGGGTGG
>NZ_CAXUJR010000093.1:0-11572 GCF_964251405.1 uncultured Methylobacterium sp.
GTCTGGGTCAGCTCGTCGACCTTGCCGTCGAAGAAGTGGTTGGCGCCTTCCACCATCTGGTGCTCGATGATGACGCCCTTCTGGGTCTTCACCTTCTCGATCACCGGCATCACCTCGCGGGCCGGCGCGACCCGGTCCTCGGAGCCGTGGACGAACAGGCCCGAGGACGGGCAGGGGGCGAGGAAGGTGAAGTCGTAGCGGTTGGCCATGGCGGCGATCGAGATGAAGCCCTCGATCTCGGGGCGGCGCATCAGGAGCTGCATCCCGATCCAGGAGCCGAACGAGACGCCGGCGATCCAGCAGGCCCTGGCCTCGGGGTTCACCGCCTGCACCCAGTCCAGCGCCGAGGCCGCGTCCGAGAGTTCGCCGGTGCCGTGGTCGAAGGCGCCCTGGCTGCGGCCGACGCCGCGGAAGTTGAAGCGCAGGGCCGCGAAGCCGCGGTTGGCGAAGGTGTAGAACAGGTTGTACACGATCTGGTTGTTCATCGTGCCGCCGAATTGCGGGTGCGGGTGCAGCACGATGGCGATCGGCGCGCCCTTCTTCTTGGGGGCCTGATAGCGCCCTTCGAGACGTCCGGCGGGGCCGGTGAAGATGACTTCGGGCATGACTCTTCCAAAACTCCTGTCGTCCCCGGAGGCAGCCAAGGCCGCCGCCCGAATGGGCCGCGCGACCGCGCCACGCCTTGACTCGCAGGGCGACGTTCCTAAAAGCACCCTTAGAACAATTCTAGTCGATTAGAAGAGTTCTAAACAAGTGCGGTCCCGGTGGTTCCGGGCCGTTCGCTTCCCGACCGCCGGGTGATCGGACGCATGTGTCGTCCGGCGCCTTAGCATGGTCGCGGGGGGCAAAAGCAAGGATTAGTCGGTTCCGGCCCTGATGCAGACATCGCAGTTTCCGCGCGCCTATCTCGATCACAACGCGACCTCTCCCGTCCATCCCGACGTGGCGGAGGCGGTGGCGCGCGCGCTCATGCTTGCCGGCAACCCGTTCTCGATCCATGCGGAGGGCCGCGCTGCCCGTGCCGTCCTCGAGAAGGCCCGGGCCGACGTGGCGGCCCTGGTCGGGGCGAGACCGGAGCGGGTGGTCTTCACGAGCGGTGGGACGGAGGCGGCCAACGCCGTCCTCTCCGGTGCCCTCGTCCGGAGGGGCGGGCCGGCTCCGACGCGGCTCCTCGTCGGGGCCACCGAGCATCCTTGCGTTCTCGCGGGTCACCGCTTCGCCGTCGATCGCGTCGGCGTGATCCCTGTCGATGCGAGAGGCGTGATCCGGCTCGACGTCCTGGCCGAGGCCCTGAACGCCTGGCGCGACGAGGACGTGCTCGTCTCGGTCCATGCCGCCAACAACGAGACCGGCGTGATCCAGCCGCTGGCCGAGGTCGCGGCCCTGGCCCGGGCTCATGGCCGGACCCTCGTCCACAGCGACGCGGTCCAGGCTGTAGGCAAGATCCCCGTCGACATGGCGGCGCTCGGCCTCGATGCGCTCACCCTCTCGGGCCACAAGTTCGCGGCCCCCAAGGGCATCGGGGCGATCGTTTTCGGGGAGGGCGTCCACCTCGATACACCGTTCCTGCGCGGGGGCGGCCAGGAGGGGCGCCTGCGCGGGGGCACGGAGAACCTGCCCGGCATCGTCGGGCTCGGCGTCGCCGCCAGGATCGCGCGGGAGCGGCTTGTCGCCGGGATCGACGCGTCCCTGCGCGACCGCACCGAGATGTCCCTGCGGGCGATGTCGCCGGAGACCGCGATCTTCGGGGAGGGGGCGCCGCGCCTGCCCAACACGCTGCACCTCGCCGTACCCGGCCTCGACGCCGAGACGGCTCTCATCGCCCTCGACCTTTCCGGGGTTGCGGTCTCGTCCGGCTCCGCCTGTGCCTCGGGCAAGGTGGCGCGCTCGCCCGTACTGGCGGCCATGGGCGTCAGCCCTGCGCTGGCCGCAGGGGCGCTCCGCGTGAGCCTGGGGTGGAACAGCACGGAAAGCGACACCGCGCGGTTCCTTGTCACCTTAGAACGGCTCATCGCCGCCCTATATCATCGGCAGGGCCGCGCGGCATGAAAGCCGCTTGCCCACGCCATCCTCTCGCAAACAGCCGGTCCTTGAAGCCGGTGAGTCCAGGAGACGCCTGATGCCTGCAGTGCAGGAAACCATCGACCGGGTCCGCTCGATCGACCTCGACCAGTACAAGTACGGGTTCGAGACCACCATCGAGATGGAGAAGTCCGAGAAGGGCATCTCCGAGGACGTGGTGCGCTTCATCTCGGCCAAGAAGGACGAGCCCGAGTGGATGCTCGCCTGGCGGCTCGACGCCTACAAGCGCTGGCAGACCATGAAGGAGCCCGAATGGGCCCGCGTCTCGTACGACAAGGTCGATTACAGCGACATCTACTATTACGCGGCGCCCAAGCGTCCGGCGGCGATGTCGCTCGACGAGATCGACCCGGAGATCCTGAGGACCTACGAGAAACTCGGCATCCCGCTGCGCGAGGTCGAGGTGCTGGAAGGCATCGCGCCCGAGCGCCGGGTGGCCGTCGACGCGGTGTTCGATTCGGTCTCGGTGGCCACCACCTTCAAGGCCGAGTTGTCCAAGGCCGGCGTGATCTTCATGCCGATCTCGGAAGCCATCCGCGAGTACCCGGAGCTCGTCCGAAAATACCTCGGCTCGGTCGTGCCGGTGACGGACAATTTCTTCGCGACCCTGAACTCGGCGGTCTTCTCCGACGGTTCGTTCGTCTACATCCCGCCGGGCGTGCGCTGCCCGATGGAGCTGTCGACCTATTTCCGCATCAACGAGCGCGATACCGGCCAGTTCGAGCGCACGCTCATCATCGCCGACAAGGGTTCGTACGTCTCGTATCTGGAGGGCTGCACGGCCCCCAAGCGCGACGAGAACCAGCTCCACGCCGCCGTGGTCGAGCTCGTTGCCCTGGATGACGCCGAGATCAAGTACTCGACCGTCCAGAACTGGTACCCGGGCGACAACGACGGCAAGGGCGGCATCTACAACTTCGTGACGAAGCGCGGCGATTGCCGCGGCGCCAACTCGAAGATCTCGTGGACGCAGGTCGAGACCGGCTCGGCGATCACCTGGAAGTACCCGTCCTGCATCCTGCGCGGCGACAATTCCCGCGGCGAGTTCTACTCGATCGCGGTGTCGAACGGCATGCAGCAGGTCGATTCCGGCACCAAGATGATCCATCTCGGCAAGAACACCACGAGCCGGATCATCTCGAAGGGCATCTCGGCGGGGCGCTCGCAGAACACTTACCGGGGCCTCGTCTCGGCGCATCGCAAGGCGACGGGTGCCCGCAACTTCACCAACTGCGACTCGCTCCTGATCGGAGACCAGTGCGGGGCGCACACCGTGCCCTACATCGAGTCGAAGAACAGCAGCGCGCAATTCGAGCACGAGGCGACCACCTCGAAGATCTCCGAGGACCAGATGTTCTACTGCCAGAGCCGTGGTCTCTCGAACGAGGAGGCCACCGCGCTCATCGTCAACGGCTTCGTGCGCGACGTGCTGCAGCAGCTGCCGATGGAGTTCGCCGTGGAGGCGCAGAAGCTGATCTCGATCAGCCTGGAAGGCTCGGTGGGGTGACAGGACTCGGTCATGCAACCATGGGTGTCGTTCCCATGGTAGTCTTGGGGCCGGGTGCACGTCTGGAGCCACGACCCATGCAGCAGGAAGGCCAACCCTCCCCGGACGCTTCGCCTGATAGCGACATCGGGTGGTCGGAGACGCCGCCGGCGCCGGTGACGTCGGGCTTTGACGAGGCTTTGCGCCATCTCGGCGCGGCGGAGCGCCGGGCCGAGGCCGAGAGGCGGATGCGGTACCGCGCGGCGAGCGAGTTCCTCGCCGCGTTCTACAAGAGCGACGTGGAGAACGCCAAGGCCCTCAAGCAATGGGGCGTCTCGACGGGCTTCAAGTCCAACCAGGTCGCTTTCGCCAAGGTGGGGCGCCCGGCGGAGGTCGCCATCGTGGTGACGGGGGGCGGCGAGCTGTCGGTGCTGTTCGCGCCGGGCGGCCAGCGCGCCACCATGCAGCGGACGGAGCTCGGCGAGTTCGACCCGCTGACCAAGACGGCCCTGCGCAAGCGGATGATCGAGTTGGTGATCCGGTATCTCGGCGTGGGGGATTGAGGATGGCTCGCTACGGGAGCCGGAGATGAATGCGATGGCAGGGGCGGATGCCTCCGCGCGTCGGAAACCTGTCTGATCATCAGGCCGCGCCTCGCGCGCCGGCGCCAACACTGAAACCTGGGACTTTGCTGATATGATCGAAATCAAGAACCTCGTCGTCCAGATCGAGGACAACCGCATCCTCAACGGCCTCAGCCTCACCGTGAACGACGGCGAGGTCGCGGCCATCATGGGACCGAACGGGTCGGGCAAGTCGACCCTCTCCTACGTCATCGCCGGCAAGGCGGATTACGAGGTCCTCGAGGGCGAGATCCTGCTCGACGGCCAGAACATCCTGGAGATGAGCCCGGACGAGCGCGCGGCCGCCGGCGTGTTCCTGGCCTTCCAGTACCCCCTGGAGATTCCGGGTGTGGGCACCATGACGTTCCTCAAGGCGACGCTGAACGCCCAGCGCCGGGCGCGCGGCGAGGGCGAGCTCTCGACGCCGGACTTCATCCGCAAGGTGAACGCCGCAGCCGAGAAGCTTGAGATCAATCGGGATATGCTCAAGCGCGCTTTGAACGTCGGGTTCTCCGGCGGCGAGAAGAAGCGCATGGAGATCCTGCAGATGGCGCTCCTGGAGCCGAAGTTCTGCGTGCTCGACGAGACCGATTCCGGCCTCGATATCGATGCGCTGCGCATCGTTTCCGAGGGCGTGAACGCGTTGCGCGCGCAGGGACGCAGCTTCCTCGTCATCACCCACTACCAGCGGCTCCTGAACTACATCGTGCCCGACGTCGTCCACGTGATGTCGGAGGGGCGCATCGCGAAGTCGGGCGGCAAGGAGCTGGCGCTTGAACTTGAGGCTAGCGGCTACGCCGAGTACCGGACGGAGGCTGCCTGATGGCCGAGGTCACCCCGCTCCGCTCGCCGGCCGAGACCGGCCTCGCCAAGCTCTTCGAAGCGACGAAGATGCGCTATCCCACGGGCGTGTCGATCGCCCGCGAGGAGGCGTTCCGCTACTTCGAGGCGGTCGGCCTGCCGACCCGCCGGGTCGAGGCGTTCAAGTACACGGATCTCCGTTCCGCCTTCCGTGACGCCGCGACGCCCGCCGAGATGCCCTCCGTCGAGGCGGCCCACGGTGCCATCGCCGGCGCCAAGGGTTTCTCGGGCGTCGAGGCCGTGCGCCTCAGCTTCGTCAACGGCCACCTGATCGCCGACGCCTCCGACCTCGCCAAGGTCCCGAATGGGGTCACGGTCACGCCGCTCACGCAGGCGCTGACCGAGGGGCACGCGCTCCTCGACCGGCTCACCCCCGTTCGGCAGGCTTCGGAGAACCCGATCTACCAGCTCAACACCGCCTTCCTGGCCGACGGCGCGCTGATCCACGTGGCGGCTGGCATCAAGGTCGAGACGCCGATCCACCTGCGCTTCGTCGCTTCCGGATCGCAGGCCTTCTCCACCGCCACCCGTGTGCTCGTGGTCCTGGAAGACGGCGCCGAGGCGACGATCCTCGAGGCCCACGAGGGTCCGGACGGCGTCTCCTACCAGCCGAACGACGCGGTGGACGTGGTGGTGGGGGACAACGCCACCTTCCGCCACGCCCGCCTCAACGCGGAAGGCCGCGAGGCCGTGGCGCTCTCGACGCTGTCGGCGAAGCTCGGGGCGCAGAGCGCCATCGAGACGGTGAACGTTGTCGTCGGCGGCGTGCTCTCGCGGCACCAAGTCTACCTGAACTTCGCGGGCGCCGACGCCCGGGCGATCGTCAACGGGGCGTCGATGCTAAATGGCAAGCAACTCGCCGACACCACCTTCCTCGCCGACCACGCCGCGACCGGAGGCGTCAGCCGCGAACTGTTCAAGACGGTGGTGGACGGCGCGGCCACCGGGGTGTTCCAGGGCAAGATCATCGTGCAGCAGGCGGCCCAGCAGACCGACGGCAAGATGATGTCGGCCTGCCTGATCCTCTCCGACGAGGGCCAGATGATGAACAAGCCCGAGCTCGAGATCTTCGCCGACGACGTCGCCTGCGGCCACGGCGCCACCTGCGGCGCGCTCGACGACGACCTCCTGTTCTACCTCATGGCCCGCGGACTGCCGAAGCCGGAGGCCGAGAGCCTGCTGGTGCAGGCCTTCCTCGGCGAGGCGATCGAGGCGGTGTCCCACGAGGGCGCGCGCGAGGCCTTGATCGTCGAGATCGAGGGCTGGCTCAGGACCCGAGGCTAGCCACTGCTGGGACCCTCGCCGCGCAGGGGAGGGTCCCGCCTACCGGAAACGCATCAGGTTTCACCATGAACGCACCCGTCCTGCAGGCGCCCTACGACGTCGAGGCGATCCGGAAGGAATTCCCGATCCTCGCCCAGACCGTCTACGGCAAGCCGCTGGTCTACCTCGACAACGCCGCCTCGTCGCAGAAGCCGCGCGCGGTGATCGACGCGATGGTGGCCTGCATGGAGACGGGCTACGCCAACGTCCATCGCGGCCTGCACTTCATGGCGAATGCGGCCACCGAAGGCTTCGAGGGCGCGCGGGAGACCACGCGCCAGTTCCTCAACGCGGGCTCCACCAACGAGATCGTCTTCACCCGCAACGCGACGGAGGCCTACAACCTCGTCGCCTCGTCGATGGGGCTCATGGGCCAGATCGGGGAGGGGGACGAGATCATCCTCTCGATCATGGAGCACCATTCCAACATCGTGCCCTGGCACTTTTTGCGGGAGCGCAGGGGTGCGGTGATCAAGTGGGCGCCCGTCGACGACGCCGGCAACTTCCTCCTCGAAGAATACGAAAAACTCTTCACCGCGCGCACCAGGATGGTGGCGATCACCCATATGTCGAACGTGCTCGGCACGGTGACGCCGGCGGCCGAGATCGTGCGCATCGCCCACGCGCACGGCGTGCCGGTGCTGCTCGACGGGGCGCAGAGCGCCGTCCACCAGCCCATCGACGTCCGGGCGCTCGACTGCGATTTCTTCGTCTTCACCGGTCACAAGGTCTACGGGCCGACCGGCATCGGGGTGCTCTACGGGAAGCGCGAATGGCTGGAGCGCCTGCCGCCCTACCAGGGCGGCGGCGAGATGATCCGCACGGTGGGCGAGGACTTCGTCACCTACAACGACCCGCCGCACCGGTTCGAGGCCGGGACGCCGGCCATCGTCGAGGCGGTCGGCCTCGGTGCGGCATTGGAATTCATGATGAGCGTCGGTCGCGACAAGATCGCCGCGCATGAGGCCGGGCTGCTCGCCTATGCGCAGGACCAGCTCGGCGCCATGAACTCCGTTCGCATGATCGGCACCGCCGAGGGCAAGGGCGGCGTCATCGCCTTCGAGATGAAGGGCGCGCATGCCCACGACATCGCCACCGTGATCGACCGCTACGGCGTCGCGATCCGGGCCGGAACCCACTGCGCCATGCCGCTGCTGACGCGGTTCGGGGCGACCTCCACCTGTCGCGCCTCGTTCGGGCTGTATAACACCAGGCACGAAGTGGACGTTCTCGCCGAGGCCCTGGCCAAGGCCGAGATGATGTTCGCATGACGCCCGACACGATCATTCCGGCGGCGCAGCCGCCGCTCATGCGGCGGCCGTCCCGGATCGACGACGATGCGGGACACCCGACCAAGAGGACCGACACCATGAGCGATGCCACCATCACCGGAGGGGCCAACACCCCCGCCATTGCCAGCGACTCGGCGATCCCGCCCGAGGAGCTCGATCGCCTCACCGACGATATCGTCGCGGCGCTCAAGAGCGTCTACGACCCGGAGATCCCGGCCGACATCTACGAGCTCGGCCTGATCTACAAGGTCGACATCGCCGACGACCGCAAGGTCGCCATCGACATGACCCTCACGGCGCCGGGATGCCCCGTGGCCGGTGAGATGCCGGGCTGGGTCGAGACCGCGGTCGCTGCCGTGCCGGGCGTCCAGTCCTGCGCCGTCACCATGGTGTTCGATCCGCCGTGGGACCAGAGCCGCATGTCGGACGAGGCCCGCGTCGCGCTCGACATGTGGTGAGCCGACGGCCTCAGGTCCCCGCTGTCAGGTCTCGCGCCAGATCCCGGCGGGCCTGAGCGCTGCGTCCACCATGCTCCCCTCCGACTCGTCGCGGATCGTATCACACCGGCGTGGTGCTGCCCCGTGGCGACGGGAGTGGACCCGGACCTCTGGCATCCTTATCTTAACGTTGCACGATCATCCTCAACCGCCCGGGCCTTGAACCCGGCTGCCGGAGAGACCCCATGGCTTCGAAATTCAAGGTCCTGTCGCTCACCGATGCGGCGGCCGACCGGATCAAGGCGATCATCGCCGACGCCGACCGGCCGATCGCTGGCCTGCGCGTCGGCGTGAAGAACGGCGGCTGCGCCGGCATGTCCTACACGATGGAATACGCCGAAGGGGCCAAGCCGGGCGAGGATATGGTCGAGGATCGCGGCGTCACGGTCTTCGTCGACCCGAAGGCGGTGCTGTTCCTCCTCGGCACCCAGATGGACTTCGAGATTTCGAAGCTCTCGTCCCAGTTCGTGTTCAAGAACCCGAACCAGACCTCGTCCTGCGGTTGCGGTGAATCGGTGGCGATCACGCCGGCAAATCCCGAGGCTTTGCGCGCTTCGGCCTGACGCGGGTCCCGGAGCCGCTCCAGGGCGCGATGGTCAGCGAGAGAGCCGGCTGATGCCGTCGCCCAACTGGATGACCGCATCCTGCAGGTTCTTCGCCCGGATGACCGCGATGGAATTGGTGCCGTCCTGCTCGCGGCGCTGATCGGACGGCGGTGCCTTGCCGGACAGACCCCGGCCGGACAGGCCCTTGCCGGCGCCGACCGCGGACGTCGTGATCGTGACGATGACCTGATGGTAGTCCTCCCGAAAGTTGGTGTTCCGGAAGGATAGACCGGAAAGACCGAGTGCGCCGCCAGGAGGCGTGAACGTGAAGCCCGGTGCCAGATTGCCGGTCAGCCGCGTCCTGAACAGGATCGTATCGCCCATACGGCGGATATTCGGCTCTTTCGTGCTTCCCTCGAGCTCCCCGTCGAGATTGAGGAAGATGAAATTCTCGATCAGGTCGCGAATGTTCTTCTGCCCACCCATGGGATAGATGAACGCGACGTCCCGCACCATCCGGCAATAATCCTCGTCGGGTTTCTGCGCCAAGGTAATGGCGTGATCGGAAATCTCGAAGTTTCGTTTGACGTCCCGGGTCCGGTCGCCTTCAAGGCCGAATCCAACGACCGCGACGTCCCGTGGCAGAGTCCTGATCAAGCCTCCCTGAACACCTTGTACGTTGGATTCGGTGCCCTGAAGGGTGAAATCATAGTTGATGGTCGAGTTCTGGTAGTAAGCGATCGCTTTCCTGAGGCTGGGCGTGAACAGTTCGGTTCTCAGGCGGGAGAAATCCTGGGGGTTCGCCTTGAGGCGGGCTGCCAATTCGAGGCCGCTCTCCGATCCATAGACGCGGTCGCTCAGGTATTTCTCAGCCTCGGTGATCACGATGCCTCTGAGGGCATCCCTGACCTCACAGCGGACTTTGGCGACGATATTGAAGGTGTTATCGCCGCTCGCTTCTTGGGAAACCGGATAGACCGAGCAGCCCCCGGCCAGCGAACCGATCCCGAGTGCAATGCCAAGATAAGGGATGCTTTTGATCATGTCGGCCAGCCCCGGGGCTGCAGTGGACACTGCGCAGTTTCAAACCTGCACAGAAGACCACTCACCCCAGCCGACGGCTGTAACAAAAACGCAACATATCAACTTGAAGTTAATATGTTCGACGGATTACCCGTAAATTTCCCGCTTCTATCAACCTCGACGATATTTTTAGGCCACCTGCGGAAGGTCCATCGAATCCGTCGCGGTGCTGTCGTCCACTGTCCGGTTACGGCCGTCGCGCTTGGCCATGAACATGCAGATGTCGGCGCGCTCCAGGAGTGAGACCGGCGTTTCGCCGGTTCGCGCCGTGGCGACGCCGAGCGAGATCGTGACCTTGCCGAGCGACTCGCCGGTGGAACGCTTGACGAGCTCGCGGCCCATCACGCTGGTGCGCACCTTCTCGGCCACCTCGACGGCCGCGGCGCGGTCGGTGTCGGGCAACAGGATCCCGAACTCCTCGCCGCCGAAGCGCGCGAGCGTCGCCCGTCCCTTGACGTGTTCGCGCATCACGATGGCGACGAGCCGCAGCACCTGGTCGCCGGTGAGGTGGCCGTAGAGATCGTTGAAGCGTTTGAAGAAGTCGACGTCGATCACGACGAGGCTGGCGGGCGCACCCTGAGAGGTGGCCTCCTCCACGAGCTTGCGCAGGGATTCCTCGAAATGCTTGCGGTTGGCCAGACCCGTGAGCGGATCGGTGAGGCTCTCGATGCGGGTCGCCTCCAAGGTCTCGCGCAGGGTCTCGATCTCGCTGCGGCTCTCGCGCATGCGCGCCTCGAGGGTGCGGTTGTTGGCGGACACCTCGCGGGTGGTCGTCACGAGGGTGGCCACGATCTCGCGCACGCGGGTCCGGTTGAGGCTCGATCCGTCGAGGTCGATCGAGAGCGCTTTGAGCGACTCGCCGTATTGCGCGGTCGATCCGAGCGAGAGATCGAGAACCTCCATGATCCCCTCGATCTCGGCCAGCACGTTGGTGCTCATCCGCTCGGCCTCGGTGGAGAGGCGGCGGCTGTCGAGATAGGTCTCGTAGAGGGTGTCGATGTCGGAATCCGTGAGGTTGCCCTGATGCGCGGTCAGGCGCTTGACGGCGTCGTTCATCAAGGGCTGCGCACCCGACACATAGGTGTACCAGACCGCGTAGGCCCTCGGCGTCGCGGACGAGCCGTAATCGCGCATCAGCTCGTTCGCGCGCTCGGCCAGGGCGAAGGTCCGTTCCCTGTCTCCGTGGGTGGAACTGCTCATCCGCTCGATCATCCCCTGGCCGTCGATACGGTTCGGTTGCGATCCGAACGCTGGCCGATCGACGATGACGAGAGATGATGGAGATCGCGTTAAAGCGGGCAGGACCCGATGCCGCTGTCCTTGCGATGACACGATGATCTATTGTCGAAGAGCCGGCGGTCGGCGGCTTGATCCAATCAACTGCGTTCGAAGACCCCACAGGCCCGAGCGTGATCGAGCACGCGATTGCCGATCGCCCGAAGAAGTTGGGATCACACGAGAACCTGGGCCGGTTTCGACGAACCGCGGTTCGTCGCGACGAGCCCTAGTCCTTGCGCGGCTTCACGGTGGTGGGCCTCAACAGGAAGGCGGGCACATGCGCGCCGAGGCCGACGGGGGTATCGCCGTCCTCGTCCTCTCCGCGGCGGCGTGGGGGCGGGGGACGACGCTCCTCCCGCACGCGCTCGGGACGGGGTGCCGCGGCCGGCCTCGGCTGGGCCTCCCGGGGAGGCGGCTCGCGGGCCACGACGGGCTCGGGTGCGACGGTCTCCGCTTCGACTCCCGCCGGCCGCGATGTCCTGCGACCGCGCGAGGAGGATCT
>NZ_CAXUJR010000093.1:11672-13650 GCF_964251405.1 uncultured Methylobacterium sp.
CTCGGATCTCGGCGACGCCGATTGTGACGATTCCGATTTCGGCGACTCGGAGCGTGATGCTCCCCCGCCGCGCCCGCGCCGGGCGCTCTCGCCGGGCTTGCCGCGATGGCGGGTGCGCGGCTCGGCTTCTGCGGAACTCTCCGGCAGAGAGGCGAGGTCGCCCTCGGCCCAGGGAATCGGCTGGCCGATCAGCGACTCGATGGCGGCGAGCGAGCGCTCGTCGGCCCGGCTCGCGAGCGTGAAAGCGCTGCCCGAGCGGCCAGCGCGGCCGGTCCGGCCGATCCGGTGGACGTAATCCTCGGGATGATGCGGCACGTCGAAATTGAAGACGTGGCTCACCGCCGGAATGTCGAGGCCACGCGCGGCGACATCGCTCGCCACCAGGATCGGGACCTCGCCGGAGCGGAAGCCGTCGAGCGCCAGCGTGCGGGCGCGCTGGTCCATGTCGCCGTGGAGCGCCGCGACGTTGAAGCCGTGGCTCGCCAGCGACTTCTGCAGCAGCGCCACGTCGCGCTTGCGGTTGCAGAAGATGAGGGCGTTGTTGAGATCGACCTCGCCCCGGATGAGCCGGCGCAGTACGTCGCGTTTCTCGTGCCCCTCCGGCCCTACCGCCACGAGCTTCTGCACGATGGTGGCGGCGGTCGAGGCCGGGCGCGCCACCTCGATCCGCTGCGGGTTGTGCAGGAAGACGTCGGCGAGCCGCTCGATCTCGGGCGGCATGGTGGCGGAGAAGAACAGGGTCTGGCGCGTGAAGGGGACCATCTTCACGATGCGCTCGATGTCGGGGATGAACCCCATGTCGAGCATGCGGTCGGCCTCGTCGATCACGAGGAGCTCGACGCCGGTGAGCAGGAGCTTGCCGCGCTCGAAATGGTCGAGCAGGCGGCCGGGCGTGGCGATCAGCACGTCGGTGCCGCGCATCAGCTTGGCGTCCTGGTCACCGAAGGAGACGCCGCCGATGATCAGAGCCACGTTGAGCTTGTGGTTGGTGCCGTAGCGGTCGAAGTTCTCGACGACCTGGGCGGCGAGCTCGCGGGTCGGCTCGAGGATCAGCGTGCGCGGCATCCGTGCGCGGGCGCGCCCATTCTCCAGGAGCGTCAGCATCGGCAGGGTGAAGGCGGCGGTCTTGCCGGTGCCGGTCTGGGCGATGCCGAGCACGTCGCGGCGGGCGAGCACATGCGGGATGGCCTGGGCCTGGATCGGCGTCGGCTCGGTGTAGCCGGCCGCGGTGACGGCCTGGAGGACCTTGTCGCTCAGTCCGAGGTCGGCAAAGGACATATCGTTCAAAAAAACCGTTGCGCGCGGGAAATGGCTAAGGACCGGCGCGGAGGGCAGCGTCACGGAAGGCGGCGGAATGGACTTGCCTGGATGACAGGAAGCCGCCAGCCGCCGCGCAGACGCGTCGCGTGGACACTTAGAGCCTTGTCGGAGTGTGTCAATCGCCGCCCTCGCCGGCGAGCCGCGTTATCCGCCGCCTTGAGGACACACATCCCTCGCGACGGGCTGCAGGCATGGTGTCGTCTGTTCTCCCGAACGGGTCGGGACCGGGCGCGCGGCCTTGTGGTGTCGCGTAGGATTCAGGGTCGGCATCCGGCTCCCGACAGGATGCTGCCCTCTCTCTGCGAGACCTTTCGCGCACTATCCTGCCGCCATTCCGATCCTCGCAAGCATTCGGCTCACATCCGTCGTCGAAGCCGCTTCATGTCATGGCTCTCGTAGTGATGTGCGCCATCACACCGACGGTCGAGGACGGTCGTGACCTGCGGCTAACCTTTACCGTTCATTGACGGGTTAGCCCTTAAGAGATGACCTTGTTGCAGGAAAGCGACAGACCTCGCGGCTGCCAGGACCTACAAGCGCGGCGGCTTTCGCCAATCCCAGGACCAGTGGATATCATGAAAAGACTGCTTCTCGCCTCGACCGTTCTGGCCGGCCTGACTGCCGCCGCTTCCGCCGCCGATCTTCCGCGCCGCGCGGC
>NZ_CAXUJR010000094.1:0-3937 GCF_964251405.1 uncultured Methylobacterium sp.
AGCTTCCAGGGGCCGCAGGGCGGGCTGACCTTCCCGCTGAACGGGGTCTCGACCCACTGGTTCTCGCGGCTCTGGGCGGGGATGGGGGTGGTCGACATCTGGGCCGCGCTCTGGCGCTCGCTCCGGCTCGGGCTCGTCGTGATGGTTCTCACCGTCATCCTCGCCTTCTTCGCGGGGCTCGCCTTCCGCAAGCACTTCCGCGGCGAGGGCGCGCTGTTCACCATCGCGGTCGCGAGCCTGATCGTGCCGTCCATCGTGGTCTCGCTCGGGATCGGCCTCGAATTCCGGCTCCTCGACGATGCGGTCAACGCGGCGGCCGCGGCCACCGGCTGGGGCTGGCTGCAGGAGCACGGCACCCTGATGGGGCTCTATTCCTCGGCGCTCGGCGCGCACCTGACCTGGACGCTGCCCTTCGGCCTCCTCATCATGTTCGCGGTCTTCAACCGGTTCGATCCGGCCTACGAGGAGGCGGCGCGCGACCTCGGCGCCACCGGCGCGCAGACCCTGCGGCATGTCGTGGTGCCGATCCTCGGGCCCTCGCTGGTCGGCGTCGCGCTCTTCGGCTTTACCCTGTCCTTCGACGAACTCGCCCGCACCAGCCAGGCGATCGGCGGGCGCAACACCCTCCCCCTGGAACTCCAGGGCCTCACCACCACCGTGACGACGCCGGAGATCTACGCGCTCGGCACGCTCACCACCGGCATGTCGCTGGCGGTGATCGGCCTCGCGCTCGGCGCCGGCCTGTGGCTTCAGAAGCGCAAGGCGAGGCGGGCCCTGCTCGGCTGAGCCTCCTCATGAAAAAAGCCGGCCCCCCGATGGGAGCCGGCTCGCGGTCGGACGAAACGGCCGTCGTTTCAGCGGGCGCTGGTCTCACGCTGCCGCTGGCCGATCGAGCCGGTGGTGACGACGTCGCCGCGCAGGGTGGCGACCGCATCGGCACCGTAGGACGGCGGCATCGGGAAGCGCGGCGCGAGGCGGCCGGTGCTGCTCTCCATCGCCACTGTGACGCTCGAAGCGCCGGAATTCTGTGCGAGCGCCGTGGCCCCGGCCGAAGCCAGGACGAAAGCGAGCGCGGCGGAAACAAGTCGGGTGGTCATCATCAATCCGTTCATACCGACGCGACCGGTGGGTCTGTGGTGGATCGCGTCCCGGTGTGTGCAGTGCAATATGGGCCCAAGCCCTCCGGAATGGACGTGCGTTTGGGCACCTTGAGGCGCTTTTTTGAGCTTAAATGAGAGGCTTAACGCCCGTCGCTCATATTTTTAGGCACTCATGCTTACTTCCTGAGCGTGCTGGCCGTGGCGTCCGATGACGGCCCTGCCGCGGGTCCTCCGCGGCCGCCAAGCACCGCGTGCATGCCCCCGCTGCGTCACGATCGGCCGTGGCCAGAATCGGGATTGCACATGTGTCCTCATGGTATGGGACATGCTCGAGTCCGGGGACGGGGAGCCGAGATCATGTCAGCCCGACCCGCTTCCGAGGACCCGCCACTGCCTCCGATCGCCCCCGGCATGATCAGCGTGTTCGATCTCTTCAAGATCGGCATCGGCCCGTCGAGCTCCCACACCGTCGGGCCGATGATCGCCGCCGATCTGTTCCGCGGGCGGCTGCCTCGCGACGCGGTACGGGTCCGGGTGGAGATCTACGGCTCCTTGGCCTGGACCGGCCGCGGCCACGCCACCGACACCGCGATCTGCCTCGGGCTCCTCGGCCAGACGCCCGACACCATCGATCCGGACGCGATCCCGGCGCTGATGGCGGAGCTTGCGGCGAGCCGCTCCATCGGCGGCGGCATCGAATTCGACCCAGCGGCCGACCTCATCCTCAACCTCACCGAGCTCTTGCCGGTCCATACCAACGGGATGCGGTTTCGCGCCCTCGACGCGCAGGGCGGGCTCGTGGCCGAGGAGATCTTCTATTCCATCGGCGGCGGCTTCGTCGTGGGGGCCGAGGCGGAGGCCACCATTCCGGTCTTCACGGCGGCGCATCCGTTCCATAGCGGCGCCGAATTGCTGGAGGTCTGCGCCAGGACGGGCCTCACCGTGGCGCAGGTCCAACTCGCCAACGAGGGCGGGCTCCGGCCGCTGCCCGAGATCGAGGCTCGGCTCGATGCCATCGCGGAGGCGATGTTCGCCTGTATCGACCGCGGCCTGCGCATGGACGGAACCCTGCCCGGCGGCATGCGGGTGCGCCGCCGCGCCAAGGCGCTCCACGCGCAACTGGAGGCCGGGCGCATGGCCAACAGCCGCGCCGCCCACGAGATCCTCGACTGGGTCAGCCTGTTCGCCATCGCGGTCAATGAGGAGAACGCCGCCGGCGGTCGGGTCGTCACCGCGCCCACCAACGGCGCCGCCGGGATCGTCCCCGCGGTGATGCGCTACGCCCGTGACTTCTGCCCCGACTGGTCGCCCGAGCGTGGGCGCGACTTCCTGCTCACCGCCGCCGCCATCGGCGGGCTGATCAAGCGCCGCGCCTCGATCTCGGGGGCGGAAGTGGGGTGCCAGGGCGAGGTCGGCTCGGCCGCCTCCATGGCGGCGGCAGGGCTCGCCTCCCTGCTCGGGGCGAACACCCTCCAGATCGAGAACGCCGCCGAGATCGCCATGGAGCACCATCTCGGCATGACCTGCGACCCGATCGGCGGCCTCGTCCAGATTCCCTGCATCGAGCGCAACGCCTTCGGCGCCAACAAGGCCATCGTCGCCGCCTCCCTGGCGCTGCGCGGCGACGGCATCCACCATGTCAGCCTCGACGCGGTCATCGAGACCATGCGCCAGACCGGGGCGGACATGCAGACGAAGTACAAGGAGACGTCGCTCGGCGGGCTCGCGGTGAACGTGGCGGCGTGCTGAGCCTGTCGGGCTGCTCGCACAGGGGCCGGCTGGCAGACCCGGATGAACGACGCGCCGGCACGGGCGGTCGACGATCTTCGGTAAGGCGGTGAGGCGGCTGCCCTTCCTGTGCAGGATCCGATGCGGTCGTTCCCTCGCGCCCGGTGCCGTGTAGAGTGGTGCCAACAACAACGAGGAAACGCCACGATGACCGTTCTGACCCAGGCGCGCCGTTCTGTGCTGCTCGGCGCTGCCGCCGCCACGCTCGCCCTGTCACTGCCGGCATTCGCGCAGGCCCCCTTCCCGATCCGCCCGATCACCCTGGTCGTCCCCTTCGCGGCGGGCGGCTCCACCGACGTGGTCGGACGCCTCGTGGCGCAGAAGATGTCGGACGTGCTCGGCCAGCAGGTGGTGGTCGAGAACGTGGTCGGTGCCGGCGGCAATGTCGGCGCCGCGCGCATCGCCAAGGCCGAACCCGACGGCTATTCAATGCTGATGGGCACCGTGGCGACCCACGCGCTGAACCCGCTCATGCTCAAGCGCAAGCCCTACGACCCCGTCACGGACTTCACGCCGATCTCGCTGCTCGCCGTCATCCCGAACGTGCTCGTCGTCAACCCGAAACTGCCCGCGAACTCGGTCAAGGAGCTGATCGCGCTCCTCAAGGCCGAGCCGGACAAGTACAACTACGCGTCGTCGGGGCTGGGCACCCCGCTCCACCTCTCGGGCGAGTTGTTCAAGAGCATGGCGGGGGTGAAGATGCAGCACATCCCCTATCGCGGCTCCGGCCCGGCCCTGAACGACGTGGTCGCCGGCCAAGTGCCGATCCAGTTCGACAACCTGCCCTCGGCCTCCGAGTTCATCAAGGCGGGCTCCCTGCGGGGCCTCGCGGTGACCACGAAGGAGCGCGCGCCCTCCTTCCCCGACATTCCCACCATCGCGGAAGCCGGCCTGCCTGGCTACGAGACCTATACCTGGAACGCCCTGTTCGCGCCGCCGAACACCCCGCGCCCGATCATCGACAAGCTCAACGACGCGGCGCGGAAGGCGCTGACCGATCCGACCGTGATCGAGCGCATGAAGGCCTTCAGCGCCATCGTCGTGAGCTC
>NZ_CAXUJR010000094.1:4037-13557 GCF_964251405.1 uncultured Methylobacterium sp.
CCGATCCGACCGTGATCGAGCGCATGAAGGCCTTCAGCGCCATCGTCGTGAGCTCGACCCCCGAGGCCCTCGCCGACCACGTCAAAGCCGAAATCGTCAAATGGGGTCCGGTGGTGAAGGAGGCCGGCGTCACGACCGAGTGACGCCGTCTGGCGGCGCGGGCGGCGATGGGCTGCCCGCGCCGCCCATAAAGGTGGCAGGAGCGAGGCTTGGCCTTGCGGGCGGCACCTTATAAGGATGGAGCCATAGGCAGGCTCTGACAGACCTGAACCGTTCCGCTCGAAGAGGCGGACGTAAGAGACGACGGGACCGGAGGAAATGTCATGAGCGAGCCCAGCGACGGCTCTGTCCGGGGACATGGCCCGGTGCGCGGGCCGCAGAGCCTCGCCGCCGGGCTCGGTTTGCTGGCGCTCGGCGCCTTCTCGATCTGGGCCGGCAGCGACCTTCCGCAGGGAACGCTCGGCGCGATGGGCCCCGGCCTGATGCCGCGCTGGCTCGGTATCGGCGTCGCGGCCTGCGGCGTCGCCCTGACGGCGGCGGGCTTCCTGAAGCGGGGCGAACCGCTGCCGCCGGTGGCCTGGCGCGGGATCTTCGTCGTCGTGATCGCGATCCTGGCCTTCGCGGTGACGATCCGTCCGGTGGCGATCGGCTCGTTCATGACTCCGGGCCTCGGCCTCATCGTCGCCGGCCCGCTTGCCATCATCATCGGCGGCTATGCCAGCCCCGAGGCGCGGCTCGGAGAACTCGTCGGCCTCGCACTCTTTCTCACGGCGGGCTGCATGCTGCTGTTCGGCGACCTCCTCAACCTGCCCATCCCGATGTTCCCCACCGTGGTGATCGAGGCGACCTCCGGCACGATCTCGACGCGCCTGCTCCTGCGCATTGCGGCGGGGGTGCTGATCCTCCTCGGCTTCGGCCTCGTGGCCCTGCTGCGCAGCGGCGCCCGGCGCGAGCCGGTCGACGTCGCCACCCATTCGCTGACGACCTGAAGCGCGATCATGACCGATCTCCTCGCCAATCTCGGCCTCGGCTTCACGGTCGCGCTGACGTTCCAGAACCTCGGGCTGTGCTTCCTCGGCTGCCTCGTCGGCACCCTCATCGGCGTGCTGCCGGGCGTCGGGCCCATCGCCACCATCGCGATGCTCCTGCCGATCACCTTCGGGCTCGACCCCGTCGGCGCGCTAATCATGCTCGCGGGCATCTATTACGGGGCGCAGTACGGCGGCTCGACCACCGCGATCCTCGTCAACATCCCCGGCGAGGCGACCTCCGTCATCACGACCCTGGACGGCCACCAGATGGCCCGCCAGGGTCGGGCCGGCATCGCGCTCGGCATCGCGGCGCTGGGCTCGTTCTTCGCCGGCACGGTGGCGACGCTGCTCATAGCGGCACTCGGCGCGCCGCTCACCGGCCTCGCGATGGTCTTCGGTCCGGCCGAATACTTCGGCCTGATGGTGATGGGCCTCGTCTTCGCGGTGGTGCTGGCGCGGGGCTCGGTCCTCAAGGCGGTGGCGATGATCCTGGTCGGCGTGCTGCTGGCTTCGGTCGGTACCGACCTCGAGACCGGTCAGGAGCGCATGACCTTCGGCCTCAATTTCCTTGCCGACGGAGTCGATTTTTCCGTGCTGGCCATGGGCTTGTTCGGCATTGCTGAGATCTTGCGCAACCTCGATCAGACCGAGACCCGCGACGTGGTCCGCCAGCAGATCGGTCGGCTGCTGCCGGGCCGCGCGGAATTGAAGCAGGCCGCACCCTCGGTGCTTCGCGGCACCGCCATCGGCTCGATCCTCGGCATCCTGCCCGGCAACGGCGCCGTGCTCGGCCCCTTCGCGTCCTACGCGCTCGAGAAGCGCATCGCCAAGGATCCGTCGCGGTTCGGCAACGGGGCGATCGAGGGCGTCGCCGGGCCCGAGAGCGCCAACAATGCCGGTGCGCAGACCTCGTTCATCCCGCTCCTGACGCTGGGCATCCCGCCCAATGCCGTGATGGCCCTGATGGTCGGCGCCATGACGATCCACGGCATCATCCCTGGGCCGGGGGTGATGACCAAGAGCCCCAACCTGTTCTGGGGCATGATCGCGTCGATGTGGATCGGCAACCTGATGCTGCTCGTCATCAACCTGCCCTTGGTCGGTCTGTGGGTGCGCCTGCTCAAGGTGCCCTACCGGCTGATGTTCCCGGCGATCCTGATGTTCTGCTCGATCGGCATCTACTCGATCAACGCCTTGCCCACCGACGTCATGTTCATCGCCTTCTTCGGCGTGTGCGGCTACGCGCTAATTAAGCTCGGCTTCGAACCGGCGCCGCTGCTTCTCGGCTTCGTGCTCGGCCGCCTCATGGAAGAGTACCTGCGTCGGTCTCTCACCCTGTCGCGCGGCGATCCCATGGTCTTCCTGGAGCGGCCCGTCACCGCCGTGCTGCTCCTGATCTCGGTGGTGATGCTCGCCGCGGCCCTGACGCCGAAGATGCGCAAGAGCCGGGACGAGGTCTTCACCGAAGCCTGACCCTGACGAAGCCTGATCCTACCCAAGAACGACGACATCGAAGGGATGACGCCATGACAGCCACGTTCACGCGCCGCGCGGTTTCCGCGCTCGGCCTCGCCGCCGCGACCCTCGGCCTCGCCGGCCCGGCCGGCGCCGAAACCTTCCCGCAGCGCCCGATCACCATGGTGGTGCCCTTCGCGGCGGGCGGGCCCACCGACATCGTGGCGCGCCTCGTGGCCGAGCAGATGTCGCGCTCCCTCGGACAGCAGGTCGTCATCGAGAACGTCTCGGGCGCCGGCGGCACCACCGGCATCACCCGCGCCTCGCAGGCCTCGCCCGACGGCTACACCATCATGATGGGCCACATGGGCACGCACGGCGCCGCCCCGGCACTGTTCAAGGGGCTGAAATACGACCCGGCCAAGAGCTTCGACCCGATCGGGCTGGCCGCCGGCACGCCGATCGTCATCGTCGCCAAGAAGGATTTCCCCGCGGCCGACCTCAAGGCCTTCGTCGAGGCCGTCAAGGCAGCGGGCCCCAAGGTCAACCAGGCCCATGCCGGCGTCGGCTCGGTCTCGCACTCGACCGGTGTGCTGTTCGACTCGATCACCGCGGCCAAGCCGACCCTGGTGGTCTATCGCGGCACGGGTCCGGCCCTGAACGACCTCATGGCCGGTCAGGTCGACTTCATGACCGACCAGATCGTCAACGTCGCCACGCAGATCACCGGCGGCACGATCAAGGCCTACGCCATCGCCACCCCCGAGCGTTCGCCGGCCCTGCCCGACGTGCCGACCACCAAGGAGGCCGGCCTGCCCGGCTACGAGGTCAGCGCCTGGAACGCTGTCTTCGCGCCCAAGGGCCTGCCCCAGGACGTTTCCAAGAAGCTGCAGGACTCGCTCGCCGTCGCCCTTGCGGATGCCGGCACCAGGAAGCGCATCCTCGAACTCGGCGGCACCGTGCCCACGGCGGCCGAGCAGGGTCCCAAGGCGCTCCAGACCCTCGTCGAGAGCGAGGTCGCCCGCTGGACCCCGGTGCTGCGCGCCGCCGTCGAGAGCGGCCAGTAGAACCTCAGCCGAACCTGCCGCTCGCTGCGATCGAAGCCGCAGCGAGCGGCCTCGCGTTTCGTTGCGAGACGGAGCGTTTTCGAAAGCCGCGCTCAGCCGGCATCGACGCAGACGAGGTCGCCCTGCAGGTCGGCCAGGTAGGATGTCAGCCGTTCGACGATGCCGGTATCGGCGCATTGAACCCAGAGCGGCGCCGGAAGCGCCTCGCGTTTCAGCGTGATCAGGAGCGCCTCCGCCATCAGGGCCGCGCTCCGCTCGGAGGACGCCGCCATGAGGCGGGTCCCCGCGGGGGTGCCGATGAGGATCGCGATGCTGACCATGCCTTGTCCGCCCTCGATGGCGCTCGATACCCTGCTATGGCTACGCCCCGCGCGATCACCCGGCAAGACGGTGGCCGTGGGGCGCGACTGCTGACCGCCCTCGCCGCGAGGAGGTATCCCATGCGTGTCATCGAGACGCCGGACGGTCGCTACATCGTGGTGCATGGCCGGCTCTGGCGCCGCCAGCGCCCGGACCTCGAATCCTGCCGTCGCGACCGCTTGGTCCGTGCGCTGATGGATGCCCGTCGTGCGGTCAGGGCCGGCAAGCGTGCCGGCGACGAGGCGATGATCGCGCGGGCGCGCGCCGAGGTGGATGCCGCCAAGCACGGGCTCGGCGAACGCGGTCCGGTCTGGTGGGACGATGGCGCCCCTGACCAGAACCGCCGCATGGTGAGGAACACGTCCTACGCCGCCTGGTATGCAGGCCTCTCGGACGAGGAGAAGGCCGGACAGGACCCTCGCTGACGCGACCCTTCCCCGATCGGCGTAAAAAAACCCCGCGGCCTCAAAGGGCCGCGGGGTTGGTCGCCACAGGAAAACCGGCGAAGGCCGTGAGGGTCGATTAGCGGCCGCCGCCACCGCCATTGGCGCTGCCGTTGGGCACGGCCTGCTCCGGCCGGCTCGCATTGCCGCCCGCCGCCGAATCCGTCGTGATGGTGTCGGCTCCGGTGGCGCCACGGGAGATCACGAGGCTGGGGTCGTTGCCCGTGGTGTTGGGCTGCTGCTGGATCACGGTGCCGGTTTCCATCGGGCCGCGCGAATCGAGCGCGCGCTGGGCGAAGGCCGGGGCGGCGAGCAGGCTGCCTGCCGCCGCAAGGGCGAGGATCGTCTTCATTCCGTATTCCTATCGGTTGTATCTGATGGGAAGAACGGAGCAGACATTCCGGTGTTCCCGAGGATGCCAGATGTGCCGCAGCCCCGGGTGCCGCCATCGGCACCCTTGGGTCCTGGCTATCGCGCTGAAGGAAGATCCGCGAGATCGACGGCATGCGACACGTCCGTGTCCGTTCGCGCACCGCGCACGGACCGCCGACACGAGTCCTCCGCGGCTGGGACGATCCCCCGATGCGCGGCAACATCACTTGCCCGGGAAGGACCGCTCCAGCACCTCGCGCACGGCTTGGTTCACGGGGATGCGGCGGGTCGCGCAGATCGCCACAATGCGCTGATGGAGATCGGCCGAGACCTCAACGACGAGCTTGCGGCGGATGGCGCGCCGGCGCTCCGGCTCGAGGCTGGACAGGTTCGCGCCGGGACTCGGCGGGACTTGGGGATGATGGCCCGGGATATCGGTCATGGTGGAGTCCTCCTTGGCCGCATCGTCGGCCGGAGGTGTTGAGAATCCGTGGTCGAGCGGCGTGAACGTCGCGAGCCCGATCGAGCGCCGCACCGAGCGGCGTGACAGGGTGCAGGCCAGGAACACGGCCCCGCCCCCGGCGGTTTTGTTCGATCTCTCAGGGAGATCGACATGACGGATCAGGCGCCAACCAAGCCCGGAGACGAAGCCCCGCCCGGAACCCCCGGAACCGGCGAGAACCTGTGCCGCCGATGCGGCGGATCGGGTGAGATCGAAGCCAATCCCTGCCCCGATTGCAAGGGGACCGGAAAGGTCGTTTCCGGGATCGGCGGCGGCTAGGGCACGCGGCGGAATCCGGTTTTCCGCAACATGCGCTCGCCGCGAAGTGGAGCATGCTGAGGGTTCGCTGAAAACAGCGGCGTGATCGCATGATCGGATCTAAAACAGCATCCGATCCGCGGGTCCGGTCCCGCGCCGGCCCGAAGAAAAGGTGCCGGCGTCTCGCGTCGCTGCCCTCACTCTCTTGCCCGCGGCCCGTCCGCCGGTCCGAACTGGGCCGCTGGCGCGTAGCACTTCCGAATGGCCTTTCGAATGGCTTCGCGGTCCGCCGGAGGAAGGCGCTTCAACCGCTCTTCCAACAGGTCCCGGCCTGCGATGGCATCGGGGTGACGTTCGATTTCGACCTCGGTCACCAAGACGGGCCTCCAGACAAGACGGGCCTCCGAAGGTGCGTCAGGCGCGCCTCCCCGCTAGGTAAGTCCTCCATCGCCGGGCAGCAACGACCGGGTGCGTGGGGCAAGCGACGCTGGACGACGATCAGGCATCGTCCGACGGGCGCTGCAGCCGTCCGATCGTCAGGTGGTCGATGCGCAGGCGATGGAGATGCGCGTCCCGGATCGCGACCCGGCGTACCGACAGGCGGCCGATCGAGAAAGCCCCGATCGCCACGGCTCCGAGAGCCAGGGCTCCGACGGCCCAAGCCCCGACCGCGATGGCCCCGATGGCGTGTGCGCCGGTGGCGACCGCCCCCCGTGCGTTGGCGGCCTTCGCGACCGCGGCATCGTCGGGTGATCGCGAAACGCCGTCTTCCGTGCGAGCAGGCCGCGTCGAGCTGGAACCGGTCATCGCGATCGTCCTTGCATCAGGCGCCTCGAGACCAGGCCGGCGAGACCCCGAACTGGCCTCGCGGCAGGGCTGCGGATGTCCCGTTCGATACGCCGGTCGACCCCGGGAGGGAAAGTCCCTCGGCCGGCTGTCTTTCCAAAGGCAATGGTGAGCGCGTCGGGGTTCGAACCCAAGCGCTGCAGACGAAAAGTCAGTGTGCCTGCTTAAAAAGACGACTGGTTCCAAGGACGAGCGTTTGCATCACGGCGTAGGATGACAGTCACATGCTGTCGGAGACGCCTTGAGAGTGATCGAGCCTCGACCGTTGAAGCCCCTACCCTGCTCCGATTCGCCGCGACGACATTCCGCGCGAGGCCGTTCCACAAGGCCGGGGTGTCCCGCGCCCCGTCACGGACAGGAAGGGCGCCAGCCACGCATCGAGCCCGTCGGTCTCGTCCCGATCCTGAAACACCGTCATCGCCCGAACCATCGTCGAGAGTCGGCGCGTCACGACAGATCGGATGCTCAGATTGGGTCGGGGTGTGATGTAATCATTCCAGTAAATCTAGAAATTGATTGAAACGATGACGATTACTGGTGAGTCATCCTGGTCTAGTCGACATGATGCTGAAGATGAGAAGGGGCGCGTAGATGCCGGCACTGGACCTTACCCGTCTCTCGCTCGACGCCGAGGCGATGCTCGTCGGGTTGCGCCGTTGGGTCGAGTGCGAGAGCCCGACCTTCGAGCCGCAGGCGGTCAACGCGATGATGGATCTCGCCGCCGCCGACCTCGTCGCCGCGGGCGCGGAGGTCGAGCGCGTGCCCGGACCAAACGGCCTCGGCGACTGCGTCAGGGCCTCGTTTCCGCATTCGCGCAAAGGGACACCCGGCATCCTGGTGATGGGGCACCTCGACACGGTCCATCCGCTCGGCACGCTCGAGACGCTGCCGTTCCGCCGCGAGGGGACCCGGGCCTACGGGCCGGGAATCCTGGACATGAAGGGCGGAACCTTCGCGGCAGTCGCGGCGATCGCGGCACTCAGGCGCGCGGGCATCGAGACGCCGCTGCCGATCAACGTGCTGCTGACCTCGGACGAGGAGATCGGCAGCCCTGGCTGCCGCCCGATCATCGAGGCCGAGGGTGCGAAGAACGCATACGTGCTGGTGCCCGAGCCCGCGCAGCTCGACGGCGGGGTCGTCACCGGGCGCTACGCGATCGCACGCTTCGATCTCGATACGACAGGCCGCTCCAGCCACGCAGGCGCCAACCTCAAGGAGGGACGGTCGGCGATCGCCGAGATGGCGCGCCGCATCGGCGAGATCGAGGCGATGACCGACGAGGACTGCACCTTCAGCGTCGGCGTCATCCATGGCGGACGCTGGGTGAACTGCGTCCCGCAATCGTGCAAGGCGGAGGTCCTGAGCATGGCCAAGCGCCAGCACGACCTCGACCGCGGCGTCGACCGTCTCCTGGCGCTGACGGATCTCGATGGTGAGGGTATCGGGTTCCGAGTGCGGCGCGGCGTGACCCGCCCCGTCTGGGAGCCGATGCCGGCCACCATGATGGTCTACGGGCTTGCCCGAGAGATCGCGCGCGAACTCGGCTTCGAGCTGACCCACGGTTCGGCCGGCGCCGGTTCCGACGCCAACTTCACCGGCGCGCTGGGAATCCCAACGCTCGACGGACTCGGCGTCCGCGGGGAGGGTTGGCATACGCTCCACGAGCATATCGAGGTCGACAGCCTCCCCCAGCGCGCGCAGCTGATGGCCGGATTAATGCTGCGGCTGTCGTGACCACGGAGCTTCGCGACAAAGGAGGGACGCCGAGCATGAAGGCCGACACCCCGCATTTCCTGATAGACCTGCACGAGCTTCGCCGGATCGGGAGCTTCAAGACCGGCGTGCATCGACCGACCTACTCGCCCGAGGACATGGAATCGCGCGAATGGCTGATGCGGCGCATGGAGGAGGTCGGGCTCGCGCCCGAGATGGATGGCGTCGGCAACGTGCTCGGCCGGCACAGGGAGTCCGGTCCGAAGCTGCTCGCCGGCAGCCACATCGAGAGCCAGAACGAGGCCGGATGGCTCGACGGCGCGCTCGGCGTGATGGGTGCGCTCGCTCTCGCTCGCGCCGGCTTGCCCGTCGATGTCGTCGCCTTCGCGGATGAGGAGGGCCACTTCGATTGCGGGTTCCTCGGAAGCCGCTCGGCGATCGGCGAACTCGGCGAGGAAGAGATCGACGCCGCGCGGGACCGCACCCGCGGAACGCCGCTGCGCGAGGCGCTTCAGGGCGCGGGCCTCTCCGGACGCCCTCGCATGCGGATCGAGCCCGGGCGCTACAAGGGCTTTCTCGAACTGCATATCGAGCAAGGCACCACCCTCGAGAATGCGGGCGAACGGGTGGGCGTCGTGACCGGCATCGTCGCGATCTGGCAGTATCGGCTGATTGTCGAAGGCCGGCAGGATCACGCCGGCGGAACCACCATGACGGAGCGCCGCGACGCCGGCTTGACCGCCGTGCGCCTGCTCGCGGCCATCGATCGGGAATTCCCGCGGCTCTGCGCCGAGCGCACCACCTGGACCACAGGGCGCATCGCGCTCGATCCCGGTGCGCCGAGCATCATCCCCGGCCGCGCCGAGGTGCTGTTCCAGTTCCGCGACGTGTCGTTCGCGGTGCTCGAACGCCTCGAGGCATGCCTCTTTGGGCTTGTGCAGGAGAGCAACCGCCGCGAGCGCTGCCCGACGCGGGTCGAGACGCTGAGGAAGCCGATGCCGGCCCTGTGCGATCCCGCGATGACGGAGGCGCTCGCCGCCGCTGCGGAGGCACTTGCGCCGGGCGCGTGGCGGCGGATGCCGAGCGGGGCCGGACACGACGCCCAGAACATGGCGACGATCATGCCGGCGGCCATGCTGTTCACGCCCTCGATCGGCGGGATCAGCCATCACTGGGCGGAGGATACCAAGGAGGACGACCTCGCGCTCGGCCTGGAGGTGATGCTGGCGGGCGCAGAGCGCTATCTCGCGCGGTAGAGCATTGTCGAGCGAAGCGGGTTCCGGTTCGCGTAAAGAAATGAGATACAACAATAACTTGGAGCCGTTTCCGTGATTCGGGGATCACGGAAACGGTTCTAGGCGACCTTCCCTCGCGCGGAGACGGCGATCTCGCCGACGATCCTCCCGCCTCGCACGGCAACCAGCCGGTCGACCATGTTGACCACGACGCAGACGTGGTTGGGGATGATCCGCA
>NZ_CAXUJR010000095.1:0-13413 GCF_964251405.1 uncultured Methylobacterium sp.
CCGAAGTGGGATGAAACCTGGGGTCGCAGGTTCGAGACCTGCCGGGGACGCCACCCTTTTCACGTGTCGGAAAATCCACTAACCGCGCCATGAGCGCCACGGTCGAGCTTGACCGCCTGGTTCGGCTCGCGCGAGGCACATCATGGCAGGCCAGAAGACAGACGCACGCGACGCCCATGTCGGACAGCGTATCGCCCTGCAGCGCAAGAAGGCGGCGTTGACCCAGAAGCGCGTGGCCCAGAGCTTCGGCATGTCGGCGGCCCAGCTCCAGAAATACGAGAAGGGCACCAACCGCATCAGCGCCATCCATCTCGAGACGTTCAGCCGGATGATCGGCGTCCCGGTGGAGTACTTCTTCGAAGGAATGCAGCGCCTCGACGACGTGCCGCCGGAAGGCTTCGCGGAACGGGCGCAGCAGGCCTACGCGGCCGACTCGGCCCAGGGTCCCTGGCAGGGACTGGCGGAGGTCGTCGTGCAGCACCTCAACGCGCATTTCTCGGAGACCGGCAGGCGCGAGCTCGCCGCGGCGGTGCGGGCGATCAACGACCGCCTCAACGGCTGATTTAACGGCCGTTTCGTTCGACACCACGAACTCGTTCGGTCTTTCGGCTTGACCGGGCGGAAGGCCGCTGCCAGAAGCTTGCCGTTCCGCAGACCGGGTTCAAGCGCCGAGACACAGAGGCGCAGCCGATATCGGGGGTGTCCCTTCCATGCCGCGTTCGAATTATCTGTTCACGAGCGAGTCCGTCTCGGAAGGCCACCCGGACAAGGTCTGCGACCGCATCTCCGACACCGTGGTCGACGCCTATCTCGCCGCCATGCCGGAGGCGCGGCTCGGCGTCGAGACCTTGGCGACCACCAATCGCATCGTGATCGCAGGCGAGGTCCGCGGACCTGATTCGGTGACCTTCGACCACCTGACCGAACTCACCCGCGAGGCCGTCAGGGACATCGGCTACGAGCAGGACGGCTTCCACTGGAAGCACAACGACATCGCCATCCACCTTCATGCCCAGTCCGCCGACATCGCCCAGGGCGTGGACGCGGCCGGCAACAAGGACGAGGGCGCCGGCGACCAGGGCATCATGTTCGGATACGCCGCCGACGAGACTCCCGAGCTGATGCCGGCCCCGCTCTACTACGCCCACAAGATCCTCAAGGACCTCGCCGACGCCCGCAAGGGCAAGGTCGGCGACGCGGCCAAGCTCGGACCCGACGCCAAGAGCCAGGTCACCGTGCGCTACGAGAACGGACGCCCGGTCGCGGTGACCCAGATCGTGCTCTCGACCCAGCACATCGACGAATCCCTCGATTCCGCCGACGTCCGCGCCATCGTCGAGCCCTACATCCTGGCGGCCCTGCCCCAGGGCTGGGTCGACGAGGGCACCGTCTGGCACGTCAATCCCACCGGCAAGTTCGTCATCGGCGGCCCCGACGGCGATGCCGGCCTCACCGGCCGCAAGATCATCGTCGACACCTATGGCGGGGCCGCGCCCCATGGCGGCGGCGCCTTCTCGGGCAAGGACCCGACCAAGGTCGACCGCTCGGCGGCCTATGCCGCCCGCTACCTCGCCAAGAACGTGGTCGCCGCCGGCCTCGCCACGCGGGCGACGATCCAGCTCGCCTACGCCATCGGCGTCGCCAAGCCCCTGTCGATCTATGTCGACCTGCACGGGACCGGCACCGTCGACGAGGCGCGGCTCGAGGGCATCCTGATGGATGCCATCGACCTCTCGCCCCGGGGCATCCGCCTGGCGCTCGGGCTGAACAAGCCGATCTACGCCCGCACCTCCGCCTACGGCCATTTCGGCCGGGCGCCCGAGGCGGATGGCGGCTTCTCCTGGGAGCGCACCGATCTCGCCGACAGCCTCAAGTCGGCGGCCCGTTAAGCCTTCTATGACGGGGAGGGCGGATATCCCTCCCGAGCCGGGCGGGTCCGATGGGGAGGCGCCCGAGCGCGCCTTCTTCGGCCGGCGCAAGGGCAAGCGCCTGCGCGCGGGCCAGGAGCTGCGCCTCTCCGCATTGCTGCCCGCCCTGCGGCTGGCGCTGCCGCCCGCCGGCCGGACCCTCGATCCCGCCGCCCTGTTCCCGCACCCGGTCGACGAGGTCTGGCTCGAGATCGGCTTCGGTGGCGGCGAGCACCTCGCGGCCAATGCGTCGCGCCTGCCCGGAACCGGCATCATCGGGGCGGAACCCTTCGTCAACGGCGTGGTCAAGCTCCTTCGTGCCGTCGACGACGCGGGCCTGCGCAACGTCCGGATCTGGGACGAGGACGCCACCGCGCTTCTGGCCGCCCTGCCGGACGCGTCGATCGCCCGGGTCTATCTCCTCTATCCGGATCCCTGGCCCAAGCGCCGCCAGCGCAAGCGCCGCTTCGTCTCCGACGAGAGCCTCGCCGAGATCGCCCGCGTGCTCAGACCCGGCGGCCTCTTCCGCTTCGCCAGCGACATCGACGACTACGCCGGCTGGACCCTGGTACGCGCCCGCCGTTGCCCGGGCCTCGCCTGGACCGCGAGGGCGGCGACCGGATGGACGCAGCCCTGGCCCGACTGGCCGGGAACCCGGTACGAGGCCAAGGCCGTCGCCGCAGGCCGTCGCCCGACCTACCTCGAATTCTCCAGAACCGCCCCCGACGAATCCGCTTGATGGCGCGACGCGTTGCGCGAAGGCACCTTGCTGACCGAATCGACTGACATCATGCTCACCCTCCAGGAAGTGGCGGGTGCCGTCGCGACGATCGACGTCGGGCGCCCGTCCCTCCGGCGAGGCGACGACGGCGCCGAGTGAGGTTCGCGTGTTGAGCGGCAGATCGGATCACGACCCGATGGCGCCTCCGGCCTCTGGGGCAGATCCGCACCGTTTGGCGTTCGATCTGGCCGCCACGGGGCTCGCGATCCTGTCCCCCGACGGGCGCATGATCGTCTCGGCCAACGCGCATCTCTGCGGCCTTCTGGGCCATCCGGCCGGCGCTCTCCGCGACCGACCCCTGATGGCCGTGGGCGAGGCGACGCATCCGGTGCCCGCCGGCATCCGGTCATGGCTGAGAGCCGACGGGACGGCGGTCCCGGTGCGCGTGCGGACGTCCGGCGAGGCGAGGGGCGGCCCCCGCGTCCTCGTGGTCGAGCCCGTGGACGCCGACGAGATCGTCCGCGCCGAGCAGAACCGCGATGCTCTCACCGCATCCGGCCTCGGCGAGTGGCGCTGGGACCGCGCCAGCGGCCTCGTGACCCTGTCCCGGCGTGCCGCTTACATCCTCGGCCATCCGCCCGGCCATGCCCTGCCGTGGGCTGCGCTTCGCGCACGGATCGAGGCGGCCGATGCCGGTCGCCTCGAGACCCGCGTGCGCGAGGCCGCCGCGGCTGGGCAGCCCTATGCCGTCGAATGCCGGGTCCGCCACGGGAGCGTCGACCGCCTCGTCTCGGTCCTGGCGCGCGGGCAGGCCGCCCTCGCGCCGGATGGCACGGTCATCGGGATGGTCGGCGTGCTTCAGGACGTCACCGACCGAATCGCCGACCGCAACGCGCTGCGCGACCGCGAGCAGCGCCTCCGCATCGCCACCTCCCTGGCGGATCTCGGCATCTTCGAGTGGCACATGCTCGACGACCGGGCGATCTGGGAGAACGAACGCATGTTCGCGATCTTCGGGCGCAAGCCCGAGGACGGCGCCGTCGGCAAGCGTGATTTCCTCGACCGTATCCTCCACCCCGACGACCGGGCGGCCTTCCGGCAGGCGATCTCGAACGCCTTGCGCGACGACACCATCCTGCACGTGAGCGGACGCATCCGTCGCGCAAACGACGGCGCCTGGCGGATCATCGACCTGGCTGGCCGCTTCGAGCACGACGCCTCGGACCGGCTGCCGCGGCGGCTGATCGGCGTCGTCGCCGACGTCACTGACCGTCGCATCGCCGAGGACCGCCAGAACCTGCTGATCCGCGAACTTCATCATCGCGTGAAGAACACCCTCGCCACGGTCCAGGCCATCGTGGGCTCCACTGCGCGCAGCGCCACCAGCATCGAGAGCTTCTACGAGGCGTTCGTCGGCCGCATCGTGTCGCTGGCCCACACCCACGCGGTGCTCACCGGCGCCACCTGGCAGATGGCCTCCCTGCGCGACCTCCTCGCCAACGAGCTCAAGCCCTATGCCGACGGCACGCTCGACGGCGTCCCGGATACGCGCATCACGCTCTCGGGTCCCGCGGTCGACCTCGCCTCCGAGATCGCGGTGCCGATCGGCATGGCGATCCACGAGCTCACCACCAACGCGGCGAAATACGGGGCGCTCTCGACTCCGGCCGGCCGGGTGGCCGTCACCTGGAGCGTCGAGCCCGACGACGCCTGCGGCGTTCTGGTGTTCGCGTGGTGCGAGAGCGGCGGCCCCGTCGTCGAGCCTCCGACCCGCCAGGGCTTCGGCTCGCGCCTTCTGCAGCGCGTGCTCACCAGCCAGGTCCGCGCCGCGGTGACGACGCAGTACGCGCCGGAAGGGTTCCGCCTGTCGATGCGGGCGCCCCTGCCGGCGAGGAACGACATCCTGAATCCGGCGTGATCGCGCTCGACATTCCGAAGGGTCAGGCGACGCCGCGCGTCTCGCCCTCTCCCCCGGCCTCGACGAAGGCCTTGAGTTCTTCGAGCGATTCGAAGGTGAAGCGGCCGCGCGGCGTCTCGGCCTCGATCGAGCCGTCGGAGAACATCACGTAGGTGTTGCCGCCCGAAACGTAGGTTCCGACCACGTCGAGGCTCGGCACGACAGGCTGCGTTTCGGGCGCAGCGGCAGGAGGGGGAACATCCTCGATGGCCGGCCGCAGGGCCGGGGAATCCGGCGTTGGTTCCGGCGCTGCGAACAGGTCGGCGTCGCTCTCCTCCGGTTCGGGCTTTGTCGTCGTCTCCGGTTCGCCGGAGGCGATGACGGGGGACGAGACGGGCGGGAGGCTTTCACTGACCGGGCGACTTTCCCCCACGCCGGCGGTGTCGCTCAGGTGCGAGGCATGAGGTTCAGCGTCCCGGCTATCTTGGTGGGGTGGCAGCAGATCGGGCAGCATCGGCTCGGCGGTGGAAGAAACAGGCGGTTCTTCGAAGGGAGGCTCGGGCCTTGCCCGCGCGCCGAAGGTGGTCGCCTCGGCACCGACGGCCGCGAGACCGGCCGCTCCGGCGATCAGCGGACGCCGGCTCGCCTGCAGCGCCGGCCCCGCCGCGCCGAGGTCCGGCCGATCGGGGCTTTGCGGCATGGGTTCCGGCGCGACATAGGGCGGCGCAGCCGCCACCGACGCGGCCTCCGCGAGCCGGCGGCCGAGGCTGCGGACCTGCCCGGCGACGACGGCGAGCCCAAGCAGCACTGCACCGGCCGAGGCGGTGGCGGCACCCGCGATCGTCATGGCGAGACCGCTCTCGAGCCTGACGAAGGGAAATCCCTGAACCACCGAGGCGATACCGCCGACGATCATGGCGATGGACAGCGCAAACAGCGCGATGATCATGGAGGTCTCGGGGATCGGGATACGCGGGACAGGCCCTATAGTAAAGGCTTGGTGCTGTTTTGCAAAACCGGGCTGTGCATGAATGGCCACCCGCTCCGCGCCGGGGGCGCTGGTTTTCCGGTCCCGGCGTTGCCCTGGGGCGGGCGGCGACTTACGTACCGGCGGGCCGGCGCACCATCGGCGCACCCTTTGCAGCGTGCTCCGAGCCCCGCGCCCCGAGACCCGGAGAGAGCCGATGACCTTCACCCTGCCCGAACTGCCTTACGCCTACGACGCCCTCGGCCCGTACATGTCGAAGGAGACCCTCGAGTTTCACCACGACAAGCACCACAAGGCCTATGTCGATACCGGCAACAAGCTGCTCGAAGGCACCGACCTCGCCGGCAAGAGCGTCGAGGAGATCGTGAAGGCCTCCTACGGCACCAACCAGCCGCTGTTCAACAATGCCGGCCAGCACTTCAACCACCTCCATTTCTGGAACTGGATGAAGCCCAATGGCGGCGGCGCCCCTCCCGGCTCCATCGCCCAGAAGATCGACGAGGATCTCGGCGGCTTCGAGAAGTTCAAGGTCGATTTCATCCAGGCCGGCGTGTCGCAGTTCGGCTCGGGCTGGGCCTGGCTCGCGGTCAAGGGCGGCAAGCTCGTGATCCTCAAGACCCCCAACGGCGAGAACCCGCTGGTCCACGACGCCAAGCCCATCCTCGGCGTCGACGTCTGGGAGCACTCCTACTACATCGACTACCGCAACCGCCGGCCCGACTACCTCAAGGCGTTCATCGAGAACCTCGTGAACTGGGAGTATGTCGAGAAGCTCCACGGCGAAGCGGTCTGAGGATCCCTTCCCTCCCCCCTTGCGGGGAGGGATCGAGGGTTGGGGGTGACTGGGTGACCCTCGGGCGAGGCAAGCGGAACCACCCCCACCTCCGGCTCCTCCCCGCAAGGGGGAGGAGAGGCGCCTCCGATACACTCACGATCGACACTCGATGATCCGCTCCATCCTCTCCGTCGGCGGCTGGACGCTGGTCTCCCGGGTCACCGGCTTCGCCCGCGACGTGGTGATGGCGGGCGTCATGGGCGCCGGGCCGATCGCCGATGCCTTCGTCGTCGCCTTCCGGCTGCCCAACCACTTCCGCGCGATCTTCGGGGAGGGCGCGTTCAACACCGCCTTCGTGCCGGCCTATGCGGGCTTGTCGGAAGCCGCCGAGGCCGGTGCCGCCCGGCGCTTCGCCACCCGTGTCTTCACCCTGATGCTGGTGACGCAGCTCATCCTGCTCGCCGTGGCGCTGCCGGCCATGCCCTGGATCGTGCGCGCGCTCGCCCCCGGCTTCTCCGACGACCCGGCGCGCTTCGATCTCGCCGTCTCGCTCACCAGGATCACCTTCCCCTACCTCCTGTGCATGACGCTGGTGACGCTGCTCTCCGGGATCCTCAACGCGCACAAGCGCTTCGCCGTGGCGGCCGGCGCGCCGGTGCTCCTCAACCTGTCCATGCTGGCGGCGCTCGGCCTCGCCTTCCTGTTCCCGAACGTCGCCTACGCTGCCGCCTGGGGCGTCTCGGTCTCCGGCGTCCTGCAGCTCGCGCTGGTCTGGGCGGCATGCCGGCGGGCCGGGATCGCGCCGACGGTCGGCGCACCGACCTTTCGCGATCCCGCCATGCTCCGCTTCTTCAAGGTGCTCGGGCCGGCGGTGATCGGGTCGGCCGGCTTCCAGATCGCGTCCTTCGCCGACACCATCATCGCGAGCTTCCTCGCCACCGGCGCGGTCTCGGCGCTGTACTACGCCGATCGGCTCTATCAGCTCCCCTTCGGCGTCATCGCCATCGCGGCCGGTACCGTGCTCCTGCCCGAGATGAGCCGGCGCATCGCCGGTGGCGACGTCGCCGGGGCACATGCGGCGCAGAACCGGGCCGCCGGTTTCTCGCTCGCCCTGTCGGCCCCCTTCACGATCGCCTTCCTGATCCTGCCCGGCCTGATCATGACGGCCCTGTTCCAGCGCGGCGCGTTCTCGGCGGAAGATGCCGCGCGCGCCGCCTCGGTGCTGGCCGCCTACGGCCTCGCCCTGCCCGCGGTGGTGCTGGTGCGCAGCGCCGTGGCGAGCTTCTACGCCCGCCAGGACACGACGACGCCGCTCTACGCCTCGCTCACCGCCATCGCGATCAATGTCGGCCTCAAGGTCGTGCTCACCGGCCCCTACGGCGTCACCGGGCTCGCGCTCGCCACCGCCATCGGCCAGTGGGTCAATCTCGCGCTCCTTGTGGTGCTGGCCCGCCGCCGCGGCTGGACGGCGCCGAACCGGACGCTCGGCATCACGATCCTCGGCGTCGTCGTGGCCTGCCTGGGGCTCGCCGCCACGGCGATCTACGCCCTGCCGGTCGTCGAGCGCTGGGTGCCGGCAGCCTTCGATTTCCGGAACCTCGCCGTGCTCGCGGCCCTGGGGCTTGCCGGAACCCTGGTCTACGCTGTGCTGCTTCTCGGCACACTGCGCCTGTGCGGCCTGCGCCTGAGGAGGGCCTGATGCCCGATCCGAGCCCGTTACGCGACAAGGACGCCGTCGTCTTCGACGCCTACGGCACCCTGCTCGACGTCCATTCCGCGGTGGCGCGTCATGCCGGGGCAGTCGGGCCAGCGGCCTCCACCGTCTCGGAGGTCTGGCGCGCGAAGCAGCTCGAATACAGCTGGGTCCACGCCCTGATGGGGCGCGACGTCGATTTCTGGACGCTCACCGAGCGGGCGCTCGACCACGCTATGGCCCGCCATCCGGAGGTCGATCAGGCGCTGCGTCCGCGGCTCCTCGACGCCTATCGCGACCTCGATGCCTATCCGGAGGCGGCCGCGACCCTCGACGCCCTGCGGGATGCGGGCCTCCGGACCGCCATCCTCTCCAACGGCGACCCCGCCATGCTCGCCCGCGCCGTCGCGTCCGCCGGGCTCGACGATCGCCTCGACGCAGTGCTCTCGGTGAAGGCCGCCCGCACCTTCAAGACGGCACCGGCCGCCTATGCGCTCGTCCTCGACCATTTCGGGATCGCGCCGGAGAGGGTGCTGTTCGTCTCGTCGAACCGCTGGGACGTCGCGGGGGCAGCCGCCTTCGGCTTCGCGTCGGTCTGGGTCAACCGCGGCGGCTTGCCGGACGAGTATCCGGATCTCTCGCCGGTATGCGTGATCGCTGCCCTCGACGGCTTGATGTAGTCCGAAGCCTCCTACTCCGCCGCCACCCTCGGCGAAGCCAGCCGGCCGTCATTGGCGGGGCTTCCCGGCAGGGCGAAGTGTTCGCCGGATTCCGGCTCGTCCTTGCGCCCGACGAAGCGGGAGAACAGGCGGACGATGAGCCCCGAGAGGTCGTCCACCAGGACGAAGATCGCTGGCACGAAGATCAGCGACAGGCCGGTCGAGACGATGAGGCCGCCGATGACGGCGATGGCCATCGGCGCGCGGAACTCGCCGCCGATGCCGAGCGCCATCGCGGAGGGCACCATGCCGGCGGCCATGGCGATGGTGGTCATCACGATCGGCCTGGCGCGCTTGCGGCCGGCATCGATGATGGCGGTCGCCCGGTCGACGCCCCGCGCCATCTCCTCGATGGCGAAGTCGACGAGCATGATCGCGTTCTTGGTCACGACGCCCATCAGCATCAGGATGCCGATCACCACCGGCATCGAGATCGGCTTGTTGAAGATGAGCAGGCCGAGGATCGCCCCGCCCACCGAGAGCGGCAGCGAGAACAGGATGGTGAGCGGTTGCAGGAAGTTGCCGAACAGGAGCACGAGCACCCCGAACACCATCATCAGCCCGGCGCCCATGGCGAGGGCGAAACCCTCGAAGACCTCGTTCATGACCTCGGCGTCGCCGGTCTGGCGGATGGTGACACCCGGCGGCAGGTTCTTGGCCGTCGGCAAGGCCAGCACGGCCTCGATCAGGGAGCCGAGCGCGTCCGAGCCCTCCATGTCGGCCTCCAGGGCGACGCGGATGGAGCGGTCGTAGCGGTCGATGGCGGTCGGCCCCTGGCCGAGGCTGATGTCGGCGACGCTGGCGAGCGGCACTGCCGCACCGGCCTTCACCGGCACCTTCATGGTCTCGATCTGCGCCAGATCCCCGCGCAGGCGCTCGGGCAGCTGCACCCGGATCGGGACCTGCCGGTCGCCGGCATTGAACTTGGCGAGGTTCGCGCCGATGTCGCCGATGGTGCCGACCCGCACGGTCTCGGCGATGAGGTCGGTGGAGACGCCGAGATCGGCCGCCACGCCGGCCTTGGGCCGGATGCGGACCTCGGTGCGGTCGAGGGGGGCCGTCGACATCACGTTGGCGAGGTGGGGAACGCCCGACGCCTCGCGCTGGAGCTGGGCGGCGGTGTCGGCGACCACCGTCCGGTCCGGCCCCGCCACGATCAGGGTCACGTCGCGCTGGCCGTTCTCGCGAAGCGCCCAGAACCGGATATCGGGTGTCTCGCGCAGGATCCCGCCGATCACCAGATCCATCTGCTTCTGCGTGCGGACCCGGGCGTTCTTGGGCGTCAGGTTGATGGTGAAGGTGGCCAGCCGCACCTCCTTCTTCGACGGGAGCTGCCGCCCGCCATCCACGAACACGCTGCGCACCTCCGGCAGGGCGCGGATGCGCCCGACGAGGTCGTCGGTGACCCGCGTGGTGTCGGCCAGACGCGCACCGGGCGGCAGCTCCACGATGAAGATGGTGCGCGAGGCGTCCTCGGCCGGCAGGAAGCCCGAGGGCAGCAGGCTCGTCGACCAGATCGAGACGGCGAAGCACGCGAGGCCGACGACCAGCGTCATGTATTTGTGGCGCACCGACCAGGCGACGACGCGGGTGTAGCCGCGCATCACGAAGCCCTCGCGGGTGTCCTCGGGGCCGTGGTCGCGCAGGAAATAGGCGGCGAGAAGCGGGGTGATCAGGCGGGCCACCAGGAGCGACATGAACACCGCCGCCGCGATGGTGAGCCCGAACTGCTTGAAATACTGCCCGGCGATCCCGCTCATGAAGGAGACCGGCGCGAAGATCGCGATGATCGTCGCCGTGATGGCGATGACGGCGAGCCCGATCTCGTCGGCTCCCTCCAGGGCCGCGCGGTAGGGCGACTTGCCCATGCGCATGTGCCGGACGATGTTCTCGATCTCGACGATGGCGTCGTCGACGAGGATGCCGGTCACCAGCGTGATCGCGAGCAGGCTCACCGCGTTGAGCGAGAATCCGAGCGTGCTCATGACCCAGAAGGTCGGCAGCACCGAGAGCGGAAGGGCGATCGAGGCGATGAGCGTCGCGCGCCAGTCGCGCAGGAACACGAACACCACCACGACGGCGAGCAGCGACCCCTCGACGAGGCTCAGCATCGCCGAATGGTAGTTGCCGACCGTGTTGGTCACCACGGTGTCGATCAGATCGAAGCGGACGCCCGGGTTCTTTTCCCGCAGCTCGTCGATCTTCTTCGCCACCGACTCGGCCACCTGCGCATCGCTGGCACCGGTGGCGCGCGAGATCGCGAAGGCGACAACGGGCTCGCCGTTGAACCGGGCGAAGGTGCGCGGCTCTTCCGAGCCGTCGACCAGAGTGGCGAGCTCGTCGAGACGGACCTTGCGGTTGCCCGGCACCACGATCGAGGTCTGCGCCAGGGTGTCGAGGCTCGAAGCGCCCCCCAGCGTCCGGATCGACTGCTCCTGGCCGCCGAGCTCGCCGCGCCCGCCGGCCATATCGGCCGAGGTGAGCCGCACCTGCCGGTTCACGTCCGCCGCGGTGATGCCCAACGCCAGGAGCCGGTCGGGCTTGAGGATGACGCGGACCTCGCGGGCGACGCCGCCGAGGCGCTCGACGCCGCCGACGCCCTTCACGCCCTGGATCTGGCGGGCGACGACGTCGTCGATGAGCCAGGACAGGTCCTCGGGCGTCATCGCGGGCGCAGACGCGCCGTAGACCATGATCGGCAGGCCGGCGATGTCGACGCGGCTGACGATCGGCTCGTCGATGGTGCGGGGAAGGGTGACCCGGACCTTGGCGATCGCGTCCTTGACGTCGTTCACCGCCCGGTCGGTGTTGGTCTCGAGCCGGAATTCGATGGTTGTCGTCGAGGTGCCCTCGGCGATGGCCGAGGTGATGTGCTTGACGCCCTTCACGCCCGCGACCGCATCCTCCACCACCTTGGTGACCTGCGTCTGCAGCTCGGAGGGCGCCGCCCCCGCCTGGGTGACGAGGATCGAGACGATCGGGATATCGATGTTGGGGAAGCGCGTGATCGGCAGGCTGCGGAAGCTGACGAGGCCGAGCACCACCAGCACCAGGAACAGGACGACGGAGGAGATCGGCTTGCGGATCGCCCAGGCGGAGACGTTCAGGCGCATGGCGTCAGGCTTTCCTCACTTCGCCGCATCGGCCGCCACGGCGCGGACCGTCCGGACACGGTCGCCGTCGCGCAGGAAGCTGCTGGCGCGGGCCACGACCGCCTCGTCCGCCTGCACGCCCGAGCGGACCTCGAGGTAGCCGCCGGCCGAAAGGCCGGTGACGATTCTGCGTGCCTCGACCCGGCCCTCCGCGGCCACGAGGACGCTGGCGGCACCGTCGGCGCGGTAGAGCACCGAGGACAGCGGCACGGCGATGCCGTCGCGCCGGGCGACCTCGACCCTGCCGCGGGCGAAGGCGCCGATCCTGAGCGCAGGATCGGGATCGAGGCTGATCCGGACCTTGCCGAGCCGGGTGGCGCGGTCGATCTCGGGATCGATCCGGCGCACGCGCCCGGCCAGGCTGCGGCCGTCCTCGAGGTCGAGGCGGGCCGGGTCGCCGAGCTTGATCTTGGGCATTGCGGTCTCGGGCACCTCGCCTTCGAGCTCGATCTCGCCTCGCGCGATGAGGCGGAACAACGGCTCGCCGACCGCCGTGGCCGAGGCGCCGACGCGCGCGGTGCGGCGATTGATGATGCCGGCCTCGGGTGCGCGGATCTCCGTGCGTGCGCGCTTGAGCGCGATCTCCGCCGCCTGAGCGCGGGCCGATCCGAGCTCGGCCTGGGACAGCTGCAGGCCACCGCGGGCCGAGGCGAGGCGCCCCTCCGCGCTCTGGGCGGCCGAGACACGCTGCTCCATCGTCACGGCAGTGGCGTTGCCGGTCTTCACGAGGGAGCGCGCGCGTTCGAGGGCGAGGTTCGCCTCCACCCGCGCGGCCTCGGACTGAACGATCTGGCTCTGGGCCTGGACGATCGCGGCCTCGGCCTTGGCGATGACGGCGAGGTTGGACGCCTCCTGCGTCTCGATCATCTCGCGCGAGAGCCGGGCGAGGACCTGGCCCTTCTCGACCCTGGCACCCTCCTCGACTAGGAGCTCGGTGATGCGGAACCCCTCGATCTCGGGCGATACCAGGATCTCGTCGCGGGAGACCAGAGTGCCGGTCACGATGGCTTCCTCGACGATCTCGCGCCGAAGGGCGGGCACGACCGTCACGGCGGGAGCCACCGCGACCGCGTCCGGCACGACGGATTTCTCCGCAGCGGCGATCTCGGCCGTGGCGAGGACCGTCGCGGCGACGGCGAGGACAAGGCGCTTGGCGTGCATCGTGGGTATCTGCCGTGACGAGAGCGCGGATCCGAGGCGCCGAGGGGACCTAGAACCGGACCCGTAACCGGAGCCGTGCAGCGATGCCCGCCAAGACCGGCGTTTTCAAGACGGGCATCCTCATGACGGGCACGGGTCAGGGTCCCGCCGATCCGACCATCGTTACGCCCCCGCGCATCATCGCATTCCCACGGTCCGGACGATAGCGCGGACAGGCCGTCGCCACGGCGCGAGAGGTCGCAGCCTCGGACTGCGCATGACCAGCATTCATGACCGGCAACCATGGCCCGCAACCGCCGCGTCACCCGCGCGTTGGACCTGCGACCGGTCGAGCCGAACAGGGCTTCAGAGGGTTTCGCGATGCATATCTTTCAGATCAGGCAGACCAGCAGCGGCGCCA
>NZ_CAXUJR010000096.1:0-13283 GCF_964251405.1 uncultured Methylobacterium sp.
TTGCATAACCTTTGACGGCGGCACCCGAAGTCCCTCAAATGGGCCGGCTGAGGGCATGCAGACGGTGTCGGGAAGCAGTCTTCCGCCTCCAAACGGTGCATCGGCCAATATCAAGCAATCACAAGACGGGCTCAAAGTCCTTAAGGGGTGAAGAATGGATACGAAAATCAACCGCCAGCGCTGGATTCAGCTTGGTCTCGCACTTATTGCCATGATGGCGATCTCCAGTCCGCAATACGTCTGGACGCTGTTCACAAAGCCCATGATGGCGACCACCGGATCCTCGCTGGCGGTCCTTCAGTGGACCTTCACGATCCTGATCGTCCTGCAGACGTTCTTCTCGCCGGTCCAGGGCTACCTGATCGACCGGTTCAGTCCCAAGCTGATGATCGCCATCGGTGCGGCCCTATCGGGTCTCGGCTGGGTGCTGGCCGCCCGGGTCGACACGCTCTGGGGCATCTATGCGACCTACGGCCTGTTTTGCGGGCTGGGCACGGGCATCGTTTATGTCGGCATCGTCGGCTTGATGGTGAAGTGGTTTCCTGATCGCCGCGGCTTCGCGGTGGGCGTCGTCGCGGCTGGTTATGGCATGGGCGCACTCCTAACCACCTTCCCCATCACCGACATGATGGCGGCTTCGGGCTACCGGCAGACGCTGACGACCTTCGGCATCATCCTCGGCGTCGTCGGCGTGCTCGCTGCGCTCGGCCTTCGCGCGCCGCGCGCCAACGAGGTCTTGCCACCGCCCGCCAGAAACCTCGCCACGGCCACCCACGATACCACGCCGCGCGAGATGCTCCGGACGCCGCTGTTCTGGCTGATGTTCGTGATGATGACGATGATGTCGACGGGCGGCCTGATGGTGGTAGCGAACTTCGCCTCCTTCGCCCGCGATTTCGGCGTCGCCGACGCCATCATCTTCGGCTTTGCCGCGCTCCCCTTCGCGCTGACCTTCGACCGCATCACCAACGGCCTGACCCGGCCCTTCTTCGGCTGGGTCTCGGACAAGATCGGCCGCGAGAACACCATGGGCATCGCCTTCGCCCTGGAGGCGGTGGCGATCGGCTTCCTGCTCCTGTTCCGCGAGAACCCCTATGCGTTCGCGCTGCTCTCCGGCGTGGTGTTCTTCGCCTGGGGCGAGATCTTCTCGCTGTTCCCATCGATCCTGACGGACACCTTCGGCACCAAGCACGCCACGACGAATTACGGCTTCCTCTACATGGCGCAGGGCGTCGGCTCGCTGCTCGGCGGTCCGGTGGCGGCCTACATCTACCAGACCCAAGGGTCGTGGTTCCCGGTCTTCATCATCGCGATCGTGCTCGACCTGATCACGGCGACGCTCGCCTATTTCGTGCTGAAGCCGATGCGGCGGAACTGGCTGGGGCTGGGAGACAAGCGCGCGGCCATCCTGACGAAGCCAGCGGTGGGATAACGTCCCGTTCCACGATGTCGTACCGGGCATCGGCGCGGGTCGAGCAGGGGTGTTGCTGGGTTGACGGAGCAGTTGATGCTGAACCAGGACCAACCACATGCACGTCTGCCGCCTGTGTCTCGTTTGAACGCAACATGTAGGCCCTGCACTAAAGCCCCGCGGGCCGTGAGGCCGCGGGGCCGGTCAGGTAAACGTGTTGCGGTCGCACGTGCCCCAGGATGACGAGCCCCAGGATGAGAACTCTCGACCGGCGACGCGATCACGTCGAGGTCAGAGGGCACTGAACGCGCGGACGATGGCAGGCCATGCGAGACGCGCATCCACTCAACCGCACACGAAAAAGCCCCGCCGCGGCGAACCGAGCGGGGCTGAAGGTGTAGATCCTTGGGGGATTCGGAGGGACAACCCCTTCGGGCCGGATTGGTTCAACAGGGCAATCATTCCTCGCCAAGCGGCCGCACTTTGCTCGTGACGAACACGCCTGGCTCCGCCGAACCGGACGGCGCGCTGGGAGCGATTACCGTTGCTTGTCGTAGCAATCTGAGCCGTTCGCAATCTGAGCTGTTCGCAATCCGACAGCGGATAGACGACCATCCGATTCGGCCGGTCATGTTCTTCGAAGCCGCGGAATGCCGTGCTGCGCCTTGGCAGGCCGATATCCCGGTCACCTCGGCGAGGTACACTCGACGGCCCGGATTGCTATCGCCTGGATAGTAGAAGGAGGCGTTGAACCGATCACTCCCGGTAGGTTCATGCTCGCCGTGGCCACAGGCGGAGAGCTACTTGCAGGATCCGCTTCGAGATATTTACAATCTCCTCCATTTCGCGGGCGATAAGCGCGCAGACATTTCGCGACTGCTTAAATCTTGACCCGCCGTCCGTTCCGCGCCAAAATACCATCGTCCGACAGGCGCGCCCGCAGCTACCCAGCTCGCGGGCGTTCCCGTTTTCGGGCTGGGGACGTAGCTCAGCTGGATAGAGTATCTGGCTTCGAACCAGAAGGTCGCAGGTTCGACCCCTGCCGTCCCCGCCAGCCTTCCATCCATCAGCATTTTCTACCAGCGACCTGGACATCGAGGTAGCCAATCGCCCGCGCCGGCGGCCTCCCCTGAGGGACTTGGTTGGGCGACCGGCACACTCTCGACCAGCAGCCTGATCATCTCTGATCGACTATCCAGCATGACGGCAGGCGGCTCGCCGACCAGACGACGCCACGCTGCCACAAAGTCGGCAAGCGGTAGGTTCGTGAGGGTGTCCGCAACCGGAGGGCATGCGTCATCTGGCGACCTGGCGGGCATGAACATCAGTGACAGTTACGGCTATCCCCTGGATGTGGTTGCAAGCAGCTAAGGCGGTGGTTAGCGAACGCTGAAACGAAACCTGCCCATGACCGCATGACCGCAAAATCAGCGAGGCAACCGCCTCATGGGTGAAGCGATCGCACGGGCGCGAGCGGTGCGATCAGCCTGAGGTTGACGGCGCCAAAGCGCTACCTTGGATCGCCGCCCGCAAACACCGCATCGTTCTACGCTGTCTCGGCTCTCCGCATGATGATCTGCTCCAGGCGGTCCACTGAGGGCGAAAGCGTCGTCGCCCGCGGAGAGGCGCATGGGGCAGGTTAGACCGCGACGTGGTGTACGAGGTCGGACGAGGAGCGCAGCTGGCGCATCGTCATTCGCGCCTCGCTGCCTCGATTGCCGCGATGTCGATCTTGCGCATAGTCATCATGGCCGTGAAGGCGCGTCTCGCCTCGTCCCCGCCGCCCGCAATCGCGGCAGTCAGCACGCGCGGCGTGATCTGCCACGAGATGCCCCAGCGATCCCTGCACCAGCCGCAGGCGCTTTCCTGTCCGCCATTGCCGACGATCGCGGTCCACAGACGGTCCGTCTCGCTTCCGATGTCAGCCCCGGGCCTCGTCGTCGGGGGCGCGCAGGCGGTAGCCCACCCCGGTCTCGGTCAGGAGAATGCGCGGGCGCTCGGGGTCGGCCTCCAGCTTCAGGCGGAGCTGGCGCATGTAGACGCGCAGATATTGCGGGTCGGAGGAGGTGGAGACCGCGTTCATGAGCTGGGCGTGGGTCAGGGCCTTGCCGGCGTGCTGCACCAGCACGCGCAGGAAGTCGTACTCGCGCGGGGTGAGCTTCACCTCGGCGCCGCGTACCCGCACCAGGCGGCGGACGAGGTCGACGCTGAGGTCGTCGACCTCGAACAGGGCGCGCTCGCCTTGCACGGCGAGCTGGTGGCGCAAAGCCGTACGGATGCGGGCGAGCAATTCACCCATGCCGAACGGCTTCGTCACGTAGTCGTCGGCCCCGAGGTCGAGGGCCTCGACCTTGCCCGGCTCGTCGTCGCGGCTCGACAGGACGACCACGGGCAGGTCGCGGTGACCCTCCCGGATGCGGCGCAGCAAATCGTGCCCGCGCATGTCCGGCAGGCCGAGGTCGAGGATGATGAGGTCGACGGTTTCGCGGGACAGGACGTCAAGGGCCGTGCGCGCGTTCGGGGCGTCGAAGACGGTGTAGCCCTGCGTCGTCAGACCCGTCCGAAGCAGCTTCCGGATCGGCGGTTCGTCGTCGATGACGAGGATGCTCAGGCTCATGCCGCGAGGTCCGATCGGCTCTTTCGGTCAGCAGGAACCGGCAGGACGAGGGTGAAGACGGCGCCGCTGCGGTCTTCTCGGTTGGCGGCGGTGAGCGAGCCTCCCATGGCATCGACGAAGCCGCGGGCGATGGCGAGGCCGAGCCCGGTCCCGGCCCGGACGCTGTCGCCCTTGCGCACCCGGTAGAACTTGTCGAACACCCGCTCGATATCGGCCTCGGGCAGGCCGTCCCCCTCGTCGAGCACCTGCACGCAGACCTGCCCTCGGCTGACCATCGCCCTCACCGTGACCGTGGAACCCTCCGGCGCGTACTTGGCGGCGTTGTCGAGGATGTTGACCAGCACCTGCTCGAACAGGACGGGGTCGAGGCTCAGGGGCGGCAACGCTCGTGGGACGTCGATCTCGACCCGGTGCCGCGCGAGGACCTTCTCCATTCGGCGCAGGGCCGTGTCGATGGTCTCGCCGACCTCCTGTGGAACGAGGTTCGGCGCCACCGCGCCGGCCTCCAGTCGCGTCATGTCGAGGAGGTTGACGATGAAGCGGTTCAATCGCTCGGACTCCTCGATGATGGTGGCGAGCAGGTCCACCTTGGCCTCCGGCGGCAGCGCCGCGTCGAGGTCGCGCAGGGTGGTGGCCGCGCCGAGGACCGACGACAGGGGCGTGCGCAGGTCGTGCGAGATCGACGTGAGCAAGGCTTGGCGCAGGCGGTCGGTCTCGGCGGCGCGCTCGGCCCGATCGAGGTCGGCCACCAGCCGCACCCGCTCGATGGCGAGCGCACCCATGTCGGCCAGGGCATCGAACAGGCGCCGGTCCTCGGGCGTCAGGATCGGGCCGGTGCCGTCGGCGTCGAGGCCGATCAACCCGATGGTGCCGCGCCCCGTGCGCATCGGCAGGAACAGCCGTTTGGCGCCCGGCAGGGTATCGGCGCCGCGGCCGGCGGGCCTGTCGTTGTCGAAAGCCCATTTGGCGGCGGCGAGGTCGGCGTCGTCGAGCCTGTCCTCGGGCGGGTAGCCAGCCCGGACCGAGACGACCCCGTCCTCGGACAGGAGCAGCACGACCCGAACCTTCAGCATGGCGGCGATCTGCGCCGAGGTGGCCCAGAGCACGTCGTCGAGGGTGGCGCAGGTCGAGAGCTTGCGGCTGAAGCCGTAGAGCCGCTCCGAGGCGCGGGCGCGGCCGTGCGAGACGACGGCCTGCTTGCGCGAGCGGGAGGCGAGGTTGGAGACGACCACCGCCAAAGCCGTGAACAGCAGGAAGGCGGCGATGTTCGTGGGGTCGGCGATGGTGAAGGTGTAGACCGGGGGCAGGAAGAAGAAGTTGTAGGACAGCGAGGCCGCGACGACCGCCGCGAGCGCGGGTCCCAGGCCGAAACGTACCGCCACGGCGACCACGGCCGTCAGCAGGATGAGGTCGGCGTTCTCGAGCCCGAGATAGGGCTGAAGCAGCAGGGCGAGCCCGAGCGCCATGGCCGTCGCGGTCAATCCCACGGCATAGGATATCGGCTCGAACGCCGCCGCTGGCTTTGCGGTCGCGACCGTCTTGGCCGGCACCCTATCGGACGGCATCGGCTCGCCGGCGATGACATGGACGCTGATGTTGCCGCTGCGACGGACGAGCTCGTGCACGATGGAGCCGTTGACGAGCTCGAACAGTCTCGAGCGCGTCGCCTTGCCGAGGATGACGTGGTTGACGTTGGCCGAGCGTGCGTAGGCCAGGATATCGTCGGCGACGCGGCGCCCGCCCGGCAAGGTCACGGCGTCGCCGCCGAGGCGGTCCGCGAGGCGCAGGGTGTCGGCGATCCGGTCGCGCGCGACCTCCCCGAGGCCGGTGCTGCGCGGCCCCTCGACGGTCAGGGCCGTCCAGGGCGCGTGCAGCCGGTCGGCGAGCCGCTTGGCGTGGCGCACGAGGCCGGCCGAGCGCGGATCGTCGTCGACGCAGACGAGCACCCGTTCGCCCGCACCCCATGGGCCGGCAATGGCGTTGGCCCGCATGTGGCTGAGCAGTTCGTCGTCGACCCGGTCGGCCGTCCGCCGGAGCGCGAGCTCGCGCAAGGCGGTCAGGTTGCCTCGCGAGAAGTAGTGCTTCAGGGCGCGCTCGGCGTTGCCCGGTACGTAGACCTTGCCGTCCTTCAGGCGCTGGATCAGGTCGTCCGGGTTGAGGTCGACCACCTCGATGTCGTCGGCCCGGTCGAGGACGCCGTCCGGCACCGTCTCGCGCACCCGGATGCGGGTGATCTGCGCGACCACGTCGTTCAGGCTCTCGACGTGCTGGATGTTGAGCGTGGTGTGAACGTCGATGCCGGCGTCGAGCAGTTCCTCCACGTCCTGGTAGCGCTTCGGGTGGCGGGAGCCCGGCGCGTTGGTGTGGGCCAGCTCGTCGACGAGGGCGAGCGCCGGCCGGCGCGCGAGCAGCGCGTCGAGATCCATCTCCTCCAGCACGGTGCCGTGATAGGGCACCGCCCGACGCGCAACGACCTCGAAGCCGTCGAGCAGGGCGTCGGTCTCGGCGCGGCCGTGGGTCTCGACTACGCCCAAGACGACGTCGATGCCCGCCTCGAGCCGGGCACGGCCGACGGTGAGCATCTCGTAGGTCTTGCCGACGCCGGGCGCCGCCCCGAGGAAGATCTTGAGTCTGCCGCGCGCACTGTCTTCGCGACGCGCCGCTTCGAGCAAAGCGTCGGGCGAGGGGCGGTTCTTCTCTCGGCCTGCATCGGACATGCGCGATCCTAGCCGAAGCCGCTACCTTCGGGCGAGGTCGTCCCGCGCGAGGTCGTCCAGGGCGAGGTTGAGCGCCAGCACGTTCACGCGCGGCTCGCCGAGGACGCCGAGCCAGCGCCCCTGCACCTGCGTGCCGACGAGATCACGCACCCGCTCCTCGGGCAGGCTACGGGCCTTGGCGACGCGGGGCACCTGGAACAGGGCGGCGTCCGGCGAGATGTCGGGGTCGAGTCCCGAACCGCTCGTCGTCACGAGGTCCACGGGAACCGGCTTTCCGGGGTTCTCGGCCTGACGCGCGGCGACGTCGGCCTTCACGCGCTCGGCGAGCGCGGCGCTGGTCGGCCCGAGGTTGGAGCCCGACGAGCTGGCGGCGTTGTAGGGGGACGACACCGTCTTGGTCGCGTCCGCTGGGTCGGCGGCGCTGGTGGCGGAGGGCCGGCCCTGGAAGTAGCGCTCGCTGGTGAAGGACTGCCCGATCAGGCTCGAGCCGACGGGCTTGCCCTCCCGCTCGATGATGCCGCCCGCGGCCTGGGCCGGGAAGATCACCCCGGCGATGCCCGTCATCGCGACGGGGTAGGCAAAGCCCGTGAGCATGGTCAGCGCCAGGAGGAGGACGAGGGCGGGGCGAAGCTGGGTTAGCATGGCGTCAAGTCCGGGTGAGGTGCGGGGACTGTCTTCCCCGCAAGGGCGAGGGGAGCGCGTTGTCAGACGAGGTGCAAGGCGGTGATGGCGAGGTCGATGGCCTTGATCCCGACGAAGGGCACCAGAATGCCGCCGAGCCCGTAGATCAGCAGGTTGCGCCGCAGCAGCGCCCCGGCCCCGACCGCCCGGTAGGTGACCCCCTTCAGTGCCAATGGGATCAACGCCACGATGATCAGCGCGTTGAAGATGATCGCCGACAAGATCGCGCTTTCCGGCGACGCGAGGCCCATGACGTTGAGGGCCTGGAGCTGGGGGTAGAGGACGAGGAACATCGCCGGGATGATGGCGAAGTACTTCGCCACGTCATTAGCGATGGAGAAGGTGGTCAGCGCCCCGCGCGTCATCAGGAGCTGCTTGCCGATCTCGACGATCTCGATGAGCTTCGTCGGGTCGGAATCGAGGTCGACCATGTTGCCGGCCTCGCGGGCGGCGACCGTGCCGGTGTTCATCGCCACGCCGACATCGGCCTGGGCCAGGGCCGGCGCGTCGTTGGTGCCGTCGCCGCACATGGCGACGAGCTTGCCCAGCGACTGTTCCTTGCGGATCAGCGCGAGCTTGTCCTCCGGGGTCGCCTGGGCGAGGAAATCGTCGACGCCCGCCTCAGCCGCGATGGCGGCCGCCGTCATGGGGTTGTCGCCAGTGATCATCACCGTGCGGATGCCCATGCGGCGCAGCTCCGCGAAGCGCTCGCGGATGCCGCCCTTCACGATGTCCTTGAGGGTGACGACGCCGAGCAGGCGCCCGTCCCGCGAGACCGCGAGCGGCGTGCCGCCCGCCTTGGCGACCTCCTCGGCGATGGCCTGGACCTCGCGCACCGTCTCCGTGGCGACGCCCGGGCTGAAGGCGAGCGCCACGTTCGAACCCCGGCTCGCAGCGGGCTGCTGGCTCACCGCCGCGACGATCGAGTCGACGGCGCCCTTGCGGATCGAGGAGCCATCGACGTCGACGCCGCTCATCCGGGTCTGCGCCGTGAAGGGCACGAAGGTCGCGGCGAGGCTTGCCATGTCGCGGGCGCGGATGCCGTACTTCTCCTTGGCCAGCACGACGATGGAGCGGCCCTCGGGCGTCTCGTCGGCGAGCGAGGCGAGCTGGGCCGCGTCGGCCAGGTCCTGCTCCGAGACGCCGCGCACGGGGCGGAACTCGGTGGCCTGGCGGTTGCCGAGCGTGATCGTGCCGGTCTTGTCGAGCAGCAGCGTGTCGACGTCGCCGGCCGCCTCGACGGCGCGGCCCGACATCGCGAGGACGTTGAAGCGCACGAGGCGGTCCATGCCGGCGATGCCGATGGCCGAGAGCAGCGCGCCGATGGTCGTGGGGATCAGCGTCACGAACAGGGCCACGAGGACGATCAAAGGGATGGCGCCGCCCGCATAGGAGGCGAAGCTCGGGATCGAGGCCACCGCGAAGACGAAGATGATGGTGAGGCCGGCGAGCAGGATGTTGAGCGCGATCTCGTTCGGCGTCTTCTGGCGCGAGGCACCCTCGACCAGCGCGATCATGCGATCGACGAAGGTCGAGCCGGCCGCCGCCGTGATGCGGACACGGATCGCGTCGGAGAGGACCTGCGTCCCGCCGGTGACCGCCGAGCGGTCGCCGCCGGATTCGCGGATGACGGGCGCGGATTCGCCGGTGATGGCGGCCTCGTTGACCGAGGCGACGCCTTCGATCACCTCGCCGTCCGAGGGGATGATGTCGCCGGCCTCGACCAGCACCACGTCGCCGACCTTGAGGTCGTTGCCCGGCACCACGGCGTAGTCGCGGCTCTCGCCCGTCAGTCGCTTGGCCATGGTCTCGGTGCGGGTGCGCCGCAGGCTGTCGGCCTGGGCCTTGCCCCGCCCCTCGGCGACCGCCTCGGCGAAGTTGGCGAACAGCACGGTGAACCAGAGCCAGAGGATGATCTGGCCGGAGAAGGCGAGGTTCGCTCCCCCGGTCAGCACGTCGCGCGCGAACAGGACGGTGGTCAGGGCGGCCACCACCTCGACCACGAACATGACCGGGTTGCGGATCATGAGGCGCGGGTCGAGCTTGGTGACGGCGCCGATGAGCGCGGGCCCGATGAGGGTGGCGCTGAACATGCTGTTGGGGGATTGGCGGGCCATTGCGGATGTCCGGAATGAGGTCGGCGAGGAGCCGGCGCGCGATGCGCCAGGCCGGAGGGTTCAGGGCGCCAGCGTGCGTCCCGCAAGGGCGAAAGCCGCCGTCAGGGCAACGGCACCGAGCAGGGTCACCGCCACCATTCCCAGGATGACGTCCGACACCCGGCTCTTGCCCCCGGCCTGCGGGGTACCGCCCCGGACGGGCGTCCTGGGCCGGCGAGGCCCGAGACCTCGGCGCAAGGCTGCGCGCCGCTCTGCGAGGTGAGGCGGCAAGGCGTGACGCATCTCAGCCTCCCACCGCGAAGGTCTGGCCGAGGCCGCCGGCGAGGTGCTCGACGATGGGTCCGAGCGCGAGAGCGGGGAAGAAGGTCAGTCCGCCGACGATGAGGATCACGCCCACCAGCAGGCCGACGAACAGGCCGCCATGGGTCGGGAAGGTGCCGGCCGAGGCCGGCAGGGTCTTCTTGCCCGCAAGCGAGCCCGCGATGGCCAGCGCCGGGATGATGACGAAGAAGCGCCCGAACAGCATGCCGATGCCGAGCGTGGCGTTGTAGAACACCGAGTTCGCCGTCAGCCCGCCGAAGGCCGAGCCGTTGTTCGCGGCCGCTGAGGTGTAGGCGTAGAGGATCTCGGAGAAGCCGTGCGGGCCGGCATTGGCCGGACCCGCAAGCCCGGCGGCCAGGACGGTGGCGAGCGCCGTGAAGCCCAGCATCATCAGCGGCAGGCACAGGATGGCGAGCATTGCCATCTTGACCTCGCGCGCCTCGATCTTCTTGCCGAGATATTCCGGCGTGCGCCCGACCATCAGGCCGGCCACGAAGATCGTGACGATGACGAAGATCAGGATTCCGTAAAGGCCCGCGCCGACGCCGCCGACGATGATCTCGCCGAGCTCCATGTTGATGAGCGGGATCATGCCGCCGAGCGCCGTGAAGCTGCCGTGCATCGCGTTGACGGCGCCGCAGGACGCCGCCGTCGTGACCGCGGCGAACAGGGCGGACGCGACGATGCCGAAGCGGACCTCCTTGCCCTCCATGTTGCCGCCGGCGAGGCCCGAGGCATTGAGGACCGGGCTGCCTGCGCTCTCGGCCCAGTAGACGATCGCGGTCCCGGCGAGGAACAGGACGCCCATGGCGGCGAGGATCGCCCATCCCTGGCGCTCGTCGCCGACCATGCGGCCGAAGACGTTCGTCATCGCCGCGCCGATGGCGAAGATCGAGACGATCTGGATGAAGTTCGAGAGCGCGGTCGGGTTCTCGAAGGGATGGGCGGCGTTGACGTTGAAGAAGCCGCCGCCATTGGTGCCCAGCATCTTGATCGCGACCTGGCTCGCCACGGGACCGACGGCGAGGGTCTGCTTCGCGCCTTCCAGCGTGGTGACCTCCACGCCGCCACCCAGCGTCTGCGGGATGCCCTGCGAGACGAGGAACAGGGTGTAGACGATGCAAAGGGGCAGCAGGACGTAGAGGATGGTCCGGGTCAGATCGACCCAGAACGAGCCAACGGTGTTCGCCGAAGCGCGCGAGAAGCCGCGCACCAGGGCGACGGCGAGGGAGATGCCGGTGGCCGCCGAGAGGAAGTTCTGCGTCGTCAGCCCCAGCATCTGCGTGAGGTACGACATCGTCGTCTCGCCGCCGTAGGACTGCCAGTTCGTGTTGGTGACGAAGCTCGTCGCCGTATTGAAGGCCAGATCAGAGCCGACCGCGACCTGGCCGTCCGGGTTGAACGGCAGCACGGCCTGGACGCGCAGCAGCCCGTAGAGGGCGAGGAAGCCGAGCACGTGGAAGACCAGCATTGCGGTCGCGTAGGACAGCCAGTGCTGCTCCTGGGCGGAATCGATCCCTGAGACCCGATAGAGGCCCCGCTCGACGGGAGCGAGCACGGGCGACAGGAACGTACGCTCGCCCGTGAAGACGCGGGTCATGTAGCCGCCGAGAGGGCGCACGAGCGCCAGCACGACCACGCAGAAGAGCGCGATCTGGATCCAACCGTTGATGGTCATGGCAGCCGGTCTTTCAGAACCGCTCAGGGCGGACGAGGGCGTAGGCGAGGTAGGCCAGCAACCCGAGGGTCACGAGGGCGCCGAGCGTGAGGTCGAGCGTCATGGCAGGGCGCTCAAAGCCGCTCGCACAGGGCGGCGTAGCCGACCGCGAGGGCGAAGAAGGCGAGACCACCTGAGATGAATAAGATGTCGAGCATCGGTCGCTCAGCTCCGGCCAGGTTGAGCGGCAAGCCGGGTCCCGAGGAAGGAGGGTGTTCGTTCCCTGGAACGGACGTTTCGGGGGTGGTTACTTGCCGTGCCGCCAGAATGGCCGGGAACCGCATATGAATTCGAGATGGAATGGCGGCCTATCTTATAAGGATCGCATCAGGATGATGGTCCTTGGACGATGTGGCGGCGGTTGCTCCTGCATCGCGCCGGGTCGTCGGTCCAAGCCTGACCGATGATCGGGTCGGGCGTCTTCCACCGGAGCGCCTTGTGCTTGGTGAAGTTGCGGGCCGCGGCGCAGGCCAGGACAGGGGCTGTCAGGCTGCCGACATCCTCGGAGTGGTCGCGCTTGACCGTCGCGTCGTTGGGCGTGTGGCTCATGCGCTCGACCCCGGATCAAGTCCGGGGCAGGCTCCGACCGTAGGTCCAGGGATGGCGAGGCTCGATCAGCCGCTGCTCGATCCCGTGCTCGTCACCGACGCGATCGACGATGTGCCGTCCGAGAACGCGTCGGCCCAGTCTTGTTCTTCGAGAGATCGGCGAAAGCCATGCCGTCGTCGGCGAGCACCGTATGGATCTTGTCGGGAGAGGCCGCCACGAGCGGGCCAGCCTCCGTCTTCAACCCGAACCCTGGATCAGATTGGACCACCTCGCCAAAGCCCCGCCGACCCGATCCGCGCGAACCCCTCTTCAAATGGTCGGTGCTGACCGCAGGCTCCGTGCGAATCGTCGGGCTGCGAAGGGCTGCCTGTCCTGGTGACGACGATCACGATGCCTCGCCTGCCCGCTCGATGTGAAGAATAGCGGTCGCACCGGCGAACATGGCGATTGCGAAAACCCAGCCCGAGACCGCGCCGGCGCCGATCCCGGAGAGGAGCGTCCCGACGCTGCAGCCGAGGCCGGTCATGGCGCCCCAGCCGAGCAGCAACCCGCCGAGAAGCCCGCGTGCGATCTGAACCGGGGTGGGCCAGGTTGGCCTGAACTGGCCTGCCGCCAGGGCCGCTGCGAAGCTCGCGAGGACGAGCCCCGAGACGAACAGACCGTTCGGGGTGAGGATCGTGTCGCGGACGAGGGTCGCGCAGCCGCGAAAGGTGTCGAGTCCTTCGAGCCGCTCCGGGATCAGCCCGAGGCTGGCTGCCGCCTCACGCGAGCGGGCACCGAGCTCGGAGGTGACGCCCAGCGGGCCGAGCCGCAGATAGGCGACGGTCCCGAGCAGCCCGACGGCCACGCCGCCGGTCCAGGCCGGCCAGCGCGCGACGAAGATCGCGGCGAGCGGCGAGGCCCCGGATGCGTGCGTTTCGGGCGTGGGGAAGCGGACGAGGAGCCAAAGGGCCAGCGCAGCGAGTACGGTCAGCGCTGCAAGCAGCGCGCCCGTATATCCGAGCAGGCGCGGCAGCCACAGGATCGGCGCCTCGGAGATGCTGGCGAGGTAGAGCGGGTTCCAGGTCAGGAAACCGAGGGCGAAACCGGCGCCTGAGCCTAGATGTTTGATCCCAGGGTTTGATGGTGCAGTCTTTTCGCGAGAGTGGAGGGA
>NZ_CAXUJR010000097.1:0-9226 GCF_964251405.1 uncultured Methylobacterium sp.
CGACATAAGTCCGATAAGTGCGCAGGCGACGAAAGTGCCACCCTCCGTGGACCTGTCCATCTTCCAGGCCAAACCATGCAAAGTGACGAGGGCAGAAAAGATTTCCGTGCAAGCATCGCCCGGTCGAAAGGTCCGCACCTTCATGCGGACAAGCCCTCTCGGTCGCATAGATCCGATGGTTCTCCCGTATGAGGATGAGATGCGTACCCCTCACCACCACGGGAACGATGGTGCCATCTTCAATGGCGTCCAAGCGGCGGACGCGAACCCAGTGCCTTGGCATCGGCGCGACCCCATCGAAGGATGCTGGTAAGCGCATCACGCTGCCTCAGCCGCCGAGATACGCTTTGCGCACGTGCGGATTGGAGATCAGGGTGGAGCCTTGCCCTGCGAGCACGATGCGACCCGTCTCTAAGAGATAGGCGTAGTCGCAGAGCTCTAGGGCCGCGAAGGCGTTCTGCTCGACGAGGAGCACCGTGGTGCCCTTATCACAGATTGCTCGGATCACTGCGAACATGCGCTCGACGATGTTGGGGGCGAGGCCAAGCGACGGCTCGTCGAAGAGCACGAGCTTCGGCCTCGCCATCAACGCCCGGCCGATCGCCAGCATCTGCTGCTCGCCGCCCGACAGGGTGCCGGCGGACTGACCGCGTCGCTCGGCGAGCCGCGGGAACTCGCCGTAGACGCGGGCGAGGTCGGCGGCGATGCCGGCCGGATCGCGGCGCTGGTAGGCGCCCATGGCGAGGTTTTCGGCCACGCTCATCTGCGGGAAGACCCGCCTCCCCTCGGGGCAATGGGCAATGCCGTGGCCGAGCACGCGGCGCGGATCGCTGCCGGTGATGTCGTGGCCGGCGAAGCGGATCGCGCCGGAGCGCGCCGGCACCAGGCCCGAGATCGCCCGCAGTGTCGTCGACTTACCGGCGCCGTTCGCACCCACGAGGGCAACGAGCTGACCTTCCCGGACCTCGATGGAGATGCCCTTGAGCGCCGTGACGTGGCCGTAGCCGCAAACGAGGTCGCGAATCTCAAGCATCGCTCGTCTCCGCTGAGGCGGCGCGCGCGGCGTCCCGGGCGGCGCTGCCCTTGCCTAGATAGGCCTCGATGACCGCGGGGTCGGTGCGGATCGCCGCCGGAGGGCCTTCCGCGATGAGCCGGCCGTAGTTCAGCACAACGATGCGGTCGGAGACCTCCATCACCATCGGCATGTCGTGCTCGACCAGGAGGATGGTGATGCCGCGCGCCCGGATCTGGCGGATCAGTTGGACGAAGACGTGGGTCTCCGACGCGTTCATGCCGGAGACGGGCTCGTCGAGCAGGAGCATGGCCGGTTCGGTCGCCAAAGCGAGGGCCACGCCGACGAGGCGCTGCTCGCCATAGGCCAGGGACCCGGCCTTCTCTTTCGCCCGGGCCGACAAGCCGACCCAGTCGAGAAGCTCCGCGGCTCGCTCCCCCAGACGCTTCTCCGAGGCCTTGTCGCGGCCAATGAGGGTGTCGAGTAGCCGCGAAGGCCCGTGGCGGTGGAGGCCGATCATCACATTGTCGAAGACCGTGTCGTCGGGAAACACGCTGGTGCGCTGAAAGGTGCGGCTCAGGCCCAACCGAACGATCTCATGCGGTTGCAGCCCCTTCAGGCTAGTGCCCCGGAACCGCACCTCTCCCTGGCTTGGCTTGAGGAAGCCGGTCATCACGTTGAAGGCCGTGGTCTTGCCGGCCCCGTTCGGGCCAATCAGGCTGAGGATCTCGCCGGGACGGACGTCGAAGTGCAGGTCGGCAATGGCGACGAGGCCGCCGAAGCGGACGCCGACGTGGTCGACTGACAGGATCGGGGGCTCGACCGCGCTCATGAACGTCCCTCCAGAGGGACACCGGCAACGGGTACCTGGTCAGTCGTCTTGTGCCGACGACCCATCAGATTGGCGATCCCCGGGACGATGCCGCGGGGCAGCACGAACAGGATCGCGATCAGGATGAGACCGTAGACCATCCACTGGGCTTCGGGCGCCATAACGGGCCGAAGGGCCACCGGTAGGAGCCCGAAGATGAGCCCGCCGACGATCGGCCCGAGCAGCGTCCCCTTGCCGCCGCCCACTACCATGATCACCATCGTGACGGTGGTGGAGAACAGGAAGACGTCGGGGTCGATGATCCGCAGATAATGAGCGTAGAGGCTGCCGGCGGCGCCCGCCATCGCCGCCGAGATCATTGCCGCGACGGTGAGCGTCCGGGTGGCGTTGATGCCGACCGACAGGGCGAGGGACTCGTTCTCCTTGAGCCCGCGCATGGCCCGGCCGAAGCGCGAGCCGACCAGGCGCGCGATGATCGCGTAGCAGACCGTTCCGACCGCGAGGACGAGGTAGTAGTTCTGCAGCTTGGTCTTGAGCGTCACGCTCCCGAGGCCCGGCAGACCGAGGGTAAAGGGGGGGATGCCGGTGAGGGCGAGCGGCCCTTGCGTCAGCTCCACCCAGTTGAGGGCCACGAGGCGCACCACCTCGGCGAACGAGATCGTGACGATCACGAAATAGGCGCCGCGCACCCGGAACGAGAGCCGTCCGACGAGGTAGCCGCACGCGGCCGCCGCGATAACGGCGAACAGGAAGCCGATCGCTGGTGGCCAGGGCTCGTGGACGACGCGCCATCCCGGAAGGATCTCGGCGTCGAAGCCGAGGCTGGTCAGCGCGCTGACATAGGCGCCGATGCCGAAGAACGCGATATGGCCGAGGCTGAGCTGACCGGTGAAGCCGAGCAGCAGGTTCAGGCTCATGGCGGCGATGATGATGATGCCCGTCGTGATCAGCGCGTTCAGGAGATAGGGGTTGGTCCCCAGTGCGAGGGGAAGCGCGATGAGGGCGGCCAGCAGCGTGGGGGCCAGGAGGCGCCGGGTCATCCGATGCGCTCCGCCTTCGCGAACAGGCCGGTCGGCTTGAAGATGAGCACCGCGATGATGATCAGGAAGCCCATCGCGTCGCGGTAGCCCGAGGAGATGTAGCCGGCGCCGAGCTCTTCGGCGAGCGCGAGGATGAAGCCGCCGATGGCCGCTCCCGTGATGTTGCCGAGCCCGCCAAGGATGACGATGGCGAAGGCCTTCAGCTCGGCCATCCCGCCCATCTGCGGGAACACCACGTAGACGGGTCCGAGCAGCGCACCGGCCGCGGCAGCCAAGCTCGACCCGATCGCGAAGGTCGCGGTGTAGATTAGGCGCACATTGACCCCCATCAAGGACGCGGTGTCGTGGTCCTGGAAGGTCGCCCGCATGGCGAGTCCGAGCCGGGTCCGATTGATCAGCCAGTAGGTCAGCACGATGAGGGCGAGCGCCGCCCCGAGCACGAACAAGCGAAGCCACGATACGGAGACCGGGCCGAGCTGGAGCGGCGCATCCGGGAAGGGCGTCGGGATCGATTTCGCCACCCCGCCGAACAGCCACAGCGTGGCCGATTGCAGGACGATGCCGGCGCCGATCATCACCAGCATCGTGGTGTCCATGTCCGAGCGACGCAGGGGACGCAGGAGGACGAGGTCGATGGCGGCTCCGAGCACGAGGCCGCCCAGGATCGCGGTGGGCAGGGCGGCGAAGAAGCCGAGGCCCAGCGCGGTGACAGCGAGGTACATCACGTAGGCGCCGACCGTGTAGAGCGCGCCGTGCGTGAAATTGACGACGTTCATGATCCCGAAGATCAGCGTCAGCCCGATCCCGAGGAGCGCGTAGGTGCCCCCGAGGACCAGGGTGTTGAGGAGGTGCTGCAGGAACTCGGTCATCGTCGGCCCTCATCCGTCGCAAGCAGGTCCGGCCGGGTGCGACGCCGGCCGGTTCGGGGATCAGAGCGTCGGCACCGCGATTTTGCCGTCCTTGATCTCGATCAGGTAGACGTCGGGCTTGCTCTGGCCGCTCTCCTTGCCGGCGGGACCAGATTTGGCGAAGCGGATCGGTCCGTTGAGGCCGGTGAAGTCCACCGACCAGAAGCCCTTCGTGATGGACGCCGCGTCGGCGCCGCCGCCCTTCTCTATGGCCGCCGCGATGGCGCGGATCCCGTCGTACCCGCGAAAACTCTCGGTGACGCCGGCGAACTGGAACCCGCGCTTCTTCCACTCCGCGATGAAGTAGGCGGTGGCCGTCGGGTTCGGGGTCTGCTCGGGGTACCATGGCAGGAAGGTGGTGAGGTGCATCGTGCCCTCGGCCGCCGCCCCGGCCTGGGCGATGATCTGGTCCGGGTTCTGCGAGCCGCCGGTGGTGATGACGCGCTTCTTGAGGCCCAGCGCCGCCATCTGTTTGAACACCAGGGTGAGCTGGTCGACGGCGCTGGTGATCATGATGGTGTCGGCATCCGACGCCTTGAGCTTGGAGAGCTGGGCGCTCATGTCCTGCGCGCCCTGGTCCATGGTCTCGACGAGGCCGACGGTGACGCCTTTGTCCTTGAGCATCTTGCCGAAATCGGCCGCGGCGCCCCGGCCGAAATCGTTGTTGAGGACGAGGAAGTCGACCTTCTTCAGCCCGAGCTTGGCGACCATCGGCGCGAAGGTCTCCGCCTCTAGGGCGGAAGGCGGCGAGATCCGGAAGACGAACGGGTTGCCCGAGGTCGTGATCTTGCCCGAGGAGGAGGTCTCGACCAGCATCGGCGTCTCGTATTCGGCCAGCTTGGGCATCACCGCGAGCGTCAGGCTGGAGCCCCAGGCCCCCATCAGCACCGGTGTCTTGTCGCTGGTGATCAGCTTCTCCGCCACGGCCGCCGCTTCGGTCGGGTTGCTCTTGTTGTCCTCGATGACGAGCTCGATCTTGCGGCCGAGCACGCCGCCCTTGGCGTTGATCTCGTCCGCCGCGATCTTCGCGCCGTTGACCACGTAGGTGCCCGACGCCGCGAAGGCTCCAGTCAGCGGCTCGTTGACGCCGATGCGGATCGCCTGCGCATGGGCGACGCCCGCCGACAGAGCGAACGCGAGAGCCAAGGTTGGAACTGTCTTCAATGTGCGCGTCATGTTTGGCTCCAGGTCGTTTTGCAGATCGGGATGAGGGTCAGCGGCCGCGGCCTAGCCATCCAGCGAGGCGGCGGTTCAGGGGCGCCAACAACGCGCTCAGGAGCAGGCGGATCGGGTTCAGGCCGGCGGCTGTCGGCGCGGGGGCACCCGACAGCCGTGCCTCAAGGTTGGCGACGAACTGAGCTCCGAGGCGCCCGGCAAGGTCGCGCACGAGACCTGGGCGCCCGAATTGCGCGAGCGGCCCCTTCAGGGTGTAGCCGATGCTGAGATCGACCCGGGACGACCCAAGCGTCTCTGCCGGCCCGACAACGTAGCGGATCTCGCCCTGGGTGGCGGATCGCCCGCCCGCATCGCTGCCTGCTCCCAGGATGCGTCCGGTACGCTCGGCCTCGGTGCGCTCGATGCGAGCCTGTCCCATGAATCGCGCGGAAATCGGCCCGATGCGAACCTGCAGCGCACCCCGCACCGTGCTCGAAGTCGGAGGTTCGGTCAGCACGGCACCCGGCAGGCAGGCAGCCACCGCCTCCACGTCCCCGAACACCGCGAAGACGACCTCCGGCGGGTGGGCCACGACAAACGACAGGTCGAAGCTGTGAGCCGGCGCGAAGTCCTCCGCGATGTCCACCGCCCGGAATTCCCCCTCGGGCGTCTCGGTGCCCCGTACCGGTACAGGGATGGCGATGGAGCTGGTGCCGGGGTATGCCCCGACCGGCCCAAGTCGGCGTTCTCGCCCAGTTCCGGGTCCAATGCCGCGCGCGCGCCGTGCCGCGATCACGCTGGTAATTGCGCGCACGATGCCGACATAGCCGGTGCAACGGCAGAGGTTGCCCGCGAGCCCGACCCGCACGCGACGCTCGTCGGGATCGTGCAGACGCAGGACGAGGTCTCGCGCGGTGACCAACATCCCGGGCGTGCAGTAGCCGCACTGAAGCGCGTGCTCCCGGTTGAAGGCCGCGCGCAATTCGGCAGTCACCTCGTCCTCGTCGAGTCCCTCGATGGTCGTGACCGCCGCACCCCCGCAACTCCCCGCGAAGGTGAGACAGGCGCGGGCCGGCTCGCCGTCGAGGAGCACCGTGCAGGCGCCGCAGACACCGTGTTCGCAGCCCAGATGCGTGCCGGTGAGGTTGAGCTCGTCCCGGACAAGGTCGGCGAGATGGGTACGCGGTTCGACGAGCATCCGGATCGGCCGGCCGTTCACCGAGAAGGCGACGGCGATGCGATCGTTCTCGGCCAGCGGCACGGCGGTGCTCATGCGGCCTCCGTCAGGCGTCCGAGGCCAGGAACCGGCCGTGCAGCCGCCTGCGCGACGGCGCGACTTAGGACGGTGACGTGGACATGGCGGTCGACGGGGTCGGACATTCCGGAGGCACGCAGGGCGGCGTCAGCGGCGCCCGGGTCGAACCGGTCGGCGTAGTCCGCGCCAATCCGGCCACCGAACAAGGACCGCGCATCCGCGAACACCAGGGGCGCGCGCTCGATGGCGCCGATGACCGCACGGCCGCGGCCGTGCACAGCCTCGATGCGCACGGCGCCGATGGCATGGGCGAACTCGCCGATCTTGGCGCAGTGCTTGACGTAGCCCCAAGCCGTGGCCGGTGGGAGCGTGGGGATTCGCACCGCAATCACGACCTCGCCGGGCTCCAACGCCACGTCGAGGGCTCCGACGACGAAGTTTTCCAGCGGCAGGCGGCGGCGCCCGCCCTTGGACGCGATCTCGACCTCGGCGCTGAGTGCGATCAGCGACGTGACCCAGTCGGCGGCGGGGTCGGCGTGGACTAGGCTCCCGCCGATCGTGCCGCGGTTGCGCACGGAGCGGTAGGCGATTGCGGACGCAACACGGGCCATGGCACCGCCGGTGACGTCGGGGACGCGCCCATCCTCGATGTCGGCATGGGTGACGCAGGCGCCGAGCACCAGCGTGTCGCCATCAAGCGCGACCTGCCGCAGCTCCGGGATCCCGGTGATGTCAAGGACGAGGTCCGGTTCGACGAGGCGAAGGTTCAGCATCGGCCCGAGCGATTGCGCCCCGGCGATCAGCTTCACGCTCCCCTCCGCCGCGGCGAGGCGGTCGAGGAGGGCAGCGAGGTCCCGGGAGCGCTCGAAGGCGAAGCGGGCGGGCTTCATGCGGCATGCCTTCGTGGCGCGCCAACATCCTTCGCGGCACACAAGGCCTCGACGATGCGGCGCGAGCTGATGGGAGAATGCAGCATCTCGACGCCGAGCGGCCGCAGGGCGTCGTTGATGGCGTTGGCGATGGCTGCCGGGGGCGCGATCGCCCCGCCCTCGCCGATGCCCTTCACGCCGAACCGGGTGTAGGGGGACGGCGTCTCCATGTGATCGATGCGCGGCTCGGGCACCTCGGCCGCGCCCGGCAGGAGGTAATCGGCGAAGGTCGACGCCAGGGGCTGGCCGCGGGCGTCGAACCGCATCTCTTCCAGAAGCGCCGTGCCAATCCCCTGCGCGAGGCCGCCGTAGATCTGCCCGTCGACGACGAGCGGGTTCACAAGCGTGCCGCCATCCTCCACGATCACGTAATCGAGGATCTCGACGGCGCCGAGATCGGGGTCGACCGCGACGACGGCGATGTGGGCCGCATAGGAGAAGGTGCCGGAATCCCGCTGCGGCTTGTAGCCGGCCGTGACCTCCAGACCGCCCGGGTTCACGTTCGGACCGAGGTCCTGCGGGCGCCGGTACCAGGTGCGCGCGATGTCAGACAGGGCGATGTCGCCCGACGGACCGACAACGCGCCCGGCCTCGAAGCGGCAGGCGGCCGGATCGGCCTGGAGCAGGTGGGCGCCGATGCGAACCGCTCGGTCGGCCAGTTCCTGGCAGGCGGTCGCGACAGCACCGCCCGCCATCACCATCACCCGCGAGCCCCAGGACCCGGTGGAATAGGGCGTCATCGCCGTATCGCCGTGGACGAGGCGCGTGCGCGCCACCGGCACGCCGAGGATCTCGTGGGCGACCTGCGCCAGGGTCGTTTCCAGGCCCTGACCGTGGGAATGGGCGCCGATTCGCAATTCCAGGCCGCCGTCTGGGGTGAGGCGGGCCCCGGCCTGCTCGTGGCCCGGCACCATCGGGATGCCCCAGCCGGAATAGACCGAGGTACCGTGGGCCGCCTGCTCGCAATAGATCGACAGACCGAGGCCGATGCGCCGGCCGTCCGGCTCAGCGGTCCGCTGCCGGGCCCGCACGGCCTCGACGTCGATGCCTTCGAGGGCGCGGGCGAGCGCCTGCGGATAGTCGCCGCTGTCGAAATGCTTGTTGGTGATGTTGTCGAAGGGCATCCGCTCGGGCCCGACGAGGTTCTTCTCGCGGACGATCCAGGGCTCGATGCCGGCTTCCGCCGCCACGGCATCGAGGATCAGTTCCATGGCAAAGCACACGCCGGTGCGGGCGACCCCCCGATAGGGCAGGATCGGGCACTTGTTGGTGGCCACCGACCAAGTGCGGCAGCGATAGGCGGGGAAGTCGTAGGGGCCGGGCAGGATGCTCGCCACCTGCGCCGCTTCCAGGCAGGCGGAGAAGGGGTAGGCCGAGTAGGCGCCGGAATCGACGGTCGCCTCGCAGTCGATGCCCCGCAGGGTGCCGTCGCGCTCGGCATAGGCCGTGATGCGGTAATGGTGCTCGCGGCAATTGGCGTTGGCGGTGAGATGCTCGCGTCGGTCCTCCAGCCAGCGCACGGGGTGGCCGACGCGCAGGGCGAGCCAAGCCAGGCAGACGTCCTCGGCGAGCAGGATCGCCTTGTAACCGAAGCCACCGCCGACGTCGGGCGAGACGATGCGCAGGCGACCCTGCTCGATGCCGAGGCACTCGCTGAGGCCGTTGCGTACGATGTGCGGCATCTGGCTCGCAGTGTGGACCACGAGCTGGTCGGCGCGGTGGTCGAGGTGAACGACCGTTCCGCGCCCCTCGATCGGCGCCATGCACTGTCGCCCCGTCGAGATCGTGCGCGTGACCTTGATGGGCGCGTCGAACGCGGCGGCGATATTCACGTCGACCAGCGTCTCCAGGAAGACGTTGTCGCCCCAATGCTCGTGCACCAGAGCGGAACCCGGCTCGCGGGCGGTGAGCATGTCGTGGACAGCCGGCAGTTCTTCGAGGTCGAGGACGACTGAGGCCGCGATGTCTTCGGCCTCGGCACGGGTTGGGGCAAGGCAGATCGCGATCAGCTCGCCGACCTGGCGGACTTTGTCCGTGGCGAGCACCGGCTGCTCCGAGACCTTGAAGCCGGCAAGGCCAGAGACCGCCCGGATCG
>NZ_CAXUJR010000097.1:9326-13110 GCF_964251405.1 uncultured Methylobacterium sp.
CTTCGACCAGTTCGATGGCCGCCCGCACGAGCACGCCGCCGGGATGGCGTAGTTCATCGAGGACGGAGAAATGCTCGGCGCCCGCCAGCGGTAGTAGTGGTCCCGGAGCGTGCGCCGCGCTGCGCAGGGCGTGAAAGTTGCGGGCATCATGGACGAGGGCTGGAACCTCAGCCGTTCCGTAGGCGATCGCGAGCGGCTTACCCACCACGGGAAGGCGCAGGGGCGAGAGTGTCGCCACCTCGTCATCAGTTAGGCGAAGCGCCTGATTAAGCCCTGTGTCGCGGACTGGCCCGAGCTCGTAGATCCCCGAGATCGCAAGCCCGGCCACGACCGCCGGATGGTGGAGCTGCATCGCGACGAGATGCGCCCCCGCCGACCAGCCGGCGAGGACGATGGGACCGGCGATGCCGTGGGTGGGCCCGTACTTGGTCAGCCAGTCAAGGGCTTCGCCCACCTCCGCCACGATCCGCGTCAGGTTCGCGTCGGGCGCCAGCGTGTAGCCGGGGATCGCCACAGACCAGCCGGCTTTCGCCGGACCTTCGGCGAAGCAGGCGAAGAGGTCGCGGGAATTACGCTGCCAGTAGCCGCCGTGAAGGAAGACAAGGCAGGGCGCGGCTGGATCACCCGCTGGGTAAAGGTCAAAGGCGGTCCTAGGAGCGTCTCCGTAGGGAATGTCGAGGGCGCCCGCATGGACGGCACGGTAGGCGGCCGACGCTTCATTGCGCTCGGCCGCCTGAATGGCGCTGTCCGGCACCGCCGCGTTGTTGTCGTAGGCCGCGTCGCGCGCCGCCTGGTCGAGCGTGTCCCAACCGAGGCGGGGATCGGCGGGAAGCGGGTCGGTCGGGATGTGCCGCGGCTTGTGCATGACCCCCTCCCCGCGGACCGTCAGGCCGCGATGGCCTGCGGCAGGATCGGTGAGTCGGCGTCGAAGCGCTTGCCGGCCCGCAGGCAGAAGGCCGGTCGAAGAAGGCGTTCGGCGATGACCCGCGTGTCCTCGTTGTCCCGCAGCAGGAAGCGGCCGCGGTCGTCGTGGAGCACCGAGACGTCCGCCTCGAACCCGGGGGTCAGCGCTCCAATGCGGTCGGACAAACCGAGCATACTGGCCGGGTGCGACGTCACCATCGGCACCACCTCCTCGAACGGGATGCCCAGCGCCATCATCGAGCTCATCGCCTGTGTCAGACTGAAGCGGGCCTGGCCCAGGAAGGGGTGGTTCTCGTCGTCGTGGTGCTCGTCCGGCGTGCCTGCCGGCTGGGGCACCTCGGTGTTGTAGCCGTGCATGTCGGCTCCCAACGTGTAGGGGATGATGCCGGCGGGCAGCGAGGCGCGGGCGACGCGGTAGGAGAAGTGGCTGCCGTGGCCCACATCGACCTTCAGCCCAGCATCCATCGCACGGCGAATGATGTGGTGGACTTCACCCGCCTCGTTGATGAATCCGCCGGGATGACGGGTGAAGGGATGGGCCAGCACGTCGCCGGGGCGCAGCAGCGGAATTACCCGCTCCACGATGGTGTCGGCGTCCTCGCCGTTGGCGCCGGATTCCGGCAGCCCCCAGAGCTGGCCGAAATGCACGTAGAGGGGAAGGTTGGAGCGGCGGCTGATCTCCGCGGCCATCTCCATGACCTTGATACCCCAACGGGCGAAGCCGCCGATCTCGGCGTGCCCCTTGATGCCACGGACCAAGTCCTTGTTCTCGGTGGCCGACTTCACCGTGGCGTCGATGTCGACGCCGTCGGGGCTGTAGAGGTTGGGGTAGAAGTGTCCTTCGAGACCTCCGACGAGGTAGGCGGACAGGAAGGCGTAGACCCGCGTCTGCGCCTGCTCCGCGATGAAATGGCGGAAGCCTGGCAGGGTCATGCAGGAAGCGCCACCCTGGTCGACCACCGTGGTGACCCCGGAGCGAACGCCGACCATGTCGGCATTCAGGCCGAAACGACCGGTGACGTATTGATAGACGTGCGCGTGGGTGTCGATCAGTCCCGGCAGGACGAGCTTGCCGGAAACATCGACAATTTCAGTGGCGCTCGACGGAAGGATGGTGTCTTCGACGGCGGCAATGCGTCCGTCGCGAATGGCGACATCTTTGATGCCGTCAATCCTCGATGTGGGGCAGATGACGCGCCCTCCGCGCAGAAGGATGTCGTACCGGGAAGTGTCCATCGCGCTACCTCGTCGATCGAGTCCGACCATCGCTCTGACCTAGGGCCAACGTTGTACGACCCGCCAAAAAGCGAAGCATGCTTCGCATCCTTCCAGGAAGCACGGCGTATGCCAAGCGAGTTTTTCGATCGGAGCGAAGATTACCGATGGTTGGCATGATCGAGAATGCGGTCGGCGATGCATGCGAAATGGATAAAGGAGCTGAGGTGCCTCCAAATCGTGCACCGATGTGCTGGCCCCTGACGGAGCGGCCAGGCTTCCTGATGCGGCGGCTCCATCAGATCCACGGCAGCCTCTTCGCCGAGCGATGCGGCGCCTTCCGGATCACGCCGCTGCAGTACAGCCTTCTCTCTCTGTTGATGGAGCGGGGGGATGCCGACCAGACGACGCTGGCTAATGCGGTGGCTTTGGACCGGACCACGACGACAGGCGCCCTGAAACGCCTCGAAGCTCGTGGATTTATCGATCGGGCGCCGTCGCCCACTGACCGTCGCTCCCAGCAATGCCGGCTTGCCCCTGCGGGCCGCGAACTTCTCGGCTCAATGGAGGACGCCGCTCGGCAGGCGCATGAGGTGACAGTGGCCGCCCTCACTGCGGAGGAGCAGTCAACCCTCATCCGCCTCATGAAGAAGATCACGGCTGCCCATGGCCAACGCCAGGGCGCCATGGACCTTCTGTGAAACGAGGCGCTGCGGCTCGCCTCGGGCACGCGGCCGGCGCGGGCGGCCTACGACTTGGCTTGGGCGTGGCGTCCTTGGCCGCAGGCCGATCAGCGCTGAAGGTAAATGTTTCAATTTCTCGCCTGCGCCTCTTAGTTCTCACCTACGTTGGATGAACTTCGACAGCTGAGCCTGCTGCGTTAAGCGCCGACAGGCCGTAGAAGAGCTTTGGTCGATGCATGCACATCTCATCTTCGCCCTTGCTCTGGTCCTTTCCGTTATCCCTGCATCTGCTTCCGAGGCGGTTTGGGCGGCGGCACGGGCCGGCGGCACAGTAATGTTGCTGCGGCACGCCAACGCTCCAGGCTTCGGCGATCCGGCGGGCTTTCGGCTCGGCGCCTGTGAGACGCAGCGCAATCTCGGCGAGGCGGGCCGTGCACAGGCCGCTGCGCTCGGTATACGCTTGAGGCGCGAGTTCGTCGTCGTGAACGCGGTTCGGTCTAGCCGCTGGTGCCGCGCACGCGACACCGCCGCCCTCGCGTTCCCCGACGTCACGGTCGAGACCGATCCGTCTCTCGACAGCTTCTTTGCCGATCGCAAGACCGAGTCGGACCAGAGCGCAGCCCTACGCGACAGCATTCGGGACTGGTTGGGCCGACCCGGTACCCTCGTGCTTGTGACACATCAGGTGAACATCACGGCGCTCACCGGGATCGTCCCGGCAGACGGCGAGATCGCCGTCCTTCGACCGAATGCAGACTCTGGGTTTGATGTGGTAGGGCGCCTCAGACCCTAGACGGGAGAAGGCATCTCCAGCCTTGTCACCACCCATTCCAGCCCAAGGCCAGGGGACTGCTTTTCACCCATTCCGGTCAGATGAGTCCGTTCTATCAGGCTGCCCAGAAGCGGACGCCCTGAAAGCCTGAGAAGGGTGGTGAGCGGCCCCTTGCCTTTTGCCCAGAAGC
>NZ_CAXUJR010000098.1:0-10911 GCF_964251405.1 uncultured Methylobacterium sp.
GTGCCACGCCGCGCAGGGCTACCTGATGGGCCGGCCCGCCCTGATCGGCCAGTTCGCGCAATATACGCACGACGCGAGGGGTGATGAGAGCAGGCCGGTCCTGGCAGCATGACGCTGATCTTGACTGCCTCAGGAGGCTCTGCGTCGAGCGGGCAGGCCCGTTCGACCTATTCCGTCGTCATGCCGAATTCGCCCCGGACTCTCTCATGACTGTCCGGGGCGCGGTTTCGGCTAATTCAAGGCGAGGGGATCGGCCTCGCCGAGGAAGGCCGAGACCTCGCGAAAGAACTGCATGCGGTTCTTTTCCATGATCACCGTGTGCGTGCCCTCGCCGAGCTCGACGAAGCGCTTGTAGGGCACGGCGGTGAGCTTGGTGAAATAGTCCTGGGCCTGGTAGCTCGGCAGGTCCGCATCCCATTCCGCGTGGATGACGAGGGTCGGCACGCGGATCAGGCCGGGGTCGTAGAGCGGCTTGCCGGCCTGCCAGTATTCCTGGGAATCCGCGATGATGCCGTTCGGCGCCCGCAGGATCGGCGGGGTCTGGGCCGCGCCGGTCGGGTCGGTCGCCCAGGTCGCGTCGGCCCATTGCTCGAACCAGCCCGGCGGGATGAGACCAGCCCTTTTGTCCTCCGGCACGCCCTTGAGCCAGCGATCCTTCGCGCTGTCCCGTGACACGCTGCGATAGGCACCGAGCGGGCCGGTATTGCCGAGGTTGGGTGGCGCCTTGGCAAGCCATTGCGGCGCATACAGCACCAGGCGGTTCACCTTGTCGTTGTTCTGCGAGGTGTAGAGGCCCATGGTCGAGGTGCCCCACGACCAGCCCATCAGGTTGAGCTTGTCGACGCCGCGGCGCTTCAGGATGGCGTCGACCGCGGTGCCGACGGCCCGCACCGCGTCCGGCGTCCGCATGAACGGCGTGTTGTCCTGGGCCGGCTGGCTCATCTGCCGGGGCCGATCGGAGAAGCCGTAACCGGGCAGGTCGACGAGATAGACGTCGTAGCCCTGGCCGGCGAGGTAATCCATCATCGAGAGCCCGTTGAGGGGCAGGTCGAAGGAGGTCGAGGCCGGATAGGTCGCCCCGTGCACGTAAAGCAGGATCTTCTCGGCCGGGAACGCTTGCATGCCGGCGGGTCGCTTGTTGCGGACATAGAGCGTAATGTCCGGATCCTGGGTCGGAACGCGGAAACTCTCCACCGTGATGGGGTCGCGCGTGCTGGGGTCGCGGGCACCCGGTTCGGCGGCCTCGACCACGGAGCCGATCCCCGTGCCGCAGGCCGCCGCCACGCCAAGCGCCGCGAAAGTCCGGAGGATCTGGCGCTTCGTCGATGTTCTCTGCATCGTTGTCTCCCTCGCCGCCACAGGTGCGGCCAACGGGTTGAAGCAGTTCGCGCGCGGGCGGGCAACGCCGGGGGCGATCCCGCGACCGTCGATCGCCGATGGGGGATAACGGGATTCGCCCCGTAGGCCTTCGGCGCGAACCGGCCTAGGCTGCGGGGCGTGACACTCTCGAAGCAGCAACTCGGCGCCGCGACCTCAAGCGCCCTCCATGTCGCCGAGCGTGAGCGGTTTTGCGCCTTCATCGCCGACGAGGCGACGCAGTTCGCCCCCAACCCCTTTGCGGTGACCACCGTCGGGGTCGTTCTGCAGAGATGGTCGACCCGCAGGATCGAGTTCAGGGCCTTCGGCATCGTCGAGGCCGGCCTGTCCTGCCTGTTGGGCTGCGCCGGCACACGTCCCGAGACGGACACGCTCGTGCAGGAGATCCTGAAGGCCGGTCCTCACACTCTGTATCTGTTTCACGACGGGGGTGGGTGCCGGGTCCTCGGGGGCGTCCTGCACGGCAAGCCGGGCGTCGCGCTGCCGTATTTCCGCCCTCGCGCCCAGCGGCCGCGCAGGTCGACCCAGGCTCAGGTTGCGCAACTCGACCTGTTCGCCCCAGCCGGCGTCTAGGAACGCTCACCTTGCGCCGTTCGCATCGGCGAGGGGCTGGCGTCCACGGGCGCTCGTCTCGATCCGAAAGCGCCGCCGTGCGGGTTCGCGAGCGGCGTCTCCGGATCGTCGGCCCGCATCGCGTGCTCTTGATCGAATCCGCGTGTCGCATTGGCGCGGGTCTTGAGCTTCGGCATCATGTGTTTTGCCACATCCAGGAAAACCTTATCGTGCCGGAGGACGTCCTCGATCGATCGATTCTGACAGGGATCCTTCCATGGTGAAGGACGAAGAGGATAGCGAGGCCCCGCGCTCGGTCGGCACCCGGTCGCCAGACCAGGAGGCGCTGGCGCAAGCGCAGCGGCGGGCGGGCGAAGTCGGCCGCGGGCGCGATGCGAAGGAGCCGACCGACATCCCCCCGGCGGGGTGGAAGGATATCCTCTGGCGGGTGTTCTGGGCGCTGCCGCAGGACCGGGTATTGGCGACGGCCGGAGGAGTCGCCTTCTTCGCCCTGCTCGCCGTCTTTCCCGGACTGGTCGCGGTCGTCTCGATCTACGGGCTGTTCTCGGACCCCAACGTGATCAGTCAGCATGTCGGCCTGCTGAACAGCATCCTGCCGGCCGGCGCGCTCGATCTACTCTCCGACCAGCTCGTGAGGATCGCCCAGCAAAGCACGGGGTCGCTCAGCCTCACGTCGCTCATCAGCTTGTTGATCGCGTTGTGGAGCGCGAATTCGGGTGTTAGCGCCCTCTTCGATGCCCTGAACGTCATCTACAAGGAGCGCGAGAAGCGAACCCTCGTGCGCTTCTACGCCACGACGTTCCTCTTCACCCTCAGCAGCGTCGTGTTCTTCCTCCTCTCCACGAGCGTCCTCGTCCTCCTGCCGCCACTCCTGCAGCGGCTCGGCTTCGAGGGGTTCACGGATACGATCCTGCAGATCGCACGGTGGCCGGCGCTGCTGTTCCTCGTGAGCCTGAGCCTGTCGACGATCTACCGGTACGGCCCGAGCCGGAACCGGGCGAAATGGCGCTGGGTGACCTGGGGCAGCACCCTGGCGGCCCTCCTCTGGGTCGGCACCTCGGCGGTCTTCACCTGGTACGTCGCCAGTTTCGACAGCTACAACCGCATCTACGGTTCGCTGGGCGCGGGCATCGGGTTCATGACCTGGATGTGGCTCTCGATCGTGGTCATGCTGCTCGGGGCCGAGATCAACTCGGAGATGGAGCGCCAGACCGTGCGCGACAGCACCGAAGGGCGGCCGAAGCCTCTCGGCGCGCGGGATGCCTTCGTGGCGGACAGCGTCGGTCCCAGGCATGAGTGACCCGCGCACCGGTTCGGCCCCCTTGCCGTCCGGCGCGCCGGACGCCCTCTCGCTCAGCGAAGCACCGGGTTCCAGGGCACCAGCACCTCGCGGTAGCCGACCGTCGTCTTCTCCAGGTGGGCGACCGCGGGGAAGGGATAGTGAAACCCCTGCAGCAGCGTCCGCTCGGCCGCGATGCGGTCGTAGGCCTTGCGGCGCGCCGCCTCGGCCATCACGGGGTCCTGATCGAACGTCACGTGCCAGCCCGGCCGGCGGGCGAAGAGGACCGGGATGTTCGTGAGGTCGGACTGCACGAACAGGCTCTTGTCGCCGGACGCGAGCAGGAAGGAGGTGTGCCCGGGCGTGTGGCCGGGTGTGCCGAGCGCCGTCAGGCCCGGCACGATCTCCTTGTCCCAGGCATAGGGCGTGACCTTGCGCGCGAGAGCGTCGAACACCCGGCGGCTGTTGCGGAAGCCATCCTGGAGCCGCCCGGCCGGCGCCCGGCTCATGGCGCCGTCATCCATCCAGTAGGCCCATTCCGCCTCCGGCACGAGGATCTCGGCATTGGGAAAGGCCGGCCGCCCCTCCGGTGTCAGGAGCCCGTTCACGTGGTCGCCGTGGAAATGCGAGATGACGACCGTGTCGATGGCGGCCCTGTCGATGCCCGCGGCCCTGAGATTGGTCTGGAACTGTCCGAAGGCGCCCTTGCTCGACTGGAAGGCGGCCTCGCCGTTGCCGGTATCGATGACGACGCGGCGGCTGCCCGTCTCGATCACCAGGGGCGTATAGGGCACCGAGAGCGTGGCGCCGTCCCGGAAGTCGGCGATCAGGGCCGCGGCGACCTCCTCGCGGGGGGCGTTGACGACGAAGCGCTCGGGCAGCGGGAAGGTGTTGACGCCGTCCGTCACCGCCGTGACCGTGACGTCGCCGACCCGGTAGCGGTAGTAGCCCGGTGTCTGACGCGTTCCCGCATCCTCCTGTGCGGAGGCCGGGGAAACGCGCGTGACCGCCATGGCCGTCGCGGCGAGCGTACCGGCCATGACCGTCCGTCGGGTCGCATGCGTCATCTGAACTCTCTCCTCAACCTGCTCGGCTCCGGAAACCGCGGCGCCGAAAGTACCGGATGACCGTGCCGTCGGCGCGCCTGTCCGGCTGGGACGAAGCCGGGCCGGCCGCGACCCACGCCCGCACCATGGTCGGATCATAACGGAACCGCCCTATCTCGCGAGGGATGGATCGCAGCTTTCCCATGACCCGCGCCGCCGGTCTCGACCGTCTCGCACACTTCACCGACCGTATGGGGCAAGACTATGCCGGCGGCCGCAATACCGACCGTGGGCCGGAGACGGACGCGTCGACCTCGGCGCTCTCGCCCTACCTGCGCCGAAGGCTGATCACCGAGCGGGAGGTGGTCGCGGCCGCACTCGCCGCGCACGGGCCGATCGCGGCCGAACGCTTCGTCCAGGAGGTGTTCTGGCGGACCTACTTCAAGGGACATCTCGAGACGCGCCCGGCCGTGTGGGCCGACTACCAGGGTCTCGTCGCCGAGGGCCGGCACCGGCTCGCGACGGAAGCGGGGTTGCGCAAGACCTACGATCGCGCCGTCGAAGGCCGCACCGGGATCGAGGGATTCGACGACTGGGCGCGCGAGATCGTCGAGACGAACTGGCTGCACAACCACGCCCGGATGTGGTTCGCATCGATCTGGATCTTCACCCTGCGCCTGCCCTGGGCGCTCGGCGCCGATTTCTTCCTCCGGCACCTGATCGACGGGGACCCGGCCAGCAACACCCTGTCTTGGCGATGGGTCGGAGGGCTCCACACCCGCGGCAAGCATTATCTGGCGCGGCGCGAGAACATCCGCCGCTACACCGAAGGCCGCTTCGATCCGGTCGGCCTCGACGAGGAGGCGGAGGCGTTGCAGGAGCCTGAGCCGGTGGCGGCCGTGAAGCCGCCGCCGTCCGATGCGCCGCCCCGCGGCGAGGTCGCCCTCCTCCTGCATCTCGACGACCTCCATCCCGAGAGCCTGCCGCTGGGTGACGCCCGGGTCGTGCAGATCGGCGGATGCCTCACGCATTCCGACGCGGCGGATCGTGTGCGCCGGGCCGATCGCGAGGCGATGGCGGACGCGCTCGCGCGAGCCGCCTCGCATTTCGGCTGCCCGGCCGGGCTCGTGGAACAGGGCTGGGCCGGGACGCTGCCGGTGGTTGCCGCCTGGGCTCCGGTCGGCCCGTCAGCGGCGATCCTGCCGCCCTGCGCGAGGATTCAGCGGGACTGGGATCGCGCGATCTGGCCACGCGCGACGAAAGGGTTCTTCCAGGTCAAGGCCGCCATCCCGCAGATCCTCGCCGCCGAGGGCTTGTGATACCTGCCCCACCTGATTGACTGAATTCAGGCCAATCAGACGAATATCTCCTCCTGACAAGCAGTGGGCTTCGCAAGCAAGAGTACATTCTTGTTGATAGAACGACTAAACGCCACTCATCGTCATTCCGGGGCTGCGAAGCAGAGCCCGGAAACCAGAACCGCCACCAGCGCAAGATTTTTATAGGCTTGTGTTTCTGGGTTCCGGGCTCGCCGGAGCTTGTCCTTGGACCGACCGAAGGCCGGATCGGGGGGCGCCCCGGAATGACGACGGGGGTGCGCATCCCCTCCCATGTCCACGTCAACGACCTGGGTCGATCATCCGGATGGCTCTGAGTTGGCGCCGCGCGGCGAATTCAAACGCCTGCGCCGAGGACCCTGTCCGGAAATGCCATGTCGGCGCCGCGAGAATCGCCTAGGACGTGGCACCCGGCTCGGGCCAGACGATTCGGCGCGCGGCTCATGGAGGTCGAGATGGCGATGGATGCGACGACGGCTCTGACCTCGAGCGAGGATCGGGCGACGCGGTCCGGCCTGATCGACGCGGGCACGGCGCTCGCCGCCGAGCGCGGGCAGCCGAGCGGCTTCGTCCGCGACCTCTTCGGGCGCGTGCCCCCGGAAGACCTCGCGCCCTACGCGCCCGAGGCCCTCGCGGCCCTGGCCATCGCCGCGCGGCGACATCTTGCGACGGCCCGGCGCCCGGACGGGGCGGCCACCGTCACGCTCTCCGACGTCACGGTGGAGCGCGACGGCCGCGAGCGCGAGCTGACCGTTCTCGACGTCGTCAACGACAACCGCGCGTTCCTCCTCGATTCGACTCTGGCCGAACTGACGAGCCTGGGCCTGACGCCGCTCCTCGTCGCCCATCCGATCCTCGCGGTGGAACGCGACGAGGCGGGCGGCCTCACGCGGGTCGGCGGCGAGACCACCGCCGAGGCCCATGGCGACGTCCACCGCGAGAGCGTGATCCACATCCACCTCGACCGCCTCGACGATGCCGAGGCGCGCTCGCGGCTCACCGAGGGCCTCGCCCAGGTCTATCGGGACGTGGTGGCGGCCACCGACGACCTTGCCCCCATGCTGGCGCTGATGGACACCCTCGCCGAGCGCTACCGGAGCACTGCGCTGCCCCTGGCCGAGGCCGAGATCGCCGAGGCTTTGGCCCTGCTCGAATGGCTGCGCGACGGGCATTTCACCCTGCTTGGAATGCAGGCGCACGCTGTCAAGGCTGGACCTCCACCCGATCTCGGCGACGCGGCCCTGGGGCTCCTGCGCGACCCCGAGGGCTCCGGGCAGCGCTTGAGCCGGATCCTGGGCAGCATGGCGCCCGAGATCGCTGCCTTCCTCGACACGCCGCAGGCGCTGATCGTCACTAAGGCGAGCGTGCGCTCGCGCGTCCACCGCCCGGTCCATCTCGACTACGTCTCGGTCAAGCTGTTCTCGGAGGGCGGCACCCTCGCGGGCGAGATGCGCATTCTCGGCCTGTTCGCCGCCACCGCCTACAGCTCCCCGGCCCGCGAGGTGCCCTATCTGCGCCGCAAGGTCGCCGAGGTCGCAGCGCGCGCCGGCCTCGACCCGACGAGCCATGCCGGGCGCACGCTGCTGCACGTGCTGGAGACCTATCCGCGCGACGACCTGTTCCAGATCGACGTCGAGCGGCTGCACCGCTTCGCGCTGGCCATCATCAACCTCGCCGACCGGCCGCGCATCCGCGTGCTGTCGCGGCCCGACCGCTTCGGGCGCTTCGTCTCGCTCCTCGTCTACGTGCCGAAGGACCGCTACGATTCGACCGTGCGGGCCAGGATCGGCGCCTACCTCGCCGAGGTCTACGAGGGGCGCCTGTCGGCCTCCTACCCGGACTTCCCCGAAGGCCCGCTGGCGCGGACCCACTACGTCATCGGCTTTTCGGGGAAGCACACGCCCGAGCGCGATCCCGCCGCCCTCGAAGCGGGTGTGGCAGGCATCGTGCGCACCTGGGCCGACGCGCTGCGCGACGCCCTGGCGGAGACGAGGCCGGGCGGGGCCGCGAGGGCGCTGGCGAACCGCTACGCCGAGGCCTTCTCGGTCAGCTACCGCGAAAACTTCGCGCCGGCGGTCGCCGTCACCGACATTGCGATCCTAGAGCGCCTGAGCCAGTCCGCCCCGCGTGCTGCCGATCTCGGGCGCCGCGACACCGACCGGCCCTCCCAGGCCCGTCTCAAGGTCTTCTCCCGCGGGGCGGCCCTGCCGCTGTCCGACCGGGTGCCGGCTCTCGAGAACCTCGGCTTCCGGGTCATCAACGAGCGGACCTACCGCATTCTGCTCCCCCAGGCCGAGCTCTCCGAGGCTCAGGTCTGGCTGCATGACATGCTGCTGCAGCGGGCCGGCGACGTGCCGATCGATCTGGCCGAGGTCGAGAAGCCCTTGGAAGGGACGCTGCTCGCGCTCTCCGAGGGGCGGGCCGAATCCGACGGCTACAACCGCCTCGTCCTGGAGGCCGCGATGGAGTGGCGCGACGCCGCGCTGCTCAGGGCGCTCGGCCGCTACCTGCGCCAGCTTCGCATCCGCTACGGCCAGGACTACCTCGCCGCGACCCTGAGCCGGCACGGGGCGCTCACCGCCCGTATCGTCGCCCTGTTCCGCGCCCGTTTCGACCCGGCCTTGGCCGGCGACCGCGAGGCGGCTCAAGGAGCGATCCGCGGTGAGATCGAGACGGCGCTCGCCGCCGTCACCAGCCTCGACGACGACCGCATCCTGAGGCGCTTCGTCAACCTGGTCGAGGCCGCGGTCCGGACCAATTTCTTCCAGACCGGGCCGGATGGGCGACCGCGCGAGACGACCTCGTTCAAGTTCGCCTGCGCCAAGGTCGCCGGCATGCCGCTGCCGCGGCCGTTCTTCGAGATCTTCGTGTATTCGCCCCGCGTCGAGGGCCTGCACCTGCGCTACGGCTACGTCGCCCGCGGGGGCCTGCGCTGGTCGGACCGGCCGGAGGATTTTCGCACCGAGATCCTGGGCCTGGTGAAGGCGCAGCAGGTGAAGAACGCCGTGATCGTGCCGGTGGGTGCCAAGGGCGGGTTCTTCCCCAAGCGCCTGCCCCCGGCCTCGGAGCGGCAGGCTTGGCTCACCGAGGGCACCGAGAGCTACAAGCTCTTCATCCGGACCCTGCTCGAACTCACCGACAACATCGTCGGCGACGGGATCGAGCCGCCGCCCGCTACGGTCCGGCACGACCCCGACGACGCCTACCTCGTGGTCGCCGCCGACAAGGGCACCGCCACCTTCTCCGACATCGCCAACGGCCTCTCGCTGGAGCGCGGCCACTGGCTCGGCGACGCCTTCGCCTCGGGCGGGAGCCAGGGCTACGACCACAAGGCCATGGGCATCACCGCGCGGGGCGCCTGGGAGGCCGTCAAGCGCCATTTCCGCGAGATCGACGTCGACACGCAGAGCGACCCGATCACCGTGGCGGGCGTCGGCGACATGTCGGGCGACGTGTTCGGCAACGGCATGCTGCTGTCGGAAAGCCTGAAGCTCGTGGCCGCCTTCGACCACCGCGACATCTTCCTCGACCCGAACCCGGATGCCGCCAGGAGCTTCGTCGAGCGCCAGCGGCTGTTCGCCCTGTCCCGCTCGTCCTGGGCCGATTACGACAAGGACCTGATCTCGGAGGGTGGCGGCATCTTCTCGCGCAGCCTCAAGACGATCCCGCTCTCGGCCGAGATCCAGGCGGCGTTGGGCTTCGATCAAGCCGAGGCCGCCCCGACCGAGGTGATGCAGGCGATCCTCAAGGCGCCGGTCGACCTCCTCTGGTTCGGCGGCATCGGCACCTATATCCGCGCCTCGAGCGAGACCGACGAGGAGGCCGGCGACCGTGCCAACGACGCCGTCCGCATCACCGGCGCCATGGTCCGCGCCAAGGCGATCGGCGAGGGCGCCAATCTCGGCCTGACCCAGCGCGGCCGCATCGAGGCGGCCCGCGCCGGCGTGCGTCTCAACACCGACGCCATCGACAATTCCGCCGGGGTGAACACCTCGGACGTCGAGGTGAACATCAAGATCGCCTTGATGGCGCCCGAACGCGACGGACGCCTCGACGTGCAAGCCCGCAACGCCCTCCTCGTGGAGATGACCGACGACGTCGCAAGCCTGGTGCTGCGCAACAACCAGCTCCAGACGCTGGCCCTGTCGCTGGCCCTGCGCCGGGGGCCTGGGGAAACCGGCTTCGCCATGCGGGTGATGCAGGTGCTGGAAGCGGAAGGCCGCCTCGACCGCGGTGTCGAGTTCCTGCCCGACGACGCGACCCTCACCGAGCGCCTGCGCAAGGGCGAGGGCCTGACCCGGCCGGAATACGCCGTGGTGCTCGCCTACGCCAAGATCTCGCTCTACGACGCCCTACTCGCGAGCCCCGTCCCCGACGACCCCTATTTCGACCGCGAATTGCAGCGCTACTTCCCCGCCGCGTTGAAGAGTCGGTTCCCCGACACCGTGAGGGGCCACCGCCTGCGCCGGGAGATCATCGCGACCACGCTCTCCAACATCATCGTCAACCGGGGCGGCCCGACCCTGGTGACCCGCCTCGTCGACGAGACCGGGGCGGATGCCGCCACCATCGCCAAGGCCTACGCGGTGACCCGCGATGCCTACGGGCTGATGGAGCTGAACCTCGCCATCGACGGGCTCGACGGCAAGATACCCGGTCAGGACCAGCTCGGTCTCTACGCCGAGGTCCAGGACCTGCTCTCGAACCGCATCGTCTGGTTCATCCGCAACCTCGATCTCACCGGGGGCATCTCTCCCATCGTCGCGCGCTACCGCGAGGGCGTCAGCGCCGTGCTCGACGTGCTGCCGCGGGTGCTCGATCCTGAGGTTGCCGCCGCGGTGGAAACGCGCCGCAGTGAACTCGTCGGTCGCGGCATGGCGGCGGAGCCCGCCCGCCGGCTGGCCTCGCTGCAAGCTCTGGTCTCCGCTCCCGACATCGTGCGGATCGCCGAGACCGACGGCCATTCCCTGCCGGAAATCGCCGCCACCCACTTCGCCATCGCCCAGGCGTTCCGTCTCGACGATCTCGTCGCCGCCTCGCGTGGGGCGCCGGTCGGCGACACCTTCGACAGGGTCGCTCTGGAGCGGGCTGTCGCCGGCATCTCCATGGCCCATCGGGGGCTGACGGCGGAGGTCGTGAGCGGGGGAGGGGCAGGGGCGGAGGCGGTCGAAGCCTGGAGCAGGGCCCGTGGGCCGGCGCTCGCCCGGATTCGCTCGGCGGTGGAGGCCATCGCCTCGTCGGGGCTCACGGTCTCGAAGGCGGTGGTGGCGTCGAGCCTGCTCGGCGACCTCGCCCGCCG
>NZ_CAXUJR010000098.1:11011-13012 GCF_964251405.1 uncultured Methylobacterium sp.
TGATCACCCGCCCATCAGCACCTCGACATGGGCGGCGACCGAGTCGGCAAGGCCCTTGAGGTCGTAGCCGCCCTCCAGCGCCGACACGATGCGGCCGCCGCAGGAGCGGTCGGCGACCTCCATCACCCTCCGGGTCGCCCAGGCGAAATCCTCGGCCTCCAGCATCAGGTTGGCGAGCGGATCGCGCCAATGGGCGTCGAACCCGGCGGAGATCACGATCAGGTCGGGCTTGAATGCGTTGAGGCGCGTCAGGATGCGGCTCTCGAACGCCTCCCTGAAGGCGTCACCGTCGGCGAAAGGCTTCAGCGGCGCGTTCACGATGGTGCCGTGCTCGCCCGTCTCGGAGACCGCGCCGGTGCCCGGATAGAGCGGCATCTGGTGGGTCGAGCAGAACAGGACCGAGGGGTCCGACCAGAAGATGTCCTGGGTGCCGTTACCGTGGTGGACGTCCCAGTCGACGATGGCGACGCGCTCGGCCCCGTGCGCCTTCTGGGCGTGCCGGGCCGCGACGGCGACGTTGTTGAAGACGCAGAACCCCATCGCCTTGGTGCGTTCGGCATGGTGCCCGGGCGGGCGCATGCCTGAGAACACGGTCTTGGCCGCCCCCGTCATCACGAGGTCGACGCCCTGGACCGCCGCCCCGACGCCGCGCAGCACGCAGTCGATGGTGCCGGGCGAGAGCACGGTATCGGAATCGAGATGGACCAGCCCCTCCTTGGGTGCGGCCCCGACGATGGCGCGGACCCACTCCTCGGGATGGGCCAGCATCACCTGTTCCAGCGTCGCCGGCTCGGGCGCGCGCCGATCGAGGCCGGCGAAGGCCTCGGCGGCCAGCGCCTCCTGCACGGCCTTCATCCGCTCGGGACGCTCGGGGTGGCCGTGCGGCGTGCGATGCGCGAGGGCAGCCTCATGGTAGAAGAGTACCGTCATGTCAGCCCTGCTCGTTCCGTTGGCATACGATATACCAAAGCCCCCGGGCGGGGACCAGACGGGACTGCGCGGCCCGATTCAGGCGCCGCCCCACTGCATCGTGAGCCCGCCGTCCACGACCAGGGTATGCCCGGTGACGTAGTCGGAATCGTCGCCGGACAGGTACAGGATCGCCTTGGCGATGTCGTCGGGCTGCCCGGCCCGGTGCCACGGGATCCGCTCCAGGGATGCTTCGAGCTTCTTTGGGTCCTCGAACCGGTCGCTGGTCATCGGGGTCTCGATCAGGCCCGGCGCCACGTTGTTGACGTTGATCCTGTCCTCGGCGAGCTCGCGCGACAGGCTCCGGCAAAGCGATCCGACCCCGGCCTTCGACATGCCGTAGGGCGCGCTCTCGGGCGTCGGCAGGTGCTGGGCGACCGACGACACGATCACGATCTTGCCGCGCCCGCCATGGGCACGCCGCACCTTGATGAAGGCGCGGGCGCAATAGACCGGCGCCATGAGGTTGACGCGCAGGATCAGCTCGAGCTTGGCATCGTCCATCTCGGCCACCGGCATGCCGCTCATCGCCTGGCCGGCATTGTTGACGAGGATGTCGAGCACGCCGAGGTCCTTGGCGACTTGCGCGAACGTCGCCTCCACCGAGGCCGGGTCGGTCACGTCGGTCCGGATCACGAGGCAGCGCCGGCCGCCCGCCTCGACGCGGCGCGCCGTCTCCGCCGCGCCCTCGGCGTCGGTGTGGTAGGTGATCGCGACGTCCGCGCCCTCGCGGGCGAACAGCTCCGCGACGGCCTGCCCGATCCCGGAATCGGCGCCGGTGACGAGCGCCCGCTTACCCTGCAGCTTCATGATCGGCCTGTGCGATGTCGGTGGGAGGACAGGAGTTCGTGCCCTGGGGCCTCGACGCCTCGAAGACACGTCAATCGGCTCGCGTGTACGGGGTTCCCGGATGCGGTCCTTGGGGTCCTCCGACGCGCTAGGAGACCGCGCCCGCGAGACGCAGGGCCATGCCGGCCGCCGCGCAGGCTGCCAGCGTCGGGATCACGCCGGTCCTGAACCGGAACACGGCGA
>NZ_CAXUJR010000099.1:0-13000 GCF_964251405.1 uncultured Methylobacterium sp.
CTTCCGTTGTCCATCATGATGTGATGCTGAACGTAGGTCGCGGTGTGCCTGACAAAGGCCTCGACTATGTCGACTTCATCAAGAATTCGAGTAATTGCAACGCACTTCATTCTTAACTTATCCTATAGCATTGATTCCGTTTCACTTCCATGTCTTCTGCGACGGCACTGATATTTATCAGAGCAGAGACCCTAAAGATGGCCGAGGGTGTTGGAGCGGCGCAGGACTGTCTGGCTGATCGATCCCCACGCGGGATGTGTTCTCAGAGGTAGTGCCAGGCGAGATTCTGGATAACAACTAGCTTAGCCAACGAAACCGGACCAGGGAGCGCGGCTTGCCAATCGGTGAAAGTGGCATGCAGCCCTACGTTGCATGAACCGATAGTTGAACGCAATGTGACGGCGCCTGCGCGACGGATGCTTTGTCCCAATGACCGATGAAGCGTGCTCTCGGCAGAACCGCCCCTGCACGAGCGCCAGCGCCGGATCGCTGCAGCCGAGGCGATGTCTCTCGGGAGTCACAGCGAACCGGGAACGCATCCGGGCGGGGTGAGGAACGGTTAACCCTGGCCGACGTATCCCCTACCGAAGATGCACGAGAACCCGATTCGATAATCCGATCCCCGAGCCGCCTCCCGGACCGATGCCCGCACGCGCCCGCCTCGCCCTTGCCATCGCCCTCGTCCTGGCATCGCCTCTCGCGGCCCGGGCACAGGCGCCCGGCCTCACGGCCGTCGCCATCGGAGCCGACCTCGCCACGGGTGCCGGCGGCACGACGAAGCTGACCCTGACGCTGTCAAAGGCGGTCGAGGCGCGCGCCTTCGTGATGGAGCGCCCCGACCGCGTGGTGATCGACCTCGCCGAGGTGAATTTCCAGCTCGGACCGGAGGCGGGGCGCAAGCGCGAGGGGCTGGTCTCGTCGTTCCGCTACGGGCTATTCGCCCCTGGCCGCTCGCGCATCGTCGTCGACCTCGCTCAGGCCGCCACGGTCGGCCGGATCGAGACCGTGACGCGCGCCAAGGACGGGGCGGTGCTGCTCTCGATCGAGTTCCAGCGCGCGGACCGCGACGCGTTCCGCCGCGCCGCGGTTGCGAGCGACCCGATGCCCGCCGCCCGCAAGGCCGCCGCGGTCCCCGAGGCCTCCGACACCCGGCCGCTGATCATGGTCGATGCCGGCCACGGCGGGATCGATCCCGGCGCCATCGCCAGCACGGGCGTGTTCGAGAAGGACATCGTGTTCGGCTTCGCCCAGGCCCTGGTCTCCCGCCTCGAATCCTCGGGCCGCTACCGGGTGAGGATGACGCGCGACCGCGACGTATTCGTGCCGCTCTCGGACCGCGTCCGGCTCGCCCGAGAAGCGAATGCTGACCTCTTCGTCTCGATCCACGCGGATTCGATCTCGTCGGCCCCGCAAGTGAGGGGCGCCACGATCTATACCGGCTCGGAGCGCGCCACCGACGCCGAATCCGCCAAGCTCGCCGACCGCGAGAACAAGGCCGACGCCGCCGCCGGCACGGAGACCCAGGCCGGCCCGGCCCAGGTCGCCGACATCCTCCAGGAACTCACCCTGCGCGAGACCCGCAGCTTCTCCTCGGGCTTCGCCAAGGGCCTGAGGGCGCATCTGAGCCCGGTGATGGAGATGAGCCCCAAGCCCCATCGCGAGGCCGGGTTCGTCGTCCTGCGCTCGCCGGACGTGCCCTCGGTCCTGGTCGAGCTCGGCTACCTGTCGAGCAAGCGCGACCTCGACCTGCTCCAGTCGGAGACGTGGCGATCCGAGGTGACGGGGGGCATGGCCAAGGCGATCGACGCGTTCTTTGGCAACCGCACCACACTGACGCGGCCGGACGCCCTCAAGCGCTCGGCGGCCATCGCCCCAGTTTCACCATAGAATGAGTGTGGAACCGGGGGCATCAGAGCACCCCGGTTCGACGCCGTCACGACGGGCCGCGTCCGGGGATATCGTGACGGTCGACCCGCGCCGAGAGGCTGGGGCGGCAAGCCTCTTGCTCCGGCGCCAGTCGGACCGCACGGGCGGACCAGCGACGGACAGGACCCGGATGCGCTTCATCCTTCGTTTCTTCGGATTCCTGTTCAGTGTCGGCGCGATGCTGTTCGTGCTCTTCGCCGCTGCGGGGGCATATTTCTACTGGACCTACAGCCAGGACCTGCCCGACCACGCCGCGCTCGCCAAGTACGAGCCGCCGGTGATGAGCCGCGTCCACGCCTCCGACGGCTCGCTGCTCGCGGAATACGCCAACGAGCGCCGGCTCTACCTGCCGATCCAGGCGATGCCCAAGATCGTGATCGCGGCCTTCCTCTCGGCCGAGGACAAGAACTTCTACAAGCACGGCGGCATCGATCCCGAGGGCGTCGTGCGCGCGGTGCTGACCAACGCCAAGAGCGGCAAGAAGCAGGGCGCCTCGACGATCACCCAGCAGGTCGCCAAGAACTTCCTGCTCACCAACGAGCAGACCTTCGACCGCAAGGTCAAGGAGGCGCTCATCGCCCTCCGGATCGAGGCGACTTATTCGAAGGACAAGATCCTCGAGCTCTACCTCAACGAGATCTTCCTCGGCACGATCGTGCCGGGCCGCAACCTGCACGGGGTCGCGGCCGCCGCGCTCGATTATTTCGGCAAGTCCGTCCACGAGCTGACGATCAACGAGGCGGCCTACCTCGCCGCGCTGCCGAAGGGGCCGAACAACTACCACCCCTACCGCAGGACCCAGGAGGCACTCAGCCGACGCAACGAGATCATCGGGCTGATGGCCCAGAATGGGTACATCACGAAGGAGGAGGGCGAGGCAGCCCGCAAGACGGGGCTCAGCGTGAACCCGCGCGTCGCCTTCGCCAACGCCGCCAATGCCAACTACTTCACCGAGGAAGTGCGCCGCGAGATCACCGAGCGCTACGGCGAGAAGAAGCTCTACGAGGGCGGCCTCTCGGTGCGCGCCACCCTCGACCCGAAGATGCAGGCCTGGGCGCGCCGGTCGCTCGTCGACGGCCTCATCACCTACGACCAGCGCCAGGGCTGGCGCGGAGCACAGGCCAAGGTCGACCTCGTCGGTCGCGACTGGGGTGTCGCGGTGGCGGAAGTGCCCTCGCTCGGCGACGTCGCCCCTTGGCGCCTCGCCGTGGTCCTGAGCACGAGCGGCGGCAGCGCGCAGGTCGGGATCCAGCCCCGACGCGAGGCCTCCGGCGCCGTCTCGAAGGAGCGTGAGACCGGCACGATCGGCGCCGACGGCACCAAATGGACCGGCCGTGCCCCCGCCGCCGTCCTGAGCCCCGGCGATGTCGTCTACGTCGAGGCGATGGACGGCGGCCGCGGCACCTACCGACTGCGCCAGCGCCCGGAGGTGTCCGGCGCCATCGTGGCGATGGACCCCTATACCGGCCGCGTCCACGCCATGGTGGGCGGCTTCTCCTACGACGAGAGCCAGTTCAACCGGGCGACGCAAGCCCAGCGCCAGCCGGGCTCGTCGTTCAAGCCGCTCGTCTACTCGGCGGCCCTCGACAACGGCTACACCCCCTCCTCGATCGTCCAGGATGCGCCGATCACCATCGAGGCCGGCCCCGGCCAGGAGGCGTGGTCGCCCTCGAACTACGACGGCAAGGCCAGCGGCCCCCACACCCTTCGGTACGGCATCGAGCACTCGAAGAACCTGATGACGGTGCGGCTCGCCAAGGACGTCGGCATGCCGCTCATCGCCGAATACGCCCGCCGCTTCGGCGTCTACGACGACATGCTGCCCGTGCTGCCGATGTCACTCGGCGCGGGCGAGACCACCGTCATGCGCATGGTCACCGCCTACTCGATGCTGGCCAATGGCGGCCGGCGCATTCGCCCGACCCTGATCGACCGCATCCAGGACCGGGTCGGCGAGACCATCTACAAGCACGACGGCCGCAAGTGCCTCGGCTGCGACGCCGAGAAGTGGAACGGCCAGGACGAGCCCAAGCTGGTGGACGATTCCGAGCAGGTGCTCGATCCGCTCACCGCCTACCAGATGGTCTCGATCATGGAGGGCGTGGTCCAGCGCGGCACCGCGACCATCCTGAAGCAGATCGGCAAGCCTTTGGCCGGCAAGACCGGCACAACAAACGACGCCAAGGACGCGTGGTTCGTGGGTTTCTCGCCGGATCTGGCGGTGGGCGTCTATATCGGCTTCGACAAGCCGAAGTCATTGGGCGACCGCGCCACCGGCGGCGGGTTGGCGGCGCCGATCGTGCTCAGCTTCCTCAAGGACGCCCTGAAGGACAAGCCGCCGACGCCGTTCCGGGTACCGCCGGGGGTCAAGCTGATCCGGGTGAGCGCATCGAGCGGCATGCGCGCCGGGTCAGGCGAGGGCGCCGGCACCATCCTGGAGGCGTTCAAGCCGGGCACCGCTCCGCCCGACGCCTACATCGCTTCCCCGGCCGCGGCTCCCGCGGCGGTGCCGCCCGACGCGGACCGGGCCGCCCAGGCCGGTGGGTTGTACTGACGGGCAGACGTCCGTCGGCCCGCCGCCGGAATGCGGGCCGAGGATCCATCGTTCACTAGATCGTGGACTGAAGCCGGACCCCGGCCGCCGGCTCAACTCGCGGCGAGGGGCGTTGCGTGCCCCGCGGTGTGGTCCACCGTCCGCCCCAGATCGAGGAGCACGATCTCGGGCGGCACGCCGATCCGCACCGGGACGCGGCTGACCCCGAGCCCCCCAGAGACGATGAGGTGGCGGTCCTGTTCCACCACGTGGCCGTAGCCGTAGCGCTGGCCATAGCGCGAGGGGATGATCGGCGCGCGCCCGAACACGCGGATCTGGCCGCCATGGGTATGGCCGGCGAGGGTCAGGGAGACGCGGGCCGGGACCTTCCGGAAGGCGTCTGGCTCGTGGATCATCATGATCGTCGGCGCAGAATCGGTGACCTTCGCGAGGGTGCCTGGCACATCGGCGGGATTGCGCCAGTCGCCGACGAGGTGGAAGGGCTGCTGGTCGGCGACCCCGGCGATCCAGAACGGCCGGCCGTCCTTGACGAGGCGGACGGCGTCGTTCTCCATCACGGGGATGCCGCGGGCCTCGAGGGCGCGGCGCGCGGCCACGGGTCCGCGACGGTTGGCCATCGCCACCGGGTCCTCCCACCAATCATGGTTGCCGAGAATGCTGTAGACCCCGAGCGGAGCCTTCAGGCCTTCGACGACGCGGGCGAAATCCGTCAGCGTGACCTCGCGCCAGGTGACGCCGGGGCCGGAAGGGTAATCGCCGAGCATGAGCACGAGATCGGGGTTCAGGGCGTTGGTGGTCTCGACGATCTCGGCCACCCGCTCCAGCGGCATGTAGGGCTCGCCGACATGGAAATCGGCCAGCACGGCGACGCGCAGGGTCAGTCCGGGTGTCCAGTTCGGGAGGACCGGCGCATAGGGCGTGACCACGAGCCGGAAGCGCGGCTCGACGGCGAAGGCATAGGCCCCCGTGGCGGCGCTCAGAGCCAGCGCCCCACCGAGGCCGCCCAGGAATTGCCGCCGGCTGGGCAGGATCAGCATCGGCTCTTCAACCTCTCACGGGACACGACGACAGCACTCGCGGGCAATCGTGACAGTTTGACGGCGAGCCGCCGCCGGTCCCGTCGCTGGACGCTACCGGCTCAGAGGTTGACGAAATGACAACGTTACTTCGGACACCCGTCCTCGGCCAGCGCAGCGAGCGCGGCCGATCGGGGCGGCTGCACGGAACCCGTGACTTGTCCGGCGAACGGCCGTGCCACCGGAAGGGCGCCGGCCTGCGCCTCACACCAGCGGCGAATCCTCGTGCTGGAACCGAGCGGTCATCTCGGGGCACGACATCCCACCGGACCCGGCCTTGCGCGCGGCGGGCTTTCCGGCGGCATGCACCGCGGCCGCGAGCGCCGGCAGCGCCACGGGACGGAAGCCCTCGCGGTCGAGATCGGTGGCGCTCGAGCGGCGCCCGGACGGAGCGGCGTCGGGCATGGGCTGCTGTGAGGGGTTCATGGAAGGAACGTCCTGTTTTCGCGCGAAGACCGTCGTCGGAACCTCTCATCCGCTGGACGGTCGTGACTGGTCGCAGCGGCCGGACGAATTCCGGCAGCTCACGCGATCATTAGCCACCTCGCAACATGAACGGATGCTTAAAGCGCCGGCCTTCCCGAGAGACTAGTCCTGATGAAAGTCCAACATCAGCCCGCGATAGGACTAAGGGGACGCGATGCTGTACTCCATTGGCAGGATGATGCACCGCACACCGTGCTCGCGTTGCATCAGGGCGCCACTTTGTGTTTGGGCCTAGCCTCGTGCCGCTTCCAGCCCCTCCGCCGCGATCCATGCCTGGGTGCGGTCGAGTGCGCGGATCAGCCGGTCGAACAGGGTGTCGATCTCGTCGCGTGCGATGACCAGCGGCGGACAGACGGCGACGCGGTCGCCGGCCAGGAAGCGTACGATCAAGCCTTCCGCCTGCGCGAAGGCGACGCAGCGGGCAGCCACCGCGGCCTTCGGCTCGTATTGCCGCTTCGTGCGCTTGTCGGCCACGATCTCGATGCCGCCGATCAAACCGATCCCGCGGGCCTCGCCGACGATGGGGTGGTCGGCCAGCGCCGAGAGCCGGGCCTGGAAATGCGGCGCCTTCTCGGCGACGCCCTCGACGATGCGGTCGCGCCGGTAGATCTCGATGGTCTTGAGCGCCACCGCGCAGGCCACCGGATGGCCGGAATAGGTGGTGCCGTGCCCGAAGGTGCCGAGCTTGGCGCTCTGGGAGACCATGAGCTTGTAGAGCGGCTCGTCGATGCTGATCCCGCCGAGCGGCATGTATCCGGAGGTGAGCGCCTTGGCGAAGGAGAGCGTGTCGGGGCGCATGCCGAGCGCCTCCGAGCCGAACCAGGTGCCGAGCCGCCCGAAGCCGCAGATCACCTCGTCGGCGATGAAGCGCACGTCGTAGCGGTCGAGCACCGCCTGGATCGCCGCGAAATAGCCGGCGGGCGGCGTGATGGCGCCGCCCGCCCCCATCACCGGCTCGGCGATGAAGGCCGCCACGGTCTCGGGGTCCTCGGCCAAGATCAGCGCTTCGAGTTCGTCGGCGAGGCGCTGCGAGAAGGCCTCCTCGGTCTCACCCGGGTCGGCGAACCGGTAATGGTGCGGGCAGGCGGTGTGGAGGAACCCCGGCAGCGGCAGGTCCCAGTCGGCGTGGTTGGCCGGCAGCCCCGTCATCGAGGCGGTGGCGACCGTGACCCCGTGGTAGCCACGCTGGCGGGCGATGATCTTCTTCTTTCGAGGGCGTCCCATGGCGTTGTTCATGTACCATGTGAGCTTGACCTGGGTGTCGTTGGCCTCTGAGCCCGACGAGGTGAAGAACACCTTCGAAGTCGGGACCGGCATCAGCTCCTTGAGGGTCTCGGCGAGTTCGATCGCCGGATCGTGGCTGCGTCCCGAGAACAGGTGCGTGAAGGGCAGCCGCGACATCTGCTCGGTGGCGGCCTCGACGAGCTCCTCGTTCGAGTAGCCGAGCGCCGTGCACCACAGCCCCGCCATGCCCTCGAGATAGGGCCGTCCGTCGCTGTCGTAGACCCAGACGCCGTGACCCCGCTCCAGAACCAACGGCCCGGTCTCGCGAAAGGTCGAGAGGTTGGTGTAGGGATGGATCAGGGTTTCGACGTCGCGGGTTGCGAGGTTCGAGAGCATGGTGCCCGTGCCTGGTGGAAGCGGGCCGGTTCGGCCCCGTCGTCCCGCCACACTAACGACCCGGTGTCCCGGCACCAACACGTCCGTTCACCGCACCGAAGACCCCACGCCATGCTCGATCCCGCGACGATCGTCGCCCATCCCGCGCCCGGCCGCGCCTGCGGCACCTGCACCCTGTGCTGCAAGGTCTACGACGTACCCGCCGTGGAGAGCAGGGCCGGGCAATGGTGCCGGCACACCAGGCAGGGCAGGGGCTGCGCCATCCACGAGATCCGGCCCGACCATTGCCGGGCCTTCCACTGCCTGTGGATGACGGAGGCCTGGCTCGGGCCGGAATGGAAGCCCGAGAAGGCCAAGATGGTGCTCAGCCTCGATCCGGTGACCCGCAACATGAACGTGCAGGTCGATCCCGGCCAGCCGGCGGCGTGGCGGCGCGAGCCCTATCTCGGCCAGCTCCGGCGCTGGGCCGCGGCCTCGCTGCCGCAGAAGCGACACGTCCTCGTCCATCTCGACAAGGCAACCACCGTCGTGCTGCCCGACCGCGACGTGCCGCTCGGCGTGATGGGGCCGGGCGACCGGGTGGTCACCCGCGAGCGCATGACGCCGGCCGGCATGGTGGTCGAGGTGGAGAGAGTCCCGGGACCGTGAGCCGCCTGCGCGGCATCCTGTTCGACAAGGACGGCACCCTCGTCGATTTCGACCGGACCTGGGGGCCGGCGGCGTACGCCGTGATGACGGCCCTCGCCGAGGGAGACCGGGCGAGCCTCGACCGCCTGATGACGGTGAGCCACTACGTCGAGGGTGAGCGCCGCTTCCTGCCGACCTCGCCGCTCATCGCCGGCTCGTCGGCCGCCTACGGCCCGCTCTGGGCGGACGCGCTCGGGTGCGTCTCCGGGCCTGCCTTCTTTACCGAGATGGACCGCCTGTTCCGGCAGGAGGGCCTGCGTGCCCTGACCCCGATCGGGGAGCCGGCGCTCATCGCCCGGGAGCTCACCGCCGCGGGCTATGCGCTCGGCATCGGCACCAACGACGCCGAGGCCTCGGCGCGGGCGCAAGCCCGGGCGCTCGGGCTTGACGCCCATCTCCGGTTCATCGCGGGCTACGATTCCGGATACGGGCAGAAGCCCGATCCCGGAATGGTCGCGGCCTTCGCCGCGAGCCTGTCGGTCCCGGCCGATCGGGTCGCCCTCGTGGGTGATTCCGCCTACGACCTCGTCGCGGCGCGGGCGGCGGGCGCCGTGGCGATCGCCGTGCTCAGCGGACCCGCCGGCGCGGCGGCACGGGCGGAGATCGAACCCCTGGCCGACCACGTCATCGGGTCGATCGCGGAGCTGCCCGGTCTCCTATCGAGGCTGCGGTCGTAGGGGTAGGCCGAACGCGAAGGGATCATCGCTTCGGCCGCATCCGTCTCGGTCCGGGTCCGCAACGACCGCTAGCGTTTCGCACAGATCGCCCGGGACTTGATGGCAGACGGCCCGGCGCTCAGGGCGAAGCAGTAGATGCTGCTTTCGTCCATGATCGGCCTTTCGGAGCCGGAGCATGTCCCGTTCACGGCAAACTCGTCGCTGCCGCAGGACGCGACGCATCGCGCCTCGTTGCTGCATTCCGCGACCTGGACGCGAAGCATCGACGTCGACGCCGTCTTACTCTCCGGACCCATCGGACCCATGGGTCCCGCAGGGCCTTGTTCGCCCGTCTTGCCGATGGGGCCGACGGGTCCGGCGGCGCCCGCAGGACCCGGAGCCCCAGGGTCCCCCCGTTCACCCTTTGCGCCCTGCGGACCTTCGGGACCTTGTTGCCCCGCGACGCCCTGAGGCCCACGGGGGCCGATCTGGGGAGCAGGCGCCGCCGCAGTCGGGCCGGTCACGGCCGCCGGCGTCGATGCCCTCCCGCCTTCGGGACCTCGCTGCCCACAGAACCCAACCACCGCGGCTTGGTTCATGTCGCCCGATTTGACCGTGACCACGCAATTCGCCGGATGGCGATTGGCCCTGAAGGCAAACCGGCCATCCTTGTCGGCCGTCGCCTTCTCCATCTCGTCCAAGGTCACGGCCACGCTTCGCGGTGGATTGATGCGGCCGAACACGCGAAGCTCTCCATTCGTGATCATGGCCTGGTCGATGACGATCTCCGCCATCGCGGCAGTGCTCATCAAGAGGATGACGAGAGCACAACACAGACGTGCCAACATGATGGTCTTCCTCTCGACGCTCGGCCGACGAGAAGATCAATCGTGTCCGAGCGAGAAGTCAACGCCAGCATCTTTGAAATTTTGGACTAAGCATGACATAGTTCACATGAACCTCTGGACAAAAAGCTGAACGTCTGTTTCCGAGCTTCCGACTTGGCAGCACTCTCTTGTGACCGACATCTTCATCTGTTTTCAAAAGGCGTGAATTCAACACGCAACGCAGCCTGGAAGATGAGATGCGATGATCGCTTGCGCAACGCCGAAATCTAGGCCGTCATACCGCCTCGTTCGGCGGAATAGTGCAGAGCAGCGCGACGGGAAGGCGGATCGTTCGTGAAACCAACATGCGGCACGGCATGCGAACTCCTGAGAGGTCGGAATGCCAGGTTGACCAGGCCATCGGCTGGGATTGATTTGTCGGGACAGCAGCAGTGGAGCAGTCGGAAGGAAGATGTCCGCGGTATCCGGTGCATCGAGCAACGGCGAGAACGACCGCCCGCCTGCGTTGTATTCGCCGACAATTTCACAGATCTTGGAGCGCGGCACGTGCCCGCAAGGGTAGCAGCAACGGTGAAGCCAGTGTGGCTCGAAATCCCGACACACGACTGCTCAATGAAACGACCGATGAACCATGCGCCGAACCACGCTCGCTTTTGTCGAGATCGGCGAGTAAGCGGCGGTTCAGACTCGTTCTTCTACCGTCCGGATGCCGGGCCGGATGCCTGCCTCGGTCACAACTCTCCTAGCGAATGGCCGCACCGGCAGGCCATTCGACCCACGCACGAAGGCATGACCGCATGACGTCGACCCAGTCGCAGCTGGAGCCGAAGCTCCTCCTCAAGAGCCTGCGTGCCTTCCGCAAGGGCGATTTCTCGGTCCGCCTGCCCCTCGACCTCACGGGAATCGACGGGGAGATCGCCGAGGCCTTCAACGACATCGTCGAGCTGAACCAGGGCCTGTCGCGCGAACTCGACCGGGTCGCCCGCGCGGTCGGCAAGGACGGACGCATCGGCGAGCGCGGAAAACTGCCGGCGGCGACCGGCGGATGGAACGAGTGCGTCGACTCCGTCAACGCCATGATCGGCGATCTCGTCCAACCGACGACCGAGGTCGCGCGCGTGATCGGGGCGGTGGCCAAGGGCGACCTCGGCCAGACCATGCAGATCGAGATCGACGGCCGTCCGCTCAGGGGCGAGTTCCTTCGCATCGGCAAGGTCGTCAACACGATGGTGGACCAGCTCAACTCGTTCGCCTCCGAGGTGACCCGCGTCGCCCGCGAGGTGGGATCGGAGGGCAAGCTCGGCGGGCAGGCGCAGGTGAAGGGCGTCGGCGGAACCTGGAAGGACCTCACCGACAACGTGAACCTGATGGCCGCCAACCTGACGGGACAGGTCCGCAACATCGCCGAGGTGACGACGGCGGTGGCCAACGGCGACCTGTCGAAGAAGATCACCGTCGACGTGAAGGGCGAGATCCTCGATCTCAAATCGACCTTCAACACGATGGTGGACCAGCTGAACTCCTTCGCCTCCGAAGTGACCCGCGTCGCCAAGGAAGTGGGCTCCGAAGGAAAGCTCGGCGGGCAGGCGCAGGTGCGCGGCGTCGGGGGCGTCTGGAAGGATCTGACCGACAACGTGAACATGATGGCCGAGAACCTGACCGGCCAGGTCCGCAACATCGCCGAGGTCACCACCGCGGTCGCGCGCGGCGATCTCTCCAAGAAGATCACCGTCGACGTGAAAGGCGAGATCCTGGCCCTCAAGCTCACCATCAACACGATGGTGGACCAGCTCAACTCCTTCGCCTCGGAGGTGACCCGCGTCGCCCGCGAGGTCGGCACGGAAGGAAAACTCGGAGGTCAGGCGCAGGTCGAGGGCGTCGGCGGAACCTGGAAAGATCTGACCGACAACGTGAACATGATGGCCGCCAATCTCACCGGTCAGGTCCGCAACATCGCCGACGTGACGACCGCGGTGGCCAACGGCGATCTCTCGAAGAAGATCACCGTCGACGTGCGCGGCGAGATCCTGGAGCTGAAGAACACCATCAACACCATGGTGGACCAGCTCAACTCGTTCGCCTCCGAGGTGACCCGCGTCGCCCGCGAGGTCGGCTCGGAAGGAAAGCTCGGCGGGCAGGCCCAGGTGCGTGGGGTGGCGGGCACCTGGGCCGACCTCACCGACAACGTGAACCTGATGGCGGCGAACCTCACCGGCCAAGTCCGCAACATCGCCGACGTGACGACGGCGGTGGCCAACGGCGATCTCTCGAAGAAGATCACCGTCGACGTGCGCGGCGAGATCCTGGAATTGAAGAACACCATCAACACGATGGTGGACCAGCTCAACTCCTTCGCCTCAGAAGTGACCCGCGTCGCCAAGGAAGTGGGTTCGGAGGGAAAACTCGGGGGCCAGGCGCGCGTGGAAGGCGTTGCCGGCACCTGGGCCGACCTGACCAACAACGTGAACCTGATGGCCGAAAACCTGACGGGACAGGTGCGAAACATCGCCGATGTCACCACGGCGGTCGCCAACGGCGACCTGTCGAAGAAGATCACCGTCGACGTGAAGGGCGAGATCCTGGAGCTGAAATCCACCATCAACACCATGGTGGACCAGCTCAACTCCTTCGCGAGCGAGGTGGTGCGCGTCGCCCGCGAGGTGGGCATCGAGGGCAAGCTCGGCGGCCAGGCGCAGGTGCGCGGCGTCGGCGGAACATGGAAGGATCTGACCGACAACGTGAACATGATGGCCGCCAACCTCACCGGCCAGGTCCGCAACATCGCCGACGTGACGACCGCGGTGGCCAACGGCGACCTCTCGAAGAAGATCACCGTGGCGGTCGAAGGCGAGATCCTGGAGCTGAAATCCACCATCAACACCATGGTGGACCAGCTCAACTCCTTCGCGAGCGAGGTGGTGCGCGTCGCCCGCGAGGTGGGCATCGAGGGCAAGCTCGGCGGCCAGGCGCAGGTGCGCGGCGTCGGCGGAACATGGAAGGATCTGACCGACAACGTGAACATGATGGCCGCCAACCTCACCGGCCAGGTCCGCAACATCGCCGACGTGACGACCGCGGTGGCCAACGGCGACCTCTCGAAGAAGATCACCGTCGACGTGAACGGCGAGATCCTGGAGCTGAAATCCA
>NZ_CAXUJR010000100.1:0-2157 GCF_964251405.1 uncultured Methylobacterium sp.
AGGCGCAGCTCTCGGACAAGGACCGAGCGGCGCCGCGGCTCAGCGAGATGGACGTTCTGTTCTGAGGGTTAGGCAGCCTTTTCGAAGACCCACCGAACCAGCAGCCGGAGGAAGGCCAGCCAAGACCCGGCCCATCTCCTGAATGGGCGATACGCCCCGGGTCCGAGCCCTCGACCCGCTCACATCGACGGCACGGCACCGTTGCGGCCGACGATGAGGACGATCGCCTCGCGCTTGCCCCCGGCCGCCGGCCGGATGAAGGCGACGACCCTGGCTCCGGCGATGACCAAACTCTTGTCGCCGGGATCGACCTGGGTCACCGGCACGTCCTCGGCCACGATGATCGTCTTCTCACCGCCCTTGTACCGCACCGTGATCGTTCGCCCCTTCGTTCCCGTCAGGGTCCCCACCGCGCCGTTGGTCATGCTCGAGCCGGCGGCGAGGTCCCAGGGGTGATGGCCATCCGAGGTCCCGCGCAGGGACGAGGCGAACACCGTGACCTGCAGCGCCTTCTGGGTCCCGTCCTGCTGCGGGATCGCGGCGGCGCCGATGTAGCTCTCCGGCTTGACGTCAGTGAGCTTGCCGCTGGTGGCCGCGAAGATCCTGGTCTTGTCCGGCATCGCCACGGTCACCGTCCCGCCGGCGTCGGGCCTGATGGTCGCCGTGGCGCGGTCGGACGCCTCGATCGTCCCGCGAAGGCGCGTGACGTCGTCGGCTCGGGCGGAGACGAGGCCGACGGCGATGGCGATGAGGGCGAGGGCAGTCTTCGTCATGGCGGGCCTTCATCCTCGGGGAGCGGCTTGGACGGGTCGGCGGCCTGCGGCGGGACCGACCCCACATCGACGGATCGCACGCGCCGGCCGGGCTCATATGGGCATAGATCGATCGCGCGCTCTCGCGGATGCCGTGGTGCGACCGGCGCTCAATGGGCCATCAGCATCGGGATCTCGGCATGGGCGAGGAGGTGGCTGGTGGGGCCGCCGAAGATCATCTGGCGCAGCCGGCTCTGGGTATAGGCGCCCTTGATCAGGAGGTCGCAGCCGTAATCCTTCGCCTCGGTGAGGAAGACCTCGCCGGGCGTGCGCCGACCGGCCGGCAGGGCGCGGTGATCGGCGGCGATGCCTTCGCAGGCGAGCGCCTTGGCGAGATCCTCGGCGCTCGGCCCCGGCACCGTGCCGCCCTCGACGCTGAGCACGCGGATGCGGGCGGCCTTGCGCAAGAACGGCATCGCGAAGGCCACCGCCCGGGCGGTCTCGGTGGAGCCGTTCCAGGCGATCACGATCGCCTCGCCGAGGGTCGTCGGGGAGCGGGGAGGGGTGACCAGGATCGGGCGGCCGCCTTCGAACAGAGCGGTCTCGAAGGTCGTCATCCGCGGGCTGCCGTCGTCGGAGCCCGGCCGTCCGACGACGGTGGCGGTGAACAGCCGGGCATAATGCCCGAGGAAGGCGTCGCCGGCCGGGACGTCCGGGCGCCAGCGATAGCGTGGTCCCGCCAGGGCCGCGGCTTCCGGCGTGCAGGGGCCGTCCTGGGCCAGGGGCATCCCGGCCTTCTCCATGAAATCGACGAAGCGTCGGCCAGCCGCATCGGCTTCGGCCTTGTCGGCCTCCTCGTCCCGCAGCCACGTCATGCCGCCGACCATGTCGACGGGAACGTACTCCGCGAGCGCCGGGCGCAGCGACACCCCTTCCACCAGGCTGCCGAACAGGGTCGCGGCAAGGCGGGTGCTCTCGAACACCGAGTCGAGGGAATCGTGGAGGGCCACGGGAACGAGCAGGGTCTTCATGGGCGTGGCACCTTCCCCGCAAGCGTCGCGATCGGGCGCAAGGCTAATCCCGATCGCCGTGTCGCGAAACTCGTGACCTGGATTCCTCAAACGGCTTTTTTCCGCGGCTTTTTTCCGACCCCTGGCATTCCGGCCGGCTTCGGATCGAGTACGGCGCGGGCGCGGCGTACGAGCGGGCGCTCGACGAAGCGGTGGACGAGGAGGGCGGCTACGACGGCGAGCGCGATCATCAGGGCTACGGACACCGATGTCGACACCGGAAGGGCGCCCGTGGTGATGATCCCGCGCGTTCCCCGCAGCACGAACGGGTGGACGAGATAGAGGGCGTAGGAGGCATCGCCGAGCCCGATCAGGACTCGTCGCGCCCAGCCATC
>NZ_CAXUJR010000100.1:2257-12660 GCF_964251405.1 uncultured Methylobacterium sp.
AGAGGGCGTAGGAGGCATCGCCGAGCCCGATCAGGACTCGTCGCGCCCAGCCATCTCCTCCCTCGTCGGATGGTGCGAGGCCTGCGGCGGCGACGAGCAGCATCGCGGGCAGGCCGAAGACGAGAGGCCTCGCCAGCGCATCCGGCTCCGGTGCCACGGCGAGGAGCGAGAGGCCGGCAAGGGCCAGGGACAGTCTCGGAAGGCGGGACAGGCGCAGGCCTTCGGCCTGGGCGAGGCCGATGGCGGCGCCGAGCGCGAATTCGAGGCCGATGGGTGCGCTCCAGAAGGCCAGTGGCATCGGCAGGTCGGTGACGAGGAGGTGGAGGGCGGCGAGCAGGCCGAGGCTGCCGGCCACGAAGGCGAACACCCCGCGCCGGCTCAGGCCGGAGGCGAGCGCGAGGGCGAAGAGCCCGTAGAAGGCCATCTCGCATTGGAGGGTCCAGCCGAGGGAGTAGAGCGGCTGCGCCCGCCCGTCGGGATCGAGCATCGGCCAGAACAGGAAGGAGGCGGCCACGAAGCCGGGCTCGGCCGGCGACCGCCCGCCGTTCGAAAGAAGCCCGGGGGCCATCAGCACGATGCCGAGATAGAGTGCGCTCGCCAGCCAATAGAGGGGCACCAACCGGGCGATGCGATGCGCGAGGAAACGCCGCCAGCCGCCCGGCGTCCCGTAGAGCGGCCGGGCGGCGCGGACGATGATGAAGCCCGAAATCACGAAGAAGACGTCGACGCCCGCAGGCCAGGGCAGCAGGCCGCCGGGACGAAAGCCCTCGCCCCGGTGCCCAGCCAGGAGCAGGCCCTCCGCCTCGGCATGATGGATCACGACCATCAGCGCGGCGAGAGCCCGCAACATCTGGATGGCACTGAGCCTCACGCGGTTCTGTCCGTCATGTCGAGATCTGTCCCGCTCAAGCGTGGCTATAGGGATGTGAAACGGGGCTACAACGCCAAGGATGTATTGGCCTTCGAAGCAAAGCCGCGTGAGGAACCAACACAACTCACGATCGTTGACGGGCCATGGCGACGCTGCGGGCCTTTCCGATTGGATGAAGGCCGTTTCGGCGCGTCGCGCCACTCGCTTCGAGGATAAGCATGATCAAGAACTACTTGGCACTGACCGCTATCGTGGCCGCCATCGCCACGCCCGCCGCCGCCCAGACCATGCAGGGTGACTTCCGCCTTGCTGCCATGCAGGCGAACGCGTTCGAAATCCAGTCGAGCCAGATCGCCCTCGACAAGAGCCGCGATCCCGGCGTCCAGCGCTTTGCCCGTGACGCCGTGCGCGACCATCGTGCCGCCAACGTGGCGCTCGCCGGCGGTGAGGAGAACCTGAGGGGCCGCGGTGGCGTTGTCGGCGGCCTCATCGAGGCTCCCCTTGCGGTGGCCGGCGGAGCGGTCGGCGCAGCGACGGGCGCGGCGGCCGGTGTCGTCGGCGGCACGCTCAGCGGCGGACCGGTCGGCGGGGTCGAGGGTCTGGGAAGCGGTGCGGCCCGGGGAGCCCGTGCGGGTAGCCGTGTGGTGAACGGTGACGTCGAGACCACGGCCGGCACCACCATCGTGGCGCCCAATCCGCAGCAGCAGCAGATGCTCTCCGAATTGGCTGCCACCCCGGCCGGCCCGCGTTTCGACCGCCTCTATGGCCGGATGCAGGTCCAGGCCCACGAGATGACGATCGGTATGTACCAGTCCTATGCGGCGACTGGGACCAACCCGGCGCTGCGCGCCCATGCCGAGCAGGCCCTGCCGGTACTTCAGAACCATTATCGGATGGCGCAGGGCCTTCCCGGCGCCCGCTGATCGCATCGACACCATGAACCTTTCCCCGCGCGAGCCGCGCCGGGGAAGGTTCGAGGGAATGGCGGGCCATTGGCCCGCCATTCCCGTTTTCAGGGCTCGACGCAGTGAATGAGCGAGGTCGGAGCGACCGACTTGCCTTCGTGGTCGATCGCCGGGCCGAAGATTCCGGTCACAGGGTCGCGCACCAGAAGCTCGCCACGGGCGATGCCGAAATGCGCCCCGTGCAGTTCGAGACGGCCATCCTCGACACGTTCGCGCACGAAGCGGAAGGTCATCAGGTTCTCCAGGCTCTGGGCCACCATCGCGTATTCGAGACGAGTCACGTAGTCGGGCCCGCTCTGGGTCTCGGCCTTCTCCGCCGCGGGGCCGACCAGCGACACCCACTTCCCGATGAAGTTGCCCTCCGACAGCGGCTTGGACTGCGCCGCATAGGCCTTGATGCCGCCGCAGGTGGCGTGGCCCAGGACGACGATGTGCTTCACTTCGAGGGATTGCACCGCGAACTCGATCGCCGCCGAGGTGCCGTGATACTCGCCGCCCTCCTCGCAGGGGGGTACGATGTTGGCGACGTTGCGGACGATGAAGAGTTCGCCCGGACCCGTATCGAAGATCGCCTCGGGCGAAACGCGGCTGTCGCAGCAGCCGATGAGCAGGACTTCCGGGTTCTGCCCCTGGGCCAGCTTGGCGTACCGGCGCACCTCGCCCGGCAGCCGTTCGTCGAGGAAGGTGCGGTATCCGCTGGTCAGGGTCGCTGGGAACATGCTGTGCCTCTCCTGTAGGGGTCGATCGTCGGGCACCCTCAAGTGCCGTGCCAGTGCAGGGCGACCGGAGTCACCGGGATACGGCCCGTGAGGATCCCACGGGCGAGACCGGCAAGTCCCTGGGGCTCGATCCGCTCGGCGGTCGCGTCGAGCTCGTCGAGCGTCCACCAGCGCACGCCGCGCACCGGGTTGTCTTCGGTCTCCGCGAGCCGGGCGGTATCGATTCGGTCATCGGGCAGCCGCACGACGAAGTAGCGCTCATGCGCGACGCGCGAGGTGCGAAAGAGGTGGAACGGCCCGTCGCAGGTGCCGACGAGGGGGCCGATCTCGGCATCCACCACGCCGATCTCCTCCGAGAGCTCGCGCCGGCAGGCCTCCACCGGCGTCTCGCCCGGCTCGATCCCGCCGCCGGGCATGAACCAGAAGCCGCGTGCGCCGGGGTCGTCGGGATTGATCGGCCTGATCGACTCGTACTCGATCAGCAGGAGACGGCCGCCGGGATCGAAGACCAGGGCGCGGGCGATGTCGCGATGGGGCAGGTCGGTCATGGTCACGCCTTAGCAAGGCACGCCCTAGCAAGGAACAGGCGAATTGCGAGCTATCCTAGCCGGCCGTGCCGGCAGCCAGATGACGATGGGCAGGCCGAATTCGTCAGTCTCGGGCGGATCGGGCAGAGGCGTCGCATGGCCGAGGAGGATATCGCGGGCGACCACGAGGGCCGCCATGGCATCGAGATGGTCGTCGGCCCCGATGCCGTGCGGCGGCGGAGACTGGACGAGAGCCGCCGGCAGCCCCGACGCGACGAGCAGGTCTCGGCGCTCGGCGAGGCCGGCCTCCCGCTCCGGCCCCTTCTTGCCCGCGCGCAACGGAACGTCCCCGTTCAGGCGGCGAAACGCCAGTTCGGGATGGACCTCGCGAACACGCCCGGCGAGGCTTGGCCTCGCCCGCAACAACCCGTCGACCTCGCGGATGTAGGGCGTGATGTTCCAGCACTGGATCGAAGGCGCGAAGGGCGGCTCGCTGCCGGCCCGGCTGAGCTCCTTGGCGGACGCGTAGTCCGCCATACTATGATCCAGAGGCGTTTTCTCAGGTTCGCTGAGGCCAAAAATTGCAATGGGTTAGTTCTTTAAGTGTCTACCGGCATCCGCCAACATCCGCTACGATCCCCGTCTTTCGTTGGGGTAATTGATGGGGTAAAGCGATGGCACGCGCTGTAAAGAAGTTGAGCGCGCGAGCCGCTGCGACGCTGACTGCGCCCGGCCGGCACTCCGATGGAGATGGCCTCTACCTCGTCGTTGACGCCAGTGGTGCAAGGCGATGGCTCTTCCTGTTCCGCTGGCAGGGTAAGCTCAAGGAGATGGGGCTGGGTGGCCTGTCGGCAGTCTCGTTGGCCGAGGCGCGTGAGAAGGCTCAACAGGCTCGCCAGATCCTCAAGGCCGGCAAGAACCCGATCGAGCACCGAAGGGCAGCCAAGGAGGAGCGGCTTGCCGCCGTCACCTTCGGCGCTTTCGCCGAGGAGGTGGTGCGATCCCTCTCGCACGGGTTCCGCAGCGACAAGCACAAGGCGCAGTGGTCCTCCACGCTGACGACCTATGCAGGCTCTCTCTGGCCAAAGCCCATTGACGAGATCGGCACTGACGACGTTCTGAGTGTTCTCACCCCCATCTGGCAGACGAAGAGCGTGACGGCCTCGCGCCTGCGCGGCCGCATCGAGCGGGTGTTAGACGCGGCCAAAGCCAGAGGACTGCGCACTGGTGAGAACCCGGCGCTCTGGCGCGGGCACCTCGACAAGCTGCTGCCGGCCCGCCGGAAGCTGACGCGCGGCCACCATGCCGCGATGCCGTTCGATGACGTGCCCGCCTTAATGGCCGATTTGCAGTCACGCGATGCCATGGCTGGACTTGCCCTGCAGTTCTGCATCCTGAACGCGTCGCGTTCCGGTGAAGTGCTGGGCGCCCGCTGGGCCGAGATCGATCGCAAGGCGAAGGTCTGGACGATCCCAGCCATGCGCATGAAGGCCGGCAAGGAACACCGCGTGCCACTGACCGAGGCCACACTGGCAATCCTCGACCAAGCTGAGGTGGTGCGTCGAAGCGAATACGTGTTCCCTGGTCAGAAGCCGGACCGACCCTTGTCCATCACTGCCATGGAGATGATGCTGCGGCGGATGAAGGTCGACGTGACCGTCCACGGCTTTCGCTCATCGTTCCGAGACTGGGCTGGCGAGCGCACCGCCTTTCCGCGCGAAATCGCCGAGACAGCGTTAGCCCATGTCGTCGGCGACGCCACTGAGCGAGCCTACCGCCGCGGTGACGCCTTGGAAAAGCGACGAGCGCTGATGGACGCGTGGGCCACTTTCGTCAGCGCAGCCGAAAAGCCCAACGCCGACGTGATCACGTCGGGGTCGCACGGGGAGTAGTCTGGCCAACACAATGGGATAGGGTGGTCACCCAAGAAGCCGGACATCACCACCGGTTTCCTACGCTCCCTTGCTGACGATGACGTGGGGTAAATGCGCAGCATTTGGGTATTGCCCGAAGACCAATGGGAGCGGGACCAGCATGAGTACAGGTTCATGCCGCGTGCGCTCAACGACATTGGCATCGCCATATTTGGCGAAGCGTGGACTGGAGAAGAGTTCGTCCCCAATTCCGCAAGAACACTTCCGGCGTCGAGCGACGAACAAGCCAACTATCGGGCGAGGACGGTAGCCGCGCGATTCATCGAGGCTGCGATCGCAAGCGAACTGCGCACCGTTGTACGGTCCCTCCAAGCGGCCGATGTGCGCCCGGTGCGCCCAGCCGACTGGTCTGTTGTTCCCAGGAATGTTGTAACCTGGGCGCAGATTGACCCAGCAGATCCATTTCGCGCTCGACGCCCACCTAGCGGCAACAGTCGAATAGACACTCGGGCGCGGAGCGGTTTCAAATGGGTGTTTGTCGAGAAGGGGTCGTTGAGCCGGCTGATCTGCCGCCTGGATGCGGGCAGAGAACCACAAGAGAGTCAGCGTCCTGCCGTAAGCCCCCCTCAAGTGCAGCGGCTCTACAACACAGGCACGGCCGGGCGCCCAACCTCAATAGAGCAGCTAATCATACCTGAGGCACAGCGTCGACTGCTTGCCGGGGAGAATTACGCCAGCAAAAATGTCTTTGGGAAAATACTTTCCGAATGGATCAAGCAAGCCCATCCGGATGCGCCCATCCCAACACCGAAGAGCATCACCAACAACCCGAAATTCACAGAGCTGTTTAGGGCTCACAGGAAAGCCCCAAAAATAGGCCCAAAATACGCCTTAGGATTTGGCCTAAAACTTTCGACGCGCCGAGATATTGGGCTGCTGTTTCGGGCGAGCAACATCGCACACCTTCTCCGCATCCCGGCAAGTTCGCCGAGGACGGAGACCTACAATGATTCCAATAGGTTCGTTCCGATTTATCCCAAACTCTGGGGCTCACAGCGGTGTGGAGGGCTCCGGCGATACGTTCAACGCCCGCCCGCCGCTTTCTTACGGGCCTAACGACGCCGCTCGCGTTGCCAGTGTCGGCCGCTCAACGATCTTTGAGGAGATCAAGGTCGGGCGCCTGAAGGCTCGTAAGGCAGGCCGACGTACCCTCATCCTGCACGAAGATCTCGCCGCGTGGCTGGCGAGCCTACCCTACCGCGCAAGCATCGCCGCCTAACGAAACCGCCGGCCCCAAGCAGGAACCGGCGGCGGATATTCGGTAGGCGTCTCGACAGCGTCCTATTTACTGTATCCGCGCGTTGCGCGCCACTGCTTTCCCGGCCGGCACCTCACAGACAGGTGCCCCAATGCCTCATCACGATGTTAAGATTGAACTTCAGATCCGCTGGCTCATGCGCCGGCTTGGTCTCTCCGCGGAGCGGGCCCGCATCCTTGCCGGGCTTGCTTTCGAGACGGGAGGCCGCTGATGCAAACGGTTCCCTTCTCGTTTCGACCGGTGGGCGGCAGCTTCGCCGCTCACCCCACACTTCTCCAGCGCGAATATGACGAACTGTTGGGTTCCGGAGTGACCAATGCCGCTTTGACTTCTCCCTCGCCTCTGCGGGCGGGCCGCATCGTCTGGACTGGCTCGAACCGATTCGCGTTCGAGGAGCACGAGCCCCTGGGCGTAATCGGCAAGCGCGGGTTTCTCTTCGTCGTCACTGATGGTAGCGGCGATCCCGTCGACATCGTCGCCTGGCAGCCGATGCTCGATCGGATCGGCACTTGGCGCGGCATCGCCTGGGCTCTCGGGCAGGATGCGATCTATGCGCCGCGCCTGACCGAGCACGACGGCCTATCCGTCTGGAGATCGCCACTCGATTGGCTCAGGGCAGGACGGCGTGGCGTCGTCCTCATCGAGCCGCGTCTGGCTGCAGATTGGCTTTGCGATGCTGGTCCGCTGGTCGCTGAAGATCTCGACCACGCTCGCGAACTCAGCCGCGTCCTCAGCCGTCCGGCTCCACGCATTCTCCTCCCCGCTGACACCGGGAGGGCTGCCGCATGAACGGATTCGTCGAACTCGACCAGGGTCGGCCGGAGAAGCGGGGCACGCTCTCCTTCCCAACCAGCAGACAGGGCCGAACGGATGCCTCCAGTGTGCAGCTGCCGGCCGAGCAGCTACCACTCTTTCCGCCTCTGCCGCCCGGTGAAGCCTATCCGGTCGATGCCCTGGGTCCGGTCTTGTCCCAAGCCGTGGTCGCGATCACCAGCAAGGTGCAGGTGCCGCCGGCCATCGCAGCCCAGTCGGTGCTCGCCACGGCCTCGCTGGCTGCCCAGGCTCATGCCGATGTGGTGATGCCCTACGGGCAGAGCCGGCCCCTGTCCTTGTACTTTGCCACCGTGGCGGGATCGGGCGATCGCAAGTCCACCGCCGACAACGAAGCGCTCTGGCCAGTGCGGAAGCATGAGCGTTTCCTGAAGGAGGAGCACGACCGGCTCTACCAGGATTGGGTGATCAGCAGTGCCGCCTGGGGCGCGGAGAAGCGCAAGATCGAGGGCGACCGCAAGCTCGATTTCCCGACGCGCAAACTGGCCCTTGGCGCCTTGGGACCGGAAGCGCCCCCACCCCTGTTTCCCCTGCTGACGGCTCCTGACCCGACGGTCGAAGGCTTGGCCAAGGCATGAGTCAACGCCCCCGGCTCGCTCGGTCTCTTCACGGCCGAGGGCGGCCAGTTCGTTGGCGGCCACGGCATGTCGGCCGAAAACCGGCTGAAGAGTTCGGCGATCTTCTCGGAGATCTGGGACGGGAAGCCGATCAAGCGAGTTCGAGCCCAGGATGGGGTCAGCCTGCTTCACGGCCGCCGGCTGGCCCTGCATCTGATGATCCAACCTGAGGCAGCAGCGCTGTTCCTTGCCGATCCGGTGCTGCGCGACCAAGGGCTGCTCTCCCGCGTGCTGGTGGCAGCGCCAGACAGCATCGCGGGCACTCGCCACTACCGAGAGCCATCGGCGCAAGATGATGCAGCGATCAAGGCGTACGGCCATCGCATCCTCTCCCTCTTGGAGGCGCAATGGCCCCTAAGCGAGGGCAGCCGCAACGAGCTGGAGCCGAGGGCTCTGACGATGTCGGGGGAAGCCACCGGGTTGTGGCGCGCCTTCTACGATCAATTTGAGGCCCAGTGCGGTGCGCACGGCGAGTTGCGAGGGATCCGCGACTTTGCGGCTAAGGCGGCTGAGCATGCTGCCCGGATCGCAGGCGTGCTTACGATCGTCGACGACGTTCACGCTCGTGATATCTGCGCCGGGGCCATGAAGTCGGCCCTGACACTGACGGATTGGTACGTCGCAGATGCAGTGCGCTTGCAACAGGCCGCTCGCACCGACCCGAAGCTATTGCGGGCGGCAGGTCTTTTGGAATGGCTGCGCAGCCGCGACACGGCCGAGACGGAGTTCCGCGACATCCTGCGGCTCGGCCCTGCAGCAACTAGGACCAAGGATGCGGCGGACGCGGCCGTGGCAACGCTGAAGGTGCATGGGCTCGTCGTAGAGATCCTGGGTCGCCCACGGTTCGTGCGAATCCTTCCAGAGGAGCGGCACTGATGGGCTACCGCCGCTTCCAGATCGCTCGGATTGACGAGCAGGCCAGCGACAGTTGCGACAGCCGCGACGCTTTGGGTCTTGATCCATCCGAACTGTCGCAGAAGTCGCAAGCGTCGCAGAGGGTACCTACGATTTGCGCAATCGGCAGGGTCAGTACCGTCGCAGCAGTCGCAACTGTCGCAAGCCCTCAGGCTAATCGCACAATTGCAATCACCAGCGACGACTGGCTCGCCCACTACGAGGAGCGAGCGGCCATGCGCGAGTTCGAGGGCGGCCTACCGCGACACGAGGCTGAGCAGCTTGCCCGGACGTACACGGTTACGGCCCTCGGTCCTCCACCCCAAGCAGACGGGAGAAAGTCATGAGTACGCCAATCCCATGCGTAGCCGACGCCGTAAAGAACGGCGGCCATACGGGCGACACCCGGTTCAAGCCGGGCAATCCAGGAAGGCCACCTGGTGCCCGCAACCGCAGCACGCTGGCGCTCGAAGCATTGCTGGACGGCGAGGCCGAGGAGATCACCCGCAAGGCCATCGAGCTTGCCAAGGAAGGCGACATCGCAGCGATCCGGCTCTGCCTGGATCGGATCACGCCGGTTCGCCGGGATCGGCCAGTGATGTTTGATCTGCCGATCATCGAGGCCGCGGCGGATCTGCCGAAGGCGACCAACGCCCTCCTGCAGGCGGTGGCCTTCGGCGAACTCACCCCCTCAGAGGCGTCCGATATCGGCAAGGCCGTGGACGCCCACGTCAAGGCCATCGAACTGACCGATGTTCAGGCTCGTCTCGCGAAGCTGGAGGGCGGTGGGAAATGACAGGCGCCCTTGAGAGACGAATCCGGAAGCTGGAGGCGCATCACATGCCGTCAGAATCTCGCGTGCTGGTTCTTGGCATTCGGGGACAGCCCGAGCCGTCGCCCGATGAAATCAGACGAGCCAACCTTGTTCTGCGGGTGAATTTCGTCGCCGCGAAGAACGGGCGACCGGTCGAGGGAGAGCATCATGAGCGCGATTGAGACCCGTCTGGCGAAGATCGAGCGAGCCCGGGTCGTGCAAGAGGACAGCGCGAGGCTTGGCCCCTTGAAGAAATGGGCTGCCGCAGGCGGACCGTTCTCCTTCGTCCATGGAAGCACCGCCGAGGAGTACGAGAGCCGGGTTGCGCTGTTACGTGACGCCGGAGCTATCTCACCCATCGATCAGGTCGCCCGAATGCCGTTCCTGCCCGACACTGGCAAAAACTTCATGCGCGCCCTCTTCTGGAGGGACTTCACGGACAAGGAGCGAGACGTGCTGCGAGCCGCCATCCGGAGCCGTCGGGGCAAGACTGCAGAGGCTGCAACTTATGCGAGGCATGATCACTAGGCTTTCTCGCTTAGAGTCGAAGCGGAGCCTCAAGGGCTACCCGAGCTTCTACGTGTTCGGCTTGGACGAGGACGATGCCGCCGAACGAATGGCGGCCGAGACCCGAGCCGGTACAATCCAACTTGGCGACCGATGCCATATGATCGTTTGGACTGGCACCGAGCCCCTACCTCGCCCCCGATGGCTCACACCCCGCCAAATGAGCGACGAGGAGTTGAACGCCGCTATCGGCCATCTCTGCGGAGCCGTCGGGCGAGAACCCCTGCCGCCTGATGCGGACCACAACGCCTTCACGGCTGAGATCACCGCACTTCGCCAACAGAGCGGTTTGGAAGACGAGCTGCAACAACGAAACGCGACTTAAACTGCAGGCGCAACACGCCAGCACTCGTGAGACCCCGTTTCATAAGTGATCTGCGAGGCGTCTGACGAGTATCATTGCAGC
>NZ_CAXUJR010000101.1:0-12128 GCF_964251405.1 uncultured Methylobacterium sp.
AGGTGCGCCGCTCGACCGGAAACCAGGACCCGGCCGCCCTGCGCGAGACCGCGACGCAGGCCGTGAAGGCCGATTTGTCGGGGGACGAGTCCCGGAAGGCCCAGATCGAAACCAAGGCCGCCGACGCCCCCGCCAAAGCCCAAGGCATCCTGATGGATCAAGCCCGGACCCAGATCAAGGACGACGGGAAGCAGGTCGAGAAGACCGCCGCCGACGCCAAGCAGAAGGCCCAGGCGCCGCCGAGGTCACCCGCAGCGCCGCCTCGCAGGGTGCGCTCTAGGCGGCGCTCGCCCTCATCCTCGGTGCCACCGCGGCCTTTTATGACGGCCGTATGGGTGCCGTGACGCCGTTCGTGCCGGTCGTCCACGCCACCGGGCATCGCGTGCGCCGACCGCCGTTACGGCTCGGTCGGGGCCGCCCCCGGCTCAGCGGCATCGAGCTTGGGCCGCACCGTGCTCGCCTGCGCCTCCACCACCGCCGCGGCGGTGACGTTGACGATGCCGCGCGCCGTCACCGAGGGCGACAGGATGTGGGCGGGGTGCGCCGGGCCGATCAGCAGCGGCCCGACCGGCAGGGCGTCGGCCAGCACCTTGGCGAACTGGAAGGCGATGTTGGCGGCGTCGAGGTTCGGGAAGACCAGGACGTTGGCCGCACCCTTGAGATGCGAGACCGGCATCACCCGGTCGCGGATCAGCTCGGAGAGGGCGGTATCGGCCTGCATCTCGCCGTCCACCTGCAGCTCCGGCCGGCGCGCCTGGATCAGCCCCAGTGCGGTGCGCATCTTCACCGCCGAGCGCGAATCGGACTGGCCGAAATCGGAGTGGCTGAGGAGCGCGATCTTCGGGGTGAGGCCGAAGCGCGAGACGTGGCTGGCGCAGGCCACCGCAACGTCGGCGATCTCCTCCGCGCTCGGGTCCGGTCGGACATGGGTGTCGGCGAGGAAGAAGGCGCCCTTCTTCGTGACGATGAGGCTCATGGCGGCGAAGTCGAGGACGCCGGGTGCGAGCCCGATCACGTCGCGGATCGCCCGCAGACGTGATTCGAAGCGTCCCTCCAGTCCGCAGATCAGGGCGTCCGCCTCGCCCCGGCGGACGGCGATGGCACCGATCACCGTGTTGTTGGTGCGCACCAGGGTGCGGGCCGCATCCGGGGTGATGCCGCGCCGGCCCGCCACGTCGAGATAGGTCGCGACGTAGTCGCGGTAGCGCGGATCGTCCTCGGGATCGATCAGGTCGAAATCCTCGCCCTGGCGGATCGAGAGGCCGAAGCGCTTGAGCCTCGTCTCGATCACCCGCGGGCGCCCGACGAGGATGGGTCTCGCCACCTTGTCCTCGACGATGGCCTGCGCCGCGCGCAGAACCCGCTCGTCCTCCCCCTCGGAATAGATGACGCGCTTGGGGTCCTCCTTCGCCTTGGAGAAAATCGGCTTCATGATGAAGCCGGAGCGGTGGACGAAACGGTCCAGCGAATCGGCGTAGGCCTGGACGTTCTCGAGCGGCCGGCCGGCGACGCCCGAATCCATCGCCGCCTGCGCGACGGCGGGCGCGATGCGCAGGATCAGGCGCGGATCGAACGGGCTCGGGATCAGCGATCGCGGGCCGAACGGCCGCGCCTCGCCGCCATAGGCGCGGGCGACGACGTCCGAGGGCGTCTCGCGGGCGAGCGCGGCGATCGCCTTCACGGCGGCCTTCTTCATCTCTTCGTTGATCGAGGTCGCCCCGACATCGAGCGCCCCGCGAAAGATGTAGGGGAAGCACAGGACGTTGTTGACCTGGTTGGGGAAGTCCGATCGGCCGGTGCAGATCATGGCGTCGGGGCGCTTCTCCTGCGCCAGATCCGGCATGATCTCGGGGTAGGGGTTGGCGAGCGCCATGATCAGCGGCTTGTCGGCCATCGTCTCGAGGTATTCTGGCTTGAGCACGCCGCCGGCGGACAGCCCGATGAACACGTCCGCACCCGGGATGACCTCGGCGAGCGTGCGCGCCTCGGTGTCCTGCGCGTAGACGTCCTTCCAGCGGTCCATCAGCTCGGCGCGGCCCTTGTAGACCACGCCCTTGATGTCGGTGACGGTGATGTTCTCGCGCGTCGCTCCCAGCGACACCAGCAGGTTGAGGCAGGCGAGCGCCGCGGCGCCCGCCCCGGACGTCACGATGCGGACGTCGCTGAGCTGCTTTCCGGCGAGTTCGAGCGCGTTGAGGATGGCGGCCGCCACGATGATCGCGGTGCCGTGCTGGTCGTCGTGGAAGACAGGGATGTTCATCCGCGCGCGGCAGCGCTCCTCGACCTCGAAGCACTCCGGCGCCTTGATGTCCTCGAGGTTGATGCCGCCGAAGGTCGGCTCCAGGGCGCAGACCACGTCGACGAGCTTGTCGACGTCGTTCTCTGCGACCTCGATGTCGAACACGTCGATGCCGGCGAATTTCTTGAAGAGGACCGCCTTGCCCTCCATCACGGGCTTCGAGGCGAGCGGCCCGATATTGCCCAGGCCCAGCACCGCGGTGCCATTGGTGAGGACCGCGACGAGGTTCTGCCGGATGGTGAGGGTGGCGGCCTCGCGCGGGTCGGCGGCGATGGCATCGCAGGCCGCGGCAACGCCCGGCGAATAGGCCAGCGCCAGGTCGCGCTGGTTGCCCAGCGGCTTCGTCGCCTGGATCTCGAGCTTTCCCGGGCGGGGCAGGCGGTGATAGACGAGCGCCCCGGACTTGAGATCGTCGGACATGTTGTCGCCCATGGCCCTCACTCCCTGGAATGCGCGCCGCTCACGCGCTGCCGCGCCGGCCCGATCGCGTTCGGGTTGCGCCTGTTGACGACCCTGTTGCACCGCCTGCGGAACCTGCGCAACCCGCACAACGAGACCCGTCTTCACCTCGCGCGACTGGTGCGGGCACACGGTTTCAGCATCGGCGCCTATTCGTACGGACGCCCGAAGGTGCGCTTCGCCCGGGCGGGCCGGAGGCTGACAATCGGCCGGTATTGTTCGATCGCCGACCATGTCGAGATCATGCTCGGCGGCGACCACCGCCTCGACTGGGCCTCGACCTACCCGTTCGCGGCCATGTGCGGGCTCTGGCCCGGCGCGCAGGCGCCGGCCGACTACCAATCCTCGCGCGGGGACGTCACCATCGGCAGCGACGTCTGGCTCGGATCGGGTTGCCTGATCCTGTCCGGCGTCACCATCGGCCACGGGGCGGTGGTGGCCGCGCGCGCCGTGGTGACCCGTGACGTGCCGCCCTACGCGGTGGTGGCGGGCAATCCCGCCCGCGTCGTGCGCCACCGCTTCGATCCGGACACCGTCGCCGACCTCCTCGACACCGCCTGGTGGGAGCGCGACCCCGGCACCGTCTCGGCCCTTGTGCCGCTGCTGCAGAGCGGGCGCGTCGCCGAGCTGGTGGCCGCGCTGCGGAGCGAGAGCGTTGCGGCGGACCGGCGAATTTCCTAAACCCGCCGCCTGCCAATCACTTCGTTTCCGCACATGACGTCGCTTCCCGATGTCTTCTCTTCCCGATGTCTTCGCCCCAAGGCCCGCCGCCGATGTCCGACACCCCCCCCGACCGCCTCGCGGTGAACCCCAACAGCCCGTTCTACGACGAGAAGATCCTGGAGCGCGGCATCGGCATCCGCTTCAAGGGCGTCGAGAAGACCAATGTCGAGGAGTACTGCGTGAGCGAGGGCTGGGTCCGCCTCTCCGCCGGCAAGACCCTCGACCGCGCCGGCAACCCGATGACGGTGAAGCTCAAGGGCTCGGTCGAGCCCTACTTCCGCGATGAGTCCGGCGAGGCCTGAGCGCCCGCAGCTTTGAGCCGGCGCCGGTCCTCGACCTGGGCCGCTCGGCGGCCCGCGTGATGCTGCTTCGCCCCTACCAGCGTGCCAGCCTCGACGCCGTCCATGCCTCCTGGGGCGCGGGCGAGCGCGCTGGGCTCGTGGTCCTGCCGACCGGTGCCGGCAAGGCCCTGGTCATCGCCGCCCTGGTGCGCGAAGTCCTGGGCGCGGACCCGAGCCTGCGCGTGGCGGTCGTCACCCATACCCGCGAGCTCATCGCCCAGAACCACCGCGAGCTCCTCGGCTACTGGCCGGATGCGCCGGCCGGGATCTATTCCGCCGGGATCGGCCGCCGCGATGCGGGCGCCCAGGTCCTGTTCTGCGGCATCCAGTCGGTGGCCGGCCGGATCGCCGAGATCGGCGCGGTCGACCTCGTCGTCGTCGACGAGGCGCATCTCATCCCGCGCAGCGCCGAGACCACATATGGACGCTTCCTCGGTGGCCTCAGGGCCGCGCGGCCGGGCCTGCGCGTGGTCGGCCTCACCGCCACCCCCTACCGCCTCGACAGCGGCCGCCTCGACGAGGGCGAGGGCCGCCTGTTCGAGCGCATCCTCTACGAGGCCAATGTCGGCGACCTGATCCACCAGGGCTACCTCGCGCCGCTGGTCTCCAAGGCGACCGCCACGACCCTCGACGTCGCCGCGGTCCCCAAGCGCGGCGGCGACTATATCCCGAGCGCTCTGGAGGCCGCCGTCAACCAGGACTGGATCACCCGTGCTGCCGTGGAGGAGATGGTGGCATGGGGCCGCGACCGCCGGTCCTGGCTCGCCTTCTGTGCCGGCGTCGCCCATGCCGGGGCGGTGCGCGACGCGATCCGGGCCGAGGGCGTCTCCTGCGAGACGATCTCCGGCGAGACGGGCAAGCGCGAGCGCGACCGCGTCATCGCGGCCTTTCGCGATGGCCGGCTGCGCTGCCTGACTTCGGTCGGCGTGCTCGCGACGGGGTTCAACGTGCCCCGGGTCGACCTCGTCGCCCTGCTGCGCCCGACCCAGAGCACCGGCCTCTACGTGCAGCAGGTCGGCCGCGCCCTGCGCCTCGCGCCGGGCAAGGCCGATGGACTGATCCTCGACTACGCCGGCCTCGTGCGCATGCACGGGCCGGTCGACATCGTGACGGCGCGCAGCGCCGCGGCGATCAAGGGCCGCGAGGGCGAGGTGCGGGCAAAACCCTGTCCCGGCTGCGGCGCCCTCATCGCGCTCAACGCCAGCACCTGCGAGGCCTGCTGGGTCGAGCCGGACGAGCGGGACGAGGACGCCGCGCATGAACCCTGCGCCGACGACGAGAACCCGATCCTCTCCGGATCGTCGCCGGACTGGCAGCGGGTCGAGGGCTGGAGCCTCGCCATTCATGCCGGCCCGCCCGCCGCCGACAGCCTGGACGTGGCCTTCCGTCTCGCGGGCGGCCGGCGCCATCGCGTCCGCCTCGACCTGGAGCAGCGCGGCTATCCTCGCGAGAAGGCGGTGGCGTGGTGGCGCCAGCTCTCCGGCGGCCGGCCGGCCCCGATGACCGTGGCCGAGGCGCTGGAGCAGCAGGGCGACCTCGTGCGCCCCCTGGCGATCCAGGTCCGTGCCAATGGGCGAAACGCCGAGAGCATCAGCTATCGGCTGCCGGACGGGCGCGTCTTCGCCGATACCCGCCGACTCTCCGACGTCGCGTCCTGACGGGCCGCACTTGTCCGGTCGCCGCGCGTTGATCGTCCGGCGCTACGCCGTGAGGAGGGATTTTGCGGTGAAGGGGTCGAGGCCATCCACATGGCGCCGGGCGGCGAACGGGCTCCTGGCGCTCGCGGCCCGCCCGGTGCGGCGCGCGCAGGGCCGCCACGGCACGGTGCTGGAAGCCTATCGGGGCTACGGCTCGCACGACGAGATCTTCCTGATCGGTCGGGTGTTCCGGCAGTCGCGGCCCGAGCACGTCGAGCGGGATAGCGAGATCCGCCGGAACCTGCGCGACATAGGCCGGCGCATCCGCCGCCGCAGGGTCGCGGGCGCCGCAGTCGTCGCCCGCTTCGGCGGCGCCGAGACGCGCGTGGTCACGGACCGCGACGGCTATTTTCGCATTGCGATGCGCCTCTGCGAACCGCCCCCGGACGAGATCGCCTGGCACCCGGTCGACCTCGCGGTCGACACCGACCCGCCGCTGAGGGGGCAGGGACAGGTGTTCATCCCCACGTCGCGATGCCGCTTCCTCCTCATCAGCGACATCGACGATACGGTGATGCATACCGGCGTCGCCAACAGGCTCAAGATGCTGTGGCACCTCTTCGTCGCCGATGCCGAGAGCCGCGTCGCCTTTCCGGGCGTGGCCGCGTTCTACCGGGCTCTGCATGCCGGGCAGACCGGCGTAGAGGGCAACCCGATGCTCTACGTCTCGCGGGCGCCGTGGGGCATCTACGACATGCTGAGCACGTTCTTCACCCTGCATCGCATCCCGCAGGGGCCGGTGCTGTTCCTGCGCGAATGGGGCCTGTCCTGGAAGCGGCCGTGGCCGCGCAAGGCCGAGGATCACAAGCGGGCGCTCATCGCCCACATGCTCGCGCTCTACGAGGATCTGCCCGTCGTCCTCATCGGCGACAGCGGCCAGCACGATCCGGAGGTCTATGCGCGGATCGTCGAGGAGAATCCCGGCCGCGTCCTCGCGGTCTACATCCGCAACGTGTCGCGTGAAGCCGGGCGGATCGCCGACGTGGAGCGCCTCGCGATCGCCGTGACGCAAGCCGGCAGCAGCCTCGTCCTGGCCGCCGACAGCGTCGCCATGGCCGAGCACGCGGCCGGCCTCGGCCTGATCGCGGAGGACGCGGTGGCGGAGGTCCGGGGCGAGCGCGACGATCCCCTCGCGGTCGCCGCGACCGATCCGGACCAGCCCGCCAGCGTCGTCATCAAGTAGCGCTCGGTCACTCCCGGAGCGCACGGGGCCGCCCGCTGTCCCGGATGGCCGGCCCCCGGTGACGCCGTGTCTTCGACGTTCAGGCATGGAGGATCGGGCTTGCGGGATCAGCCGACCGTGCCGCCGCCGAAGGGTCCGTCCCCGAACGCGAGACGGCCCTCGTAGATCCCGTACTGGCAGGGAGTGCTCCATCGGGTTGATCTGGGCGGCCCTCACGTCGGCATAGGCGGCCAGATCTCTGCTCGAGCCGAAGCCCGCCGACGGGTCGCGACCCTCCGTCACGGTCACGGCGGCGACCGTCAGGTTGCTCATGGCCATATCCTCGGGGCCGGTCAGGCCGGCGAAGACCACCGATGCCGCGCCCGGCGGCGCCTGCGAACCGCCGTCGTCAGGGCGGCTCCGAGGAGGAGGGCGAAGCGCAGCGGCCGGGATGGCATCCCTTGCCCAGGCATCCCTTGCCCAGGCAGCCCTTGACCAAGCCTCGCGGTCCGGCCCCTCGGCACCGCCTCCGGCCGGGCATCGCCCTGCGCGCGCCTGGCGGCCCGCATCAGGTCGGCTCGTCGCGCCGCTTCACCCACCACCGTCGTGAAAACCGGTTCGGGCCGCCGCCCCAGGGTGTCGATGATGGTCGCCAGGCAGTTCGGCGTCGCCAGCGCGACGGATTCCTGCAGGTAGGACGCGGCCTCGTCCTGCTGCCCGCCCTCGAACAGCAGAAGGCCGAGATTGAGCGCCCCCCAGCAATCCCCGCCCGCGGCGGCGCGGCGATAGAGCGTTCGCGCCATGGCCCGGTCGACCAGCGTGCCCCAGCCCTCCTCGTGGCAGCGCCCGAGCATGCCCAGCGCCTTGGCATGGCCGAGCCCGGCCGCGACCGTGAAGCTGGCGAACGCCTTCCCGTGGTTCCGGCCCACCCCGGTCCCGTAGAGGAGGAGGCAGCCGATGTTGTAATGGGCCCAGTCGAGCCCGGCGGCGGCGGCCTTGCGGTAGTGGACCAGCGCCTGCGCGTGGTCGACGGGCACCCCCCAGCCGAGTTCGTGACAGCGCCCGACCATGTTGCGGGCCTCCGCACTGCCGATCGCCGCCGCCTTGGCGAACCAGCCATGGGCCGCCGCCGGATCGCGCGGGACGCCGTGCCCGTCGAGATGCATCTGGCCGAGCACCAGTTGCGCCGCCTTGAAACCCTTGCCGGCCGCGAGCCGGATCCACGCCACCGCCTCCTCGGGCCGCGTCGCCAGGATGACGCGCCACTCGGCCTCGGTCTTCCGGTGCAGGTTCCACAGGTCAACCACCGGGACGGGGGAGGGCGGAGCTGAGGACGTGCGCACCATCATGCCGGTTCCAGACCGCCGACCCCGCTTGGTTGGAATGTTTCCAGCGGAAGGGCAGGCATTGCTATGGAATAGGTCCGGCTCCGAGGACGATCAAGCTACTGTTTATCTAGTTTGTAGCTATTAAAATGTAAGTTTATAACGATTACACTTTGTCTCTTCCTTGCATCATGGCTTTGATGATTGCAGAGTCCGCTTGAAATACACTGTCTCACATGCTTGAAGCGCGCTCGGAGTCCGTCAGGAGTTGGATCGATGAACGAGCCGTTGTCACTGCGGGAATGGACCGGGGCCGGCGGACTCGGCATCGGTCTGGCGGCGACGCTCGGCGCCTTCATCCCCTTCGACGCCGAGGCTCAGGAGGCTGCCGCCGAACTGCCGCAGCTCAGCGTCGAGGGATGGGACGGGCGCCAGCCCAACACGCTCAACCAGGGCACCGGCCTGTCGCGCCTGCCCGGCCGCGTCCAGGACACGCCCCAGGCGATCAGCGTGGTTCCGGGCGAGGTCATCCGCCAGCAGAACGCCACCACCCTGGAGCAGGCCTTGCGCAACGTGCCCGGCATCACGGTCTCGGCCGGCGAGGGCAATGGCGGGCTCAACGGCGACCAGTTCCGCATCCGCGGCTTCCAGGCCAAGAACGACATCTATCTCGACGGCCTGCGCGACTTCGGCGTCTACGCCCGCGATGCCTTCAACATCGGCGACGTCCAGGTCATCAAGGGGCCGTCATCGGAGACCTTCGGCCTCGGCACCGCGGGCGGTGCGATCAACACGATCTCGAAGCGGGCGCTGCTCTCAGACTTCACCGCGGTCGACGGCACCACGGGCAGCGGGCCGACGGCGCGCGGCACCTTCGACGTCAACCGCCAGATCAATGCCACGACGGCGATCCGCCTCAACGGCATGGTCCATCGCCAGGACATCCAGGACCGCAACAACGTGTCGTCCGACCGGGCGGGTCTCGCCGCCTCGCTCGGCTTCGGCATCGGCACCGACACGACCTGGTACCTGAACTACCTCTACCAGCACTCCGAGCGCACGCCCGATTACGGAGTGCCGACCGCGCGCCGGCCCGGCGACCGCTACGCCAAGCCGCTCACCGAGTTCGGTCTGCCGCGCTCGACCTCCTATGTGCGTGCCACCGACCGCGACGACGCCAACGTCCACCTCCTCACCTCGCTGATGAAGTGGGAGATCGCACCCTGGCTGACGGTGACCAACGATTCGCGGCTGTCGTTCTACGACCGCAACTTCTCGACGACGGCGGCGACCTGCACGCTCGGCTGCATCGGCGGCTTCTTCTCCGGGGGCAACCCGCTCGTCACCTACAGCGCCGGCGGCGGCCAGAGCTTCGACCAGTCCGCCTGGGGCGCCCAGAACGTGACGACGGCGATCATGAAGTTCCACACCGGCTTCCTGCGCCACGAGGTCGTGGCCGGCCTCGACTTCTTCTACCAGAACGACGACCGGGTGAACTTCGCGATCGCCGGGACGCGCCGGGACCAGAACGTCCGGACCCCGGCCTCCGCCCAGGAGGGCTACGCGCTCACGCGGAACTACGGCAACCGCCGCGTCGGCGAGGGCGCCAATGCGGCCTTCTTCGTGAGCGACCGGGTCTGGCTCACCGAGCAGTTCTCGATCCTGGGCGGCGTGCGCCTCGACCGCTTCCTCAGCCGCTACGCCGCCACCAACACGACCGGACCGCAATCGGGCCTGTTCGCGGCCGACCAGAAGTCCGACACCAACGCCGCGAGCCCCAAGGTCAGCGGCATCTGGCAGCCGACGCCGAACCAGACCTACTACGTCTCCTACGCCAAGGGGTTCTCGCCCCAGGGGCAGTACGTCGCCAACTCCACCGGCATCGAGGTGCCGACCTCGAACCAGCTCTCCCCCGAGGAGAGCGACCTCTACGAAATCGGCGCCAAGATCGGCCTGTTCGACGGCCGCCTCGGCGTCGCCGGCGCGCTGTTCCGGGTCGACAAGAGCAACAGCTTCGACGTCGACCCCGTCACCGGCGGGCTCATCCTCGGGCCTCTCGATGCCGGCGAGCGCCGCCGCGTCCAGGGCTTCGAGGCCTCGATCACCGGCCGCCTCACCGACGAGTGGAGCATCCTGGCCGGCTACACCTATCTCGACGGCAAGGTCCAGTCGGGCCCGAGCATCGGCAACAAGGCCCCGTTCGTGCCCGAGAACTCCGCCTCGCTGTGGACGACCTACGACCTCACCGCCCATACCCGCGGCTGGTGGGGCCTGCCCGGCAAGGTCACGGTCGGCGGCGGCGTCACGGTGGACGACGGCTACTTCCCGGCCAGCGACAACATCACCCGCATCCCCGGCAGCTTCTCGCTCGACGCGCTGATCTCCTACGAGACCGACAGCTACCGGGTCGCCCTCAACGCCTACAACCTGACCGACGAGCTCAACTACGGTTCCTCCTTCTCCACGCGCGCCGTGCCGCTCTCGGGACGGACGGTGCTCGTGAGCGTCGGCACCCGGTTCTGAAGGTCTCACGCGGCTCTCCTCCCCTTGTGGGGAGGAGTTGGAGGTGGGGGTGGCTGGGTGACCCTGGGTCGAGGCCAGCGGAACCACCCCACCCCCTACCCCTCCCCGCAAGGGGGAGGGGAGGTGCTTCATCGACAACGCGATACGGAACCCCAGCCCTTGCTCGTCCACGTGAAATCCGTCCTCACCCCCGACGAGGTCGCCCGGTGCCGGGCGCGCCTCGAGGCCGGCGACTGGGTCGACGGCCGCGTCACCGCCGGTGCCCAGGCGGCGCGCGCCAAGCACAACCTCCAGATCCCCGAGGACGCACCCGTGGCGCGCGAACTCGGCGACCTGATCCTGCGCGCGCTCGGGCGCAGCCCGCTCTTCAACGCCGCCGCCCTGCCGCTGCGGGTGCTGCCGCCGCTGTTCAACCGCTACGACGTCGGGATGGGGTTCGGCGCCCATGTCGACGGAGCGATCCGGATGGTGCCGGGTGCGGGCATCCGCATGCGCGCCGACATCTCGACCACGCTCTTCCTCACCGACCCCGCCGAGTACGACGGCGGCGAGCTCGTGATCGAGGACACCTTCGGCCAGCACGACGTGAAGCTGCCGGCTGGCGACATGATCGTCTACCCGGCGACCTCGCTGCACCGGGTCGAGCCGATCACCCGCGGCTCGCGCTGGTCGGCGTTCTTCTGGTCGCAATCGATGGTCAAGGACGACGGCGCCCGCGCGCTGCTCTACGACCTCGACCGCGGCATCACGGGCGCGCGCGCCGCGCTCTCCGACGACAACCCGGCGGTGATCGCGCTCACCAGCTCCTATCACAACCTGCTGCGGCGCTGGGCCGAGCTGTGAGCCTCACGCATCGGCCCGAAAGGTGGTTGCCGGCTTTCGGGAAAAAGCCGATGCGCACCAAGACCGCCGCGATGGGGGAGGGGCGCGAGACCCTGGCGCGGGCGAAGCGCGCCAAGGCGCGGCGCGCCTTCTGGATGAAGCAGCTCTATGCCTGGCACTGGGTCAGCTCGGGACTGTGCCTCGTCGGCATGCTGCTCTTCGCGGTCACCGGCATCACCCTCAACCATGCCGGGCGCTTCGAGGGGAAGCCGGCGGTCGAATCCCGCGAGGCCAGCCTGCCGCCCGACCTCAAGGCGAGCCTCGCGGCTCTGCCGGCCACCGGCCGGGCGACCCTGCCCGGCCCGGTGAGCGACTGGCTGAAGACGACGCTCGGCGTCTCGGCCGGGACCCGCGAGGCCGAGCTGACCCGCGACGAGGTCCTGCTCTCGCTGCCGCGCCCGGGCGGGGACGGCTTCGTCAGCCTCGGGCGGCGCGACGGCGCCGTGCTCTACGAGCGCACCGGGCGCGGCTGGATCTCCTACCTCAACGACCTCCACAAGGGCCGCCATGCCGGCCCCGCCTGGAGCCTGTTCCTCGACGTGTTCTCGGGCGCCTGCCTCGTCTTCTGCCTGACCGGGCTCGTGCTGCTGCAGTTCCATTCGGCGAGGCGCCCCGCGACCTGGCCGGTGGTGGGCCTTGGTCTCCTCGCGCCGGTCCTCGTCGCCCTCCTCTTCATCCATTCCTGAAAGCCGCCCGCCATGCGCAAGGCCGTCACCG
>NZ_CAXUJR010000102.1:0-9823 GCF_964251405.1 uncultured Methylobacterium sp.
AACGTCCACTTCTAAATCCGAGGTCGGTTGCGGCCCTTTTGCGCCGCTAAAACGCAACAGCACTCCATTGAGTGACCTTGGAGGAGCTAACTTATTGTAGGTGTTGAGGGCACTTAGAGCTCGGGAGAGCCGGGTCCTCCGCCTTCGGAGGGCAACGCTCTATCCAGCTGAGCTACGGGTGCAGACCGCGCGAAGGGATAGCGCAGGATCCCGGCGCTGGCAACGGCGACGGCCCGGACTCGGCTCGATCGGGTGGCTGGGCGGCTCTCCGCAGACAAAGATCACACGTTCGAATCGTATCGGGTGCGTAGAGTGGAGAGGGCAAGGAAGGGCCGCTCGTGCGCCGGCATTGTGCCTGCCTCGAGCGGCTCCGTAAGGCGATGGGCGGTTCAAGCAGCCTTGACGCTGGACAGGAATGCGCTGACCTCTTGCGTCAGATCCGCGGAGTGCTGCGCGAGCGCCTGCGCGGCGGTCAGAACCTGAGCGGCGGCCCGACCCGTCGTCTGCGCACCATCGCGGACGTCGCGGATGTTCAGGGTGACCTCCTCCGTGCCGCGGGCAGCCTCCTGCACGTTGCGAGCGATCTCCTTCGTTGCGGCTCCCTGCTCCTCCATGGACGCCGAAATCGAGACCGAGACCGTCGCCATGGTGGAGATGGTGCGGCCGATCTCTTGGATCGCTACGACAGCCTCCTGGGTGGCCGACTGGATCGCCGAAATCTGGCTTGAGATCTCCTCCGTGGCTCTCGTGGTCTGACCCGCGAGTTCCTTCACCTCAGCAGCCACCACAGCAAATCCTCGACCTGCTTCACCGGCCCGCGCCGCCTCGATCGTTGCATTGAGCGCGAGCAGGTTGGTTTGACTCGCGATGGCGTTGATCATCGAGACCACGGTGCCGATCCGGTCAGCCGCTGAGACGAGTTGCTGGACCATTCCATCCGCGCGATGGGCTTCTTCTTCGGACCGATGCGCCAAGCTCGCGGACTGCGTGACCTGCTGGGTGATCTCAAGGATCGAGGCAGACATCTCCTCACTGGCAGCCGCGACGGTCTGCACGTTGGCAGAGGTCTGCTCGGCTGCGCTCGCCACCATCATGGAGCGTTCGTTGGCCTGCCCAGCCGTCCGCGTCATTGCGTGCGCGGTCGCTTCCATCTCGGCGGCTGCGTCTGCGAGCCCTCGCGTCAGCACCGAGACATTTCCTTCGAAGGTCCGCATGATGCTGTCCAGCATCTGTGCACGACGCAGCTTTTCCTGCGCTTCGCCGGCCGCGGTCATGTCCGCTACGCCCTTGGCAATGATGGCTTCCTTGAAGACCTGAACAGCACGGGCCATGAGGCCGATTTCGTCGGAACGCTTGAGCGCCGGAACGTCCACCTCGACCGTCCCGGCTGCTAGCTGCTCCATGGTCGCGGTGAGTGCCCGCACCGGCTTCACGATGCTGCGGGCGAGCGGCCAAGCGCAGGCGACGAGCAGCCCGAGCAGCCCGAAGGCGTAGGAAGCATCGCGCCGGACGAGCTCCCAGAATCGCGCATCGATGTCGTCGATATAAACGCCCGTGCCGACGACCCACTGCCAGGGTGCGAAGCTCGCAGCGTAGGCGAGTTTCGGAGACGGGACCTCCTGTCCGGCGCGCGGAAACATGAAGTCGACGTAACCTCCGCCGGCTTTGGCGGCTTCGATGAGCGCCGCGTTGAATCGAACGCCGTTCGAATCCTTGGCATTGAGCAAGTTCTTCCCTTCATTCTCCGGCTTGAGACCGTGTGCTTGGTTCACGCCTTCGAAGTCGTAGACGAAGAAGTAGTCGCCCTTGCCGTAGCGCAGAGTGCGGAGCGCGGCCTTGGACTGGCTCTGCGCTTCTGCCGTCGATATGCGACCGGCCTCCACTCCGGCGGCAAGCCCCTTGATGATCGATATCGCCGTCTCGACCTGGCCTGCGATAGCAACCTGACGCTCGCGCAGGATGGCATCGCGCGTGGTCGAAAGCTGAATCGTAGCAAGCACCGCGATGATGGCCACGGAGCAGAGGACGAGAAGGCTAATGCGGTGAGCGATACGAAGTGGCATGCTGGCCGGGACTCATCGGTGATCGGCCGTTCGGCGGGTTGCTCTCGCGGCGACGTGAAGAAACCTGAGCCGGAATCGTTAAACTTTTGATCAAAGCATGAGCATTCGAGCGATCGACGCTGCGCGCGACGGGATGCTCGAGACGGCTCCGAACGCAACGGTTACATGTTCGACTCGCGTCGCGTCCCGCGACGAAGGACAGCGCTGCACCAGGAGGGGCCGCTCGTGCACCGGCACCGTGCCGCGGCGAGCGACGTGGCTCGGTCGCGGACCGATGCAAGCGTCGTTTGATCGTCAGTTCGCGGTTCTCACGAAGGCGTAGCGGCCCACTGACGCCTGGCTGCCGCGGAAGCGGGCCGGGGCGATCGCTGGCTGAGGCGGCACGGCGGGCTTGGGCTGGCACTCGATGCGCAACGCAGCGGGGCTCAAGGCAGCGGGAGCGAAGGCCAGCAAGGCTTGCTGGAGGGCCATCACCTCGGCGCGCAGCCGCGCATTCTCTCCCTCGACCGCACTGAGCCGTGCGACTCCGGCCGGTGGCAATCCGCCGAAGCGCCGGCGCCAACGATAGAACGTACCGACCGAGACGTGCGCGGCAGCGCAGATGGCCGTGATGGCCGTTCCGGTCTCAGCCTCTCGCAAGAGGAAAGCGATCTCCTGATCCGTATGCTGGGATCGACGCATGCGCAGACATCCCTGTGTTCGGTACTTGCCTGTGTTCGGTACTTGGACCGGCGTCGCAGCAAGAAACGAACCGCCTGCCGACCGGCGCGAGAAGAACGGGCTTCGGCGGTTTGTGCAAATTTTGACGTTTTGCATGCCGAAGCGCAAGCCGCGTAAGCGAAAAGCGACTGTTTTGCGCAAGGCGCGGCCGCGCTGCAGCCAATTTAGCCTTCCTCTGCGCGCCTTCGACTCCGACAATCCGGGCTGTCACGACACGAGGCGAGACCGATGGTCGAATTCACGAGACGCAGCTTCATGGGAACCGCGGCGGCTCTGTCGGCGCCGGCCATCATCCGACCGGCCTGGGCCGCCGATACGGTCAAGCTCGGCTGCCTGTTCTCCTCCTCGGGCACGATGGCCAACATCGAGGGCCGCCTGAATCACGTGGTGCGCATGGCCGCCGACGGGATTAACGCGAACGGGGGCGTCAACGGCCGCCGCATCGAGGTGGTGACCTCGGATCCAGCCTCCGATTGGCCCCTCTACGCTCAGATCGGCCGGCAGATGCTGCAACAGGAGAAGGTCGCGGCGCTGTTCGGCTGCTGGACCTCCGTGTCGCGCAAATCCGTGCTGCCCGTGGTCGAGCAGAATGACGGGCTGCTGTTCTATCCGCTGCATTTCGAGGGCGACGAGAACTCGAAGAATATCGTCTACGTGAACTCGCCGCCGGCGAGCTCGGTGCTGCCGGCGGTCGATTACCTGATGGGCGCCGAGGGTGTCGGCGCCAAGCGGTTCTTCATGATCGGCTCGGACTACGTCTGGCCCCGCACCATCAACAAGCAGCTCAAGGCTTACTGGAAATCCAAGGGGGTGGCGGAGACGGCCTTGCGCGAGGAATACGTGCCGCTCGGCTTCTCCAACTTCCAGACCCTGGTGAACCAGATCCGCAGCTTCGCCGCCGAGCCCGGCGGGCAGCCGATCGTCGTGCTCACGGTGGTCGGCTCCTCGATTCCCGACTTCCTGCGCGAGTTCGCCAACCAGGGCATCCGGGCCACCGACGTGCCGATCCTCGGCCTCGACATGGTCGAGGCGGATCTCGAAGGTCTCGACACGGCACCCCTTGTCGGACACCTGAATTGCTGGGCCTACCTCCAAGCAGCCAAGGCCGAGGCGAACACCAAGTTCCTGTCCGAATGGGCGGCCTACGTGAAGGCCAAGAACGTGCCCTTCAGCGCCGACACGGTCATCGACCCCATGGTCTCGGCCTATGACAGCGTCCAACTCTGGGCGCTGGCGGCCGCCAAGGCCGGGAGCTTCGACGTGCCGGAGGTCCGCAAGGCCTTCCCGGGCCTCAGCTTCGCCGATCCCTCGGGCTACACGCTGACGATGACGGGCGAGAACAACTACGTCGCCCGCGGAGTCTTCATCGGCTCGGTCAACGAGAAGCAGGGCTTCGACATCCTTTGGCAATCGTCCGACGCCCCCAAGCCCGTGCCGTTCAGCCCGTATGGCTGAGGGGTGGGGACGGGCCGGGATCCGGCTGGGCATCGTCCTCGTCGGTGCCGCATGCCTGGTGGCGCGACCGGCTTCGGCGGCCGCACCGCCACTCGACCGGGTCGCCTTTGCCGCCGCCCTGTGCGGGGATGGCGCGGCGCAGTCGAAGGGTGCGGAGGCGTTCATCCGCCAGGGCGGCGAGATGGACACGGCGGATCTCGCTTGGGGCGGCACGATCCTGCGTGCCCTCGTCGACCGTCGCCTCGCCTGCCTCGGCGAAACCGCCGTGCTGCTGGAGCGAGCCGGGGCTGGCGACGGCATCGAGGCCGCGACCGCCGTGACGCGTTCGGCCACGGGTGGGCGCTCCCCGGTCTTGGGACTGCGCCAGCGCGCCCTCATCGAGACCGCGTCCGGCATCGCGACGCTCCTCACCGGACCGAGTTTGGAGGCGCGCAGGAGCGCCCTGGCGACCCTGGAACGCCGGATCGCCTCCGTGCCGGAGCCCGTGCTGGCGCGCGCGGCATCCGCCGAGAGAGATGCCGCCCTGAAGGCCAGCATCGCGGCCGTCGCCCAGTCCGCCGCCGTGTCGTCGCCCGATCCCGCGCGTCGTCTCGCGGCGATCCAATCCATCTCGGAAACGCCCTCGAGCGCGGCGTTCTCGCGCCTGTCCGCACTCAAGGCCGATCCAGCCTACGGTGCCGATCCGGCCTTCCGCACCACGCTCGATGCCGCTCTCAGCCGCGTCGAGCGTGCCGTCTCGCTCGGGAACGGCCTGGCTGTGCTCTATAACGGTCTGAGCTTTGCCAGCATCCTGTTCATGGCGGCGGCCGGGCTCGCGATCATCTTCGGCCTGATGGGGGTCATCAACCTCGCCCAGGGCGAGTTCATCATGATCGGCGCCTACGCGGCCTACGGCGTGCAGGAGGCCTTCCGGAATTTCGCACCGGGCTGGCTCGACGCCTACCTGCTGGCCGCGATCCCCGTCGCGTTCCTGGCCTCCGCGCTCGTGGGCATCGTCATCGAGGCGCTGATCCTGCGTCACCTCTATAGGCGCCCGCTGATGAGCCTCCTCGCCACCTGGGCCGTGAGCCTGTTCCTGATCAACGCGGTTCGCGTCGCGATCGGCTCGCAGAACCTGCAATTCGCGATGCCGTCCTACGTCAGCGGCGGCATGCCGCTCTATGCCGATTTCGTGGTGACCTGGAACCGCCTCTTCGCGATCGCCTTCGCGGCCGTCACCCTGGTGGTCACCTTGCTGATCCTGAAGCGGACGCCGCTCGGCCTCGACATCCGCGCGGTGACCCAGAACCGTGACATGGCGGCCTGCCTCGGCATCCGCACCCGGCGGGTCGACCGGCTCGCCTTCGGCTTCGGCTCGGGCCTCGCGGGCCTCGCGGGCGTGGCCCTTTGCCCGATCTACAGCGTGAATCCGGGAATGGGGGCCAACTTCATCATCGACAGCTTCATGGTGGTGGTACTCGGCGGCGTCGGCACCGTGGTGGGAACCCTGGTGGCGGCCCTCGGCATCGGCGGCGCCAATGTCCTCATCGAGCCGCTCTACGGCGCGGTCGCCGCCAAGGTGATCGTGCTCGTGGGCATCATCCTGTTCCTGCAGCGCCGGCCCGAAGGGCTGTTCGCCGTCAGGCGCCGGAGATGAGCGGCGCCGCTGGCCTCGTGAGTCCCGCACCGGCCCGGCGGATCAGCCCGACCCTCGGGGGCGATCCGCTCCTGGCCGGCCTCGTCGCGCTCGTGCTCGCTGCCGCTCTCGGCATCGTGCTGCTCCAGCCCGCCCCCTACCTCGTCAACATGGTGGGGCAGCTCGCGGCCTTCGCGATACTCGCCGTCTCCCTCGACCTCGTCTGGGGCTATCTCGGCATCCTCAGCCTCGGCCACGGACTGTTCTTCGCCATCGGCGGCTATGTCTGCGCCATGCATCTGGTGGCCCATGCCTACGCGGTCACCGGCGTGGTGCCGGACCTCATGCAGTTCATGGGCTGGAAGAGCCTGCCCGCCTATTGGGCCGGCATGACCAGCGCGCCCTACGCATTCGGCTTGGCCCTGCTCCTGGCTGCGGTCGTCGCCTTCGTGTTCGGCTTCGCCTCGTTCCGCTCGCGGGTCAACGGTGTCTACTTCTCGATCATCAGCCAAGCCCTGGTCTACGTCGCGATGCTGTTGATGTTCCGCAACGATACCGGCCTCGGCGGCAACAACGGCATGACCGGCTTCGCGCTCCTGTTCGGCTGGCCGATGGGCGCACCCGGCGTCGTCACCGGCCTCGCCGTCGCGACCCTGCTCGCACTGGCCGGAGTGCTCATCGGCGCTCGGGCATTGGTGGTGAGCCCGATCGGACGTCGGATGCTGGCCTGCCGGGACGACGAGGCGCGCCTGCGCACCCTCGGCTACAGCACCACGCGCCTGAAGCTCGGGATCTGGTGCCTCTCGGCGGTGATCGCGGCTTTGGCCGGCATCCTCTACGTGCCCCAGGTCGGCATCATCAATCCGCGCGTGCTCAGCCCCGATCTTTCCATCGAGATCGCCGTCTGGGTCGCCATCGGCGGCATGGGCCGGCTCGGCGGCGCGGTGATCGGGGCCGTGGCGGTCAACGCCCTGAAGTTCTGGCTCAGCGCGGCGATGCCGGAGGCCTGGCCCTTCATCCTCTCCGGGCTCGTGCTGGTGGTGGTGCTCGGACTGCCCAACGGCCTCCTCGACCTCGCGGCGTTCCGCCTCAAGCCGACATGGCTTCGTCGGGGAGGGCCGCATCCTTGAGCGCCCTCGTCATCGACAGCCTCACCGTCGTCTTCGGTGCCTTCCAGGCGCTCGACTCCCTGTCGCTCGCCGTCGATTCCGGCGAGGTCCGCGCGGTGATCGGCCCGAACGGCGCCGGCAAGACGACCCTCCTCGACGCGATCACGGGGATCACCCGACCGAAATCCGGCCGGATCCTGCTCGGCGACACGCAGGATCTCACAACGCTGTCGGAGGCCAGGATCGCCCGGGCCGGGGTGCGCCGCAAGTTCCAGAAGCCGAGCGTCTTTCCCGCCCTGACGGTGCGCGAGAACCTGAGCCTCGGCTGCGGCCCCGAATGCCCGGCGCGGGAGCGGGCCGCCCGCGTGGCGGCGACGCTAACGGAGACCGGCCTGGAAGCGCGGGCCGACGCCCTTGCCGGCTCTCTCGCGCATGGCGAGAAGCAGTGGCTCGAGATCGGCATGGTGCTGGCCTCGGAGCCCCGCGTCATCCTCCTCGACGAACCCGTGGCCGGCCTGTCCGATGCCGAGACCGAGCGCACGATCGAACTGATCGGGGCGCTGCGCCGTCCCGACCGGGCGATCCTGGTGATCGAGCACGACATGGCCTTCGTCGAGGCGGTGGCCGACCGGGTGACGGTGCTGCACGAGGGCCGGACCCTGTTCGAGGGCGGCATGGCGGGCGCCCGGGCCGATGCGCGCGTCATCGAGGTGTTCCTCGGCCGATGACCATCGCGCGCACGCCCGCCCGTCCGGCCGGTCTCGCTGTGTCGGGGCTCGACCAGCATTACGGCAGCGCCCAGGTGCTGCGGAACGTCGGCTTCAGCGTGGCACCGGGCACCTGCCTCGCGGTGCTCGGCCGCAACGGGGCCGGCAAGACCACGCTGCTGCGCTGCCTGACCGGGCTGATCCCGGCGACCCGGGGAATCATTCAACTCGACGGCGATACGATCACCCGGTTGCCCTCGGACCGGCGCGCCCGCTCGGGCCTCGCCATCGTGCCGCAGGGCCGCGAAATCTTCGCCGACCTCAGCGTTGCCGAGAACCTGCGGGTCGCCGCCCGGGCCCATGGGCTGGAACGCGATGGGTCCATCGACGAGGCCGTGGCCCTGTTCCCGGCCCTTCGCGATCTCTGGCATCGCCCGGGCGGCAATCTCTCCGGCGGCCAGCAGCAGCAGCTCGCCATCGCGCGGGCCCTGGCGACGCGGCCCCGGATCCTGCTCCTCGACGAACCGACGGAGGGCATCCAGCCCTCGATCGTCTCGGCCATCGAAGGGGTCATCGAGGGCCTCAAGGGCCGCATCACCGTGCTCCTCGTCGAGCAATACCTCGATTTCGCGATCCGGCTCGCCGACGCCTTCGTCGTCCTCTCGCGCGGCAGCGTGGTCGAGACCGGATCTCGCGAGAGCCTCAGCCACGACGCCGTCTCGCGGCATATCGCCGTCTGACCCGATCACCCGTCCGACCCGACTACCAAGGAGTCCGCATGTCGACGCATCACGAGATCCCCGCCACCCCCAACAGCATGGTGCTGGGCTATTTCGACGCCGCGCAGCCCCCTGTGCTGGAGATTGCGTCCGGCGATACCGTGACGCTGCATTCGTTTCCGGCCGGAGGGCGCGAGTCCCTGCACCCCGATCCCGCCCGCGTGCCCGAGGATTACCGCCTCGCACTCGATACGCTGGTGCAAGGGCCCGGTCCGCACTTCGTGACCGGGCCGGTCCACGTGCGCGGGGCGGAGCCCGGCGACGTGCTTCAGGTCGACATCCTCGACCTGAAGTTCCGCATGAATTGGGGTTTCGTCGCGATCCTGCCCCTGCTCGGCACTCTGCCGGACGAGTTCACCGACTACGAGACCGTTCATCCCGACATCGACGCGGCGCGCGGCGTCGCGATCCTGCCCTGGGGCACGGAACTGCCGCTCGATCCGTTCTTCGGCATCATGGGAACGGCCCCGCCCGCCGCCTGGGGCCGGGTCGGGACGCCGGTCCCGCGCGGGTTCGGCGGCAACATGGACAACAAGGAACTCAAGGTTGGCGCCACCCTCTACCTGCCCGTCTACAATGAGGGCGCCGGGTTCTATGCCGGGGATGGTCACGGCGTGCAGGGTGACGGCGAGGTCTGCATCACCGCCCTGGAGACCGGCCTGACGGGCACGTTCCGCCTCACCGTGCGCAAGGACCTCGGCTATGCCTGGCCCTTCGCCGAGACGCCCACGGACCTGATGTCGATCGGGCTGCATGAGAGCCTCGACGAGGCCATGCGTCAGGCCGTGCGCGAGATGATCCGCCACGTCTGCGCGCGCACCACCCTCACCCGCAACCAAGCCTACATGCTGTGCTCTCTGGCCGGGAACCTGCGCATCACCCAGACGGTGGATGGCAACAAGGGCGTGCACATGATGATGCCCAAGAGCGCGTTGCCGCGGGAGAGCGCGCAGTCCCCGGCGCCCGGGCGCTGAGCGGTCGGGACGCGATCCAGAGCGAGCCGACGGTCCACAGGAGCCCGTTGCGCAACGGGCCAGCCACCCCGTCCACGCCTGACGGCCCGGCCCGGCGGATCCCTTCCGGCAAGGATCACCTCCGGCAAGGATCACCCGTCCGAACCGTCGATGGGTTGCAGGCTGTCGGAGGGCCAGGGAAGGGTCGCTCGTGCGCCGCCATCGTGGCGCGCGCCGACCACCTTCCAGGAACGCCCCGGGCTGGCTGGGATCTCGGCATCGATCGGCACGCCGGCCTTGTCCGCTGCGGTCCCCCAAGGGGGCCCGCGCATCGGCGCTCGCCGGGGCGATCATGTCGTCGGATAACCGGTCACCGAGCATGATCGACGCCTCGCGCGACCTGCCTTGCCGGTGTCGCTCCG
>NZ_CAXUJR010000102.1:9923-11893 GCF_964251405.1 uncultured Methylobacterium sp.
TCCTTTCGAGGGCGCGCGGCGGTCGCATGACCATTCGAGGTAATCCCAATTGAGCATCCTCTGAACTCGCACACATTGGGTAGGAAAATACATGCCAGCTACTCCGAGCGGTCTCACGTATTCGACCAAAGCAATCACCACCACATACGACGGTCAGATCATCGAAAATCTCGACCTGTGGGTTGCATCCGGAGATGCGATCACCGTCCAAAACGCTGGCGTGATCATCCGCAACGTCACGATCCATCACGCGACAGGAAACGGCGTGACCGTGGAGAATGCGTCCAACGTCACCATTTCGGATAGCTTGATCGTAAATTCCAATTCTCCGGCCGGACAGGCCGGCGAGAACGAGAATTACGAGACGACGGCGATTCGGGCGACGGATTCCGCCAACCTGAAGGTCGATCACGTCACGATGCGGGACAGCGAGACAGGCGTGTATCTCGGCAATTCCCCCTGAGCCGTCCTATCCTTCGTCGAGGGTCACAATTTTCGCGGTCCCTATCCGGGCGGCCAGCTCGTCCAGTTCGTCGCCTCCCCGAACGGCAAGCTGACCGATTTCTATGTTCTGAACGAACGGGCGAACTCCCACCCCGAGGACAACATCTCGGTCATCAATTCGGCCAACGTCACAGTCTCTCGCGGCGTTATCGACGGCAACAACTCGCCGTCCGGCGTCGGCGTGATGTTCGAGGAGAGTTCGTCCGGCGGCAAAGTCGACCACGTCGATGCCATTCACATGGGCAATGGGGCGTTCAGCTTCTATTCCAACAACGTGAGCTTCGACACCATTCGATCTTTCGACAACATCTCCGCCAACCAGGGGCGGGGCGCCAACCTGTCGAACTCGCTTGTCTTTGCATCGGCAGGCGAAAACGTCGACTTCCTGCATGCAACCTAAACGCGTGCCGTAAATCCAGGCAACGTCGCCTGGGACGAGGGCAGCGACACGATGGACGTGACGAACGCCCCGAACGCGAGGCCTCAAGATCACATCCAGAACCTGTTCGATTGGACGCACACCAACGATGCGTCGGCGATCTATGTCTCGAGCACGACCGGGCAAGCGACAACGACTCCCGCAACCCCTGTCGCCACTCCGGCTCCAACTCCGGCCCCGACGAGCCCCGTCCCGGCTCCCGCCCCGATCGCCACCCCGGAACCGACGCTTGCAGGACGTGGGTCCGACATCAACGGGAACATCCAAGCCAACACGTTGACCGGCACCGGCAAGGCTGAGGACATCAATGGAGGTGGGGGGAACGACACGTTGTCCGGTCTCGGCGGGAACGACGAGATCCACGGCTACGCCGGCAATGACAAGATCAACGGCGGAGCCGGGACCGATTTTCTCTATGGAGATGCGGGCTCCGACACCTTCATCTTGAAAGCCGGGAACGGGACCGACTTGATCGAGGACTTTACCTTGGCGGGGAGCGCGCAGGACTACATGCAGGTCGACAAGAGCATGTTCGCCAATTTCTCTGCCCTGATCTTGGCCACCCGCGACGTGGGAAGTGACGTTTGGATCGACCACGGCTCCGACCACTTCGTTCTGAACGAGATTCACAAGGCTCAGCTTACGGCCGGCGATTTCCTGTTCGTCTAAGCAATGGATCCGCGAACCGGATGCCGGTTCGCGGATCACATGCCCGACAGGATCGCCGCTTGAGCCGAGGGCATGATCCGGATCGTGGCTGGCCCAGAGTGCAAGGGGCCGGACATCAGTCACGCGGTCTCGGACTTCAACGCGGTCTGGGACTTCGCCTCCTGATCGGGACGGTTGTGCTCGGGCGCCCCCATCGAGGTCGTCGTGCCCGCGCGATCTGGCAAAAACGAGCGTCTGGTCTCGTTGCACGGACGAACCCGACGCTCAGTCCCAGGGACCGTTCTCCTGAACCATGTCGCTGAACGGCACCGTCATCACCGCCTGGCCCTGCTCGTCCGTGATCTCGAACGAGCACACC
>NZ_CAXUJR010000103.1:0-11841 GCF_964251405.1 uncultured Methylobacterium sp.
TGGGCGACCGGCCGGGCGGGATGCGCTAGCGGCTCTCTCGGTCCCGTCATGGCTCGTCGGCTGTCGAGCGATCGACGGTGAGAACTCGCGCCAAGTCCCTGAACCCTGATCAGTATCCGTCCTTTGGTTGACAAAGGAGGCCCGAAGTTCTGGCGTCGATTGCGGGCTGCGTGGGATGCCGCATGCGCTCCCCATCTCGATCAATGTTCAAGAGGCGAGGCCGCGGGCGACATTTGTCTTGCCGCTTACGATTGAGTCACCGCGCATTGGATGATCAGAACAACGAAATGACTTCCGTTTCTCAGCGCAGGTTTTTTACTTCGGGTAATTTCCTCTTAACCGACCGGTAACTGTTATAAGGCATCAATAGTTTTGATTGAAAGCCATACCTTCGACCTTTTGTCGATATTCGCGAAACGTGGCCGGTTGTGCGCGCATTTCACAATCTCAAGATATTGGTGAAGCTGGCGATCCCCGTCAGCCTTTTGGTCGTGGTCGCGACCGGCCTTGTCTTCGTGGCAATGCAGGCGATGGGCTCGCTGCGCGACAAGACCAGCTACATCACCGACGTCACGGCGCCGCGCTTGGTGCTGGCCCTGCAGATGGCCTACGCGATGAACGAGGCCACGCTTCAGTTGAAGAACGCCATCATCGATCCGAAGGAAAGTGGCACCGAGAGAGTCAAGGCAGTCTTCGCGGAGGAGAAGGGCCGGGCGATCTCGGCCGTCGATCGACTCTCCGCGCTGGCCGATACGGACCAGCGCCGCGAGTTGAACCGGACGATCAAGGGCCAGTTGCTGGCTTACTTCACCGTCGCCGAGAAGGGTCTAGAATTCGCGGTGCGGGACGACGCGGACGCCGTCCGGTTCGAAAGGGACGAGGTCCGGCCGGAGCGCCGCAAGCTCAGCGACCTCGTCACCAAGCGCGTGGAGAACAATCTCGGTGAACTGGCCAAAGCCAAGCAGGACGCCGCGGATCTTGCCAGCACCGCGGAATGGACTTTGACCGCGTCGGCGGCGGGCGGCCTCCTCCTCGCCATCGGACTCGTCGTCTCCATCGTGATCTTCGGCGTGACCCGCCCGCTACAGGGCATGACCGACTCGATGGGCCACCTCGCCGGCGGCAACCTCGACGTCCATGTCGAAGGCGTCGAGCGCAAGGACGAGGTCGGGACGCTCGCCCGCTCGCTCCAGGTGTTTAAGGACAACGCCATCACGGCCCGCCGTCTCGCCGCCGAGCAGGAGGCGGAGAACCAGGCCAAGATGCGCCGGGCCGAGATGCTCGACGGCCTGACCAAGCGCTTCGAATCGAACGTCTCGTCGATGACTCAGGGGCTCGCCGGCGCCGCTACCGAGATGGAAGCCACCGCCCAATCGATGTCGGCCACCGCCGAGCAGGCGATCAAGCAATCGGTCGCGGTCAGTGCCACCGCCGAGGAGACCTCCGCCAACGTCCAGACCGTCGCCGCCGCCTCCGAGGAGATGTCGGCCTCGATCCAGGAAATCGTCGAACAGGTCAGCCAGTCCTCCGCAATGGCGACGAGGGCCGTCGACGACACCAAACGCACCGATGCCACCGTACAGCGCCTTGCCCAGGTTGCCGAGCGCATCACCGACGTGGTGGAGCTGATCAACACCATCGCGGGCCAGACCAACCTGCTCGCCCTGAACGCGACGATCGAGGCGGCGCGCGCCGGCGAGGCGGGCCGCGGCTTCGCGGTGGTGGCGACCGAAGTGAAGGAACTCGCCGGCCAGACCGCCAAGGCCACCAACGATATCCGGGCACAGATCGGCGAGATCCAGGGTGCCACCGGCGAGGTCGTCGCCGACATCCAGCGCATCGCCAATACCATCGCCGAGATGTCGCGCTACTCCTCCGGCATCGCCGCGGCGATGGAAGAGCAGGGCGCGGCCACCCGCGAGATCGCCCGCAACGTCCAGGAAGCCGCCCAGGGCACCCAGCAGGTCACGACCAACATCGACGACGTCCGCCAGGGTGCCGGCGTGACGGCGGCGTCCGCCTCGCAAGTGCTGTCGGCGGCGCAGGAATTGTCGCGCCATTCCGAGAGTCTCGGACGCGAAGTCGAGACCTTCCTCGCGGGCGTCAAGGCGGCCTAAGGCGTCCTGGGCGATCGATACGCTCCATCGTCGGTCGGGAACGACGGCGGAGGGGTATCGATGGCGAGCCTTCCGATGTCTCCGCGACGGGCCGCGTTCCGGCATCCGAGGGACAGGCGTGGCTGGCCTAGCCTCGTCCCGCCCGATAGAAGCCCGGGCTTTCCTATCTGCAACCGGGCCTCGCCATGAACATCCACCGTCGGCGCTTCCTCGCTGCCACCGCGGGCCTCGGTTTGGCCGGCGCGGCGTCGGCCCAAGGCTACGGCCAGGCCTTCTCGGTGAAGAACGACGAGGACCGCCCGATCGCCAACATGCGGCTGCCCGGCGAGATCGTCGGCGAGATCCAGGCGCTGCGCGGGGTCACGTATGTCGGGCCGGCGGAGGCCGAGGTCACCCTCTACGAGTTCTTCGACTACAACTGCCCGTATTGCCGGAAGGCGGCCGCCGACCTCGCGTCGGTTACGGCAAGCGATCCATCGTTGCGGGTTGGGCTGATCAACAACCCGATCCTTTCCGTTCAATCAGCGCAGGCGGCGAAGGTGGCGCTGGCGGTCCAGCGCCGGCTCGGCTCGGCCGCGACCTGGACGCTGTACCAGACCATGCTCGGCAAGCCGGGCCGGATCGACGGCCAGTCCGCCCTCGCTGCGGCGGCAAAGCTCGGCGTTCCGGCTGCCGAGCTCGAAAGCGTCGGCGACAGCGAGGAGATCCGCCTCGCCCTCAAAAGCCAGATGCGCATGGCGGCCGATCTCGGCCTCGTCGCGACCCCCTCCTACGTCCTCGGCAATACCGGGCTGCTCGGCCATCCCGGCCCCAAGGCACTGGCACGGATGATCTCCGCCCAGCGCCGCTGCGATCGGGTCGCCTGCTGAACCGGATCGGCGGACGTTTCGCTCTCCTCGCCCTGCATTCACCACCGTTGCGCCCCACTCATGGCTCGCGGCCAGCGGCTCGACCGTTTCACCTCACACGGCTTCGCTCGCCTTGCGCCGTCCAAGACCGCATGCTAGGGCCACGCCGCCTCGGTAGAGGGGGTTCGTGCCTCCTTAGGTCCGAGAAGTTCCCATTGCCGCAATGTCCTGAGCCGACGCCGAAATACGGCGAGATCCGGTCGGAACGGGCGGTTCGGATTGAAGAGAGAGCGGCCGCGTGGCGCAGAACGGTTCCGAGGCGAGTTCCCCGGTTGCAGGCGTAGCCGCACGCTACGCCTCGGCCCTGTTCGAGCTGGCACGCGAAGAGCGTCAGGTCGATGCCGTGGCCGAAGCGATGGAGCGGTTCGACTCGCTCCTCAAGGAGAGCCCCGATCTGATGAGGCTGGTGCGTAGCCCCATCTTCTCCGGGCAAGAGCAGGCCGCCGCCATCGGCGCGGTGCTCGAGCGAGCTGGGATCACGGGTCTGGGCGCCAACTTCATCAAGCTGTCTGCCGCCAATCGCCGACTGTTCGCCCTGCCCGATATGATCCGCGCCTTCCGGGTGCTGGTGCGCGAGTCGAAGGGCATCGTGCGCGCCGAGGTCCGGGTCGCGGAGTGTCCGTCCGACGCGGTAATCGAGGAGATCAAGGCCAGCTTGCGCGATGTCGCGAAGTCCGAGATCGACCTCGACCTCCATGTCGACCCGAGCCTGATCGGCGGCCTCGTCGTCAAGATCGGCAGCCGGATGGTCGACGCCTCGCTGCGGACCAAGCTCAACGGAATTCGTCTCGCGATGCGGGAAGCCTAGAGGCTCGGAGCTGTTCAGCCCGATCCGTCCCGTCATCCACACCCAAACCATTTTTTTCGATTGAAGAGGCCGAACGATGGACATCCGCGCTGCCGAGATCTCCGCGATCCTGAAAGAGCAGATCAAGAACTTCGGCGAGGAAGCCGCGGTCACCGAGGTGGGCCAGGTCCTCTCGGTCGGTGACGGCATCGCCCGCGCCTACGGCCTCGACAGCGTCCAGTCCGGCGAGATGGTGGAGTTCGAATCCGGCGTGCGCGGCATGGCGCTGAACCTTGAGCAGGACAATGTCGGCATCGTGATCTTCGGGTCCGATCGCGACATCAAGGAAGGCCAGACCGTCAAGCGCACCGGCGCCATCGTCGACGTGCCGGTCGGCAAGGCGCTGCTCGGCCGCGTGGTCGACGGCCTCGGCAACCCGATCGACGGCAAGGGCCCGATCGCCACGACCGAGCGTCGCCGCGTCGACGTGAAGGCGCCGGGCATCATCCCGCGGAAATCCGTGCACGAGCCGATGTCCACCGGCCTCAAGGCCATCGACGCCCTGATCCCGGTCGGCCGCGGCCAGCGCGAGTTGATCATCGGCGATCGCCAGACCGGAAAGACCGCGATCGTGCTCGACACGATCCTCAACCAGAAGGCCGCCCATTCCGGGACGGACGAGAATTCCAAACTCTACTGCGTCTACGTCGCCATCGGCCAGAAGCGCTCGACGGTGGCCCAGTTCGTGAAGATCCTCGAGGATAACGGCGCGCTCGAATACTCGATCGTCGTCGCTGCGACCGCGTCCGACGCCGCGCCGATGCAGTTCATCGCGCCGTTTGCCGGTTGCGCCATGGGCGAATACTTCCGTGATAACGGCATGCATGCCGTGATCTGCTACGACGATCTCTCGAAGCAGGCGGTGGCCTACCGCCAGATGTCGCTGCTGCTGCGACGCCCGCCCGGCCGCGAGGCCTATCCGGGCGACGTGTTCTACCTGCACAGCCGCCTGCTCGAGCGCGCCGCCAAGATGGGTGACGCCGCCGGCAGCGGTTCGCTGACCGCGCTGCCGGTCATCGAGACCCAGGCCAACGACGTCTCGGCCTACATTCCGACGAACGTCATCTCGATCACCGACGGCCAGATCTTCCTCGAGACCGACCTGTTCTACCAGGGCATCCGCCCGGCGGTGAACGTCGGCCTCTCGGTCTCGCGGGTGGGCTCCTCGGCCCAGACCAAGGCGATGAAGAAGGTCGCGGGCAAGATCAAGGGCGAGCTCGCCCAGTACCGCGAGATGGCCGCCTTCGCCCAGTTCGGCTCGGACCTCGACGCGTCGACGCAGAAGCTCCTGAACCGCGGCTCGCGCCTCACCGAGCTCCTGAAGCAGCCGCAATTCTCGCCGCTGAAGATGGAAGAGCAGGTCGCGGTGATCTATGCCGGCGTCAACGGCTATCTCGACGCCTTGCCGGTGAATAAGATCCGCGCCTTCGAGGACGCGCTGCTGTCGACCCTGCGCACGAAGCATACGGATCTGCTCACGACCATCCGCGACTCGAAGGACCTTTCGGATGCCAGCGCCGGCACCCTGAAGGGCGCCATCGAGGGCGTCATCAAGGCGATGAAGTAAGGAACTCTCCCCTCCCCCTTGCGGGGAGGGGCCGGGGGTGGTGGTTTCGCTAGGCTCCGCAGGAGGGTCACCCAGCCACCCCCACCTCCAACTCCTCCCCACAAGGGGGAGGAGAGGCGCCTGGGTCGAACCGAGACGGATCTGAAAGTCAGCCGATGCCGAGTTTGAAGGATCTGCGCAACCGCATCACCTCGGTGAAGGGCACGCAGAAGATCACCAAGGCGATGCAGATGGTCGCCGCCGCCAAGCTGCGGCGCGCCCAGAACGCCGCCGAGAACGGCCGGCCCTACGCCGAGAAGATGTCCCAGGTGCTCGGCAACCTTGCTGCCAACCTCGTCGGCGGCGTTCAGGGGCCGAGGCTGCTGTCCGGCACCGGCTCGGACCAGACGCATCTCCTCGTGGTCTGCACCGCCGACCGCGGCCTGTGCGGCGCCTTCAACTCGTCCATCGGGCGCCTCGCCCGCGACCACGCCCGCCGCCTGATGGCTGAGGGCAAGACGGTGAAGATCGTCACCGTCGGCAAGAAGGGCAACGACCTCCTGCGCCGGGTCTTCAAGGACCAGATCATCGAGGCCCGCGATATCCGCGGCACCAGGCCTGTCGATTACGAGTTCGCCTCCGAGATCGCGGAAGCCATCATCGCCCGTTTCGATGCCGGCGAGTTCGATGTTGCGACGCTGTTCTACTCGCGCTTCCGCTCCGTGATCTCGCAGATCCCGACGGCGCAGAAGCTGATTCCCGCCGAACTGCCAGAGACCGGCGCCACCGCCCCCGATGCGGCGCTGGAGTTCGAGCCGAACGAGGAGGCGATCCTCGACACGCTCCTGCCGCGCAACCTCACGGTCCAGGTCTTCCGGGCGCTCCTTGAGAACGCGGCCTCAGAGCAGGGCGCGCGCATGGGCGCCATGGATTCCGCCACGCGCAATGCGGGCGAGATGATCAAGAAGCAGACGCAGATCTACAACCGCACGCGTCAAGCCATGATCACCAAGGAACTGATCGAAATCATCTCGGGCGCGGAAGCTCTCTAACAAGAACTTTGGCGCTCTGACGCATCAATCGAAGGACTCTATCATGGCGAACACCGCTCTCCCCGGCGCCGGCTCCAACAAGGTCGGCCGCATCACCCAGGTCATCGGCCCCGTCGTCGACGTCCATTTCGATGGCCACCTTCCCGAGATCCTGAACGCTCTCGAGACCAAGAACAACGGCAACCGTCTCGTCCTCGAAGTCGCCATGCAGCTCGGCGAGAGCACCGTGCGCTGCATCTCGATGGACACCTCGGAAGGCCTGGTCCGTGGCCAAGAGGTCACCGATACCGGCGAGGCCATCATGGTCCCGGTCGGCTTCAACACGCTGGGCCGTATCATGAACGTCATCGGCGAGCCGATCGACGAGGCCGGCCCGATCCAGTCCGACACGCTGCGCGCCATCCACCAGCCGGCCCCGGCCTATTCCGAGCAGTCCACCGAGTCGCAGATCCTCGTCACCGGCATCAAGGTCGTCGATCTCCTGGCGCCCTACGCCAAGGGCGGCAAGATCGGCCTGTTCGGCGGCGCGGGCGTGGGCAAGACCGTGCTGATCATGGAGCTGATCAACAACATCGCAAAGGTTCACTCCGGCTACTCGGTCTTCGCCGGCGTCGGCGAGCGTACCCGCGAGGGCAACGATCTCTACCACGAGATGATCGAGTCCAAGGTCAACATGGACCCCAAGGAGAACGGCGGCTCGGCCGAGGGTTCCAAGTGCGCGCTGGTCTACGGCCAGATGAACGAGTCGCCCGGCGCCCGTTCGCGCGTCGCGCTCACCGGCCTGACGATCGCGGAAGATTTCCGCGACCAGGGCCAGGACGTGCTGTTCTTCGTGGACAACATCTTCCGCTTCACCCAGGCCGGCTCGGAAGTGTCGGCGCTGCTCGGCCGCATCCCGTCCGCGGTGGGCTACCAGCCGACGCTCGCGACCGACATGGGCGCCCTTCAGGAGCGCATCACCACCACCACGAAGGGCTCGATCACCTCGGTGCAGGCGATCTACGTGCCAGCCGACGATCTCACCGATCCGGCGCCCGCCACCTCCTTCGCCCACCTCGACGCCACGACCGTTCTCTCGCGCTCGATCGCCGAGAAGGGCATCTACCCGGCGGTCGACCCGCTCGACTCGACCTCGCGGATGCTCAACCCGACCGTGCTCGGCGAGGAGCATTACGACGTCGCCCGCCGCGTCCAGCAGACGCTGCAGCGCTACAAGGCCCTCCAGGACATCATCGCGATCCTCGGGATGGACGAGCTCTCGGAAGAGGACAAGCTCACCGTGGCGCGCGCCCGCAAGATCGAGCGCTTCTTCTCGCAGCCCTTCTCGGTGGCCGAGATCTTCACCGGCTCGCCGGGCATCCAGGTCCCACTGGCCGACACGATCAAGGGCTTCAAGGGCCTCGTGAACGGCGATTACGATGACCTGCCGGAGGCCGCCTTCTACATGGTCGGCACGATCGAGGATGCCAAGGAGAAGGCGAAGAAGCTCGCGGCCGCGTCCTGAGCTTCGTGAACGCCAAGATCGTTCTCCTGCTCGTCGGCCTCGTGGCCGGCGGGCTCGTCGGTTACCTCACCCGGCCCCACGCCGCCGAGATCAAGATCGGACCCTTGAGCGTCGAGGTGCAGGAGACGGTCTCGGCGGGCCTGCGCGGCGGCGATCTCACCAGCGGGCAGATGCAGCATCTCGGCCTGTTCGCGGTGATCGGCGCCGTGGTTGGACCGCGTGCTGGCTTCGTCTCCGACCGCCGCCGCGGCTGAGACAGACCATACGGCGCCGGACTTCGGTCCCGGTGCCGCTACAACGACTTCGGATCGCAGGATTCCAGACGCCATGGCCACCTTCCAGTTCGACTTCGTCGGCCCCGAACGGACCCTCTATTCGGGCCAGGTTGAGGCCGTGCAGCTTCCGGGCGTCGAGGGCGAGATGACGGTGCTGCCGGGCCACGCCCCGGTGCTCACCGCCCTCAAGGTCGGCGTCATCGTGATCAACGAGGCCGGGCATTCCGGAAAGCGCGTGCTGGTGCGCGGCGGCTTCGCCGATATCGGGCCGACCAGCGTGACGGTGATCGCCGAGCGCGCGAATCCATTCGAGGAGATCAGCCCTGCCTCCATCGACGGCGACATCGCCGCCCTTGAATTGCAGCGCGACGCGACCGAGGATTTCGCCAAGCGCGAAGAGTTCGACGGCCAGATCGTTCAGCTCAAGGATGCCAAGGTGGCGCTGAGCTTCTGAACCCACATCGTCGCCCGGTGACGGCCAGATTCGGCGAGCCTTGGTTCGCCGAATCTGTTTCAGGGCATCGTGACGCCTCGCCCGTCATGATCTGTCCTTGGCCACGTTGAGCCCGTGGCCGAGAAGCGCGTCCAGTTCCTGACGATCGTCCGGGCAACCGAGCTCAAGCCATAGGGTCCGCGCCGCGTTCAGGCCGTGGCCCACCGCCGGGCCGGGCGCCACACCCCGCGCCACGAAATCCGCTCCCGTCAGGGGGAAGACCGGCCTCGGCAAAGCCCCGCCACGCACGGCCTGCAGGATGGCAAGGCCGTCGCTGGTGATAGGTGGCTGCTCTTGGGCGTCCATCGCCGCCAGGGCTTCGGCGAGCGGCGACGCATCGTGGACGGCGACCAGTGCCCTCATCGCTCCCGCATCGATCGCCCGCCGCTGAGCGAGGGCCGCCGACGCGTCGGCATAGGCCGTCAGCGCGCCGCCTTCCGCCTTCGACAACCGCAGCGCCTCCTGCAGACGCACGGCATCCCTCTTGGTGCGGACGGCCAGGGACGCCAACCGGGTCACCACATCGGAATCCGGGCAGACTTCGATCGTGCGGGCGAGCCGCCAGAGATAGGCAGGCCCGCCGATCAATCGTTCCAGGATTTGCGCCTCGTCCATCGCGCGCAATGCCGCCAGCGCACCCGGCGCGACGAGAAGCTTCAGGAGTTCCGCCCGGACCCGTTCCCGCGAGAGCCCGTCGACCGCCTCGCGTGCGGCGGCGCAGGCGGCGAGACCCGCCTCGTCCGGCGCCGCGCACCCATAGCGGGCATGGAACCGGAAGAACCGTAGCACGCGCAAGGCGTCTTCGCGGATGCGGCTCGCCGCGTCGCCGATGAACCGGACCCGTCCGCCTTCGAGATCAGTGACGCCGCCGGTGGTGTCGTGGAGGCGGCCCTCCGGGTCGAGCGAGAGCGCGTTGATGGTGAAATCCCGGCGCTCGGCATCCCGAGCGAAGTCGCGGCCGAAGCGAACGATGGCGTGCCGTCCATCGGTCTCGATATCCTCGCGTAGGGTCGTCACCTCGAAGGCCGTGCCCTTCGCCAGGATCGTCACGGTGCCATGATCGAATCCGGTCGGGATCGCTCTGAGGCCAGCCTTCGCCGCAAGGGACAGCGTCGCATCCGGCTCCAGTGTGGTCGCAAGATCGATGTCGGTGGAAGCTGAGCCGAGGAGCGCGTCGCGGACGCAGCCGCCGACGAGCCGCGTGGCCTCGCCCGGGACCGTGAGGGCGTCGAGGATCTGCCGGACGTCGCTTCGCCGCAGGAGGCGCGACGGCCCGTCGCGATCGAGCGCCCATCCCGTCACTGGAAGTATCCTGGCACCACCTGGCCGTTCTCGATCCGGGGCGGGACGTAACCGCCACGATGGCGCTCGCCGAAGACGCCGACGAGGATCAGGGAAACGACGACGAACGCAATCCCCGCCATGGTGAGGCGAAAGACGGAATTCTCCCAATGCTCCCGCCGGTGAGGGTTGCGCCCGATTGCGACGAGGTAGCCGTAGAACAGCATCCAGGGTAGCAGGAAGACCAGAAGTTCTTGTAGGATCGTGCGGATCATGATGCCTGTCGCCGGCGGGGTCAGGCAGCGTCCGTGGTGGAATGAGCTGCCCTCACGGAAAATAGGCGCTCGTAGAGATTCCGCACGATCCCTGCCGTCACACCCCAGATGAGCCGCCCATCGTAGGTGATGGCGTAGTAGCGGCGCGTGCGCCCCCTCCAGCTCGCCGAGCCGAGACTGTGCCCGGCAGGATCCATGAGGTAGGCCAGGGGTACCTCGAAGACCTCGGCGACCTCGGCCGGATTGATGTCGAGCCTGAAAGACGGCTGCAGCAGTCCCACGACCGGTACGACGAGGAAGCCCGTAGCCGACAGATAGGGGTCGAGGTAGCCGAGTACCCGCACCGCGCCCGGGGCGAGCCCGATCTCCTCGAAGGCCTCGCGCAGGGCGGCATCGGCCGGCCCCGGATCGGCCGGATCGATCTTCCCGCCGGGAAAGGAGATCTGGCCGGAATGGTCGCGCAGGCCATGGCTGCGGACCGTGAAGAGCACGGTCAGCCCATCATGTCGCTCGACCACGGGGACCAGCACCGCCGCGTGCCGGTGGGGACCCGGCGGCGCGACGGCGATGCCTTCCGCATCGAGGTCGTGGTCGCCACGGGGATTGGAGTTCGGGTCGTCGTCACTCGGCGGTGTGGGGGACAGGCCAATGCCGGCCCGGGCAAGGAAATCCTCGACCCTATCGCGGGCGAGGCCGCTCAAGTCGGGCCGGAAGGTGCGATGGGATGGAAGGCGCCGCCCGCGGCGATGCCGAACCACGAGGCTCCGTCGACCATGCGATCCTCGCCCATCTCGACCAGGTCGTAGGTGATCGCCCTGCTCACCAGGGCCCATAGACCGCGCCGGACATGAAGGTAGGGCCGCAGGCCGCCCGCCTCGTCTTCCTCAAAACGCAGGGAATGCTCGGCATCCACGGTGACGAGGTCGTCGACATTGGTGCGCAGCACGATCCGCCTCGAGTCGCCTTCGCCCTCCACCGCCATGTCGACGGCGATGAAGACCGCGTCCTCGACGGTGATGCCGACGCATTCGACCGGTGTCACCAGAACGATGCGGCCGTCCTCCTCGCGGCGCAGGATCGAGGCGAAGAGCTTGACGAGGGCAGGGCGCCGGATCGGCGTGCCGTTGTGGAACCAGGTCCCGTCCGCGGCGATGCGCATGTCGATCTCGCCGCAATAGGGCGGGTTCCAGCGCTCCACCGGAGGCGGGCCGCGCGTGGCAGCACCGCCGAGGGCGGCGGTGAGCCGGTCGAGGACGGGGTCGGGGGAGTTGGCGTCCGTCGAGGTCATGGCACTGCAGATAGTGCCAGTGCTGGCCAGGGGATAGACCTGAACGGCGACAAGTGGCCGAAGCCGGCGTCTGGTACCGGCGCCATCTACCCGAAGGTGCCGTCCTTCGGGTAGCAGGTCGCGGACACGCTTGAAGCAGCTGGACGGACTAGGCTGCCTGGACGTTGGCCAGAAAGGTGCTGACTTCCTGAGTGAGGCTTTCGGAGTGGCGCGAGAGTTCCTGAGCCGCGCTGAGGACCTGTGAGGCTGCGGCCC
>NZ_CAXUJR010000104.1:0-7159 GCF_964251405.1 uncultured Methylobacterium sp.
GCATCAATCCGGACGCATGACCGATCTGTGGGATTTGTTGGCATTACTTTTGCCAAGGCCTGTTCGTGCGAGGCTCTAAGATTGCCCGATGGCGGGCGAAGCCTCCCTCCGACAATCCCGTGGAGCGCGAACGCATGACACATCCGACGATCAGCCGGCGCGGCGCGCTCAAACTCGGAACGGCGGCCGCAGGCGTAGTGGCGATGCCGTTTTTCGCCCGCAGCGGGTTCGCCGCCGAGCCGATCAAGCTTGGGAGCCTCCTTGACGGCAGCGGCGCCCTCGGACTTGAGGGCAAGCGCATGATCGAGACTACTGAATACGTGGTGGAGTTGATCAACAAGGCCGGCGGCCTGCTTGGGCGGCAGGTCAAGGTCATCGCCTACGACACGCAATCGAGCATGCAGCTCTACACACAGTACGCCCAGCAACTCGCCTTGAAGGAGAAGGTCGACGTTATCCAGGGCGGCATCACCTCGGCCTCGCGCGAGGCGATCCGACCGATCTTCGGGCGCTCCAAGACCCTCTACGTCTACAATACCCAGTACGAGGGCGGCGTCTGTGACCGCAACGTCTTCTGCACCGGCACAACCCCAGCCCAGACTGTCAACCACATCGTCGATTATGCGCTGAAGACCTGGGGCAAGAAGGCCTACATCATTGCGGCCGACTACAATTACGGCCACATCACCGCGAGCTGGATGACGAAGTTCATGAAGGATGGCAGCGGCTCCGTGGCCGGCACCGACTTCTTCCCCCTCGACGTGACCAACTTTTCCTCCGCGATCAGCCGCATCCAGCAGGCCCAGCCCGACCTCGTGCTCTCGGCCCTGGTGGGCGCCAACCATTCCGGCTTCTACCGTCAGTGGGACGCCGCCGGCATGAAGGGCAAGATCCCGGTCGGCTCGTCAGTGTTCGGCCTCGGTGACGAGCTCACGACCATGGATGCGTCGACCACCAACGGCATCGTCACCTGCTACGGCTGGTACAACGACTTGCCCGACGCCAAGAGCGTCGAGTTTGTGAAGGGCATGCAGGCGAAGTTCGGTGCCGACGTCACCGATCTAAGCGAACTCTGCACCGCCACCTATGACGGCATCATGCTCTGGGCCGAGGGCGTGAAGAAGGCAGGTTCGGTCGAGCGCGACAAGGTCATCGAGGCCATGGAATCCGGTATCTCCTACGAGGGCCCTACCGGCAGGGTGACCATGGACGGCGCCACCCACCACACCATCCGCAGCACCTACCTGGCGCGGCCCAAGGACAAGAAGTGGGAGATCCTCGCGAGTTTCCGCGATCAGTTCCCAGCCGACACGGCTGGTGCCTGCGACCTCCTGAAAAATCCGAAGACCAACAAGCAGTTCACCCCCGACCTGAAGGGCTGAGATCCCAGCATGGCGCCCGATCTTGTCGGCCTCCTCGGCTTCAACGTCTTGGCGGGCATCGCTACGCTTGCGCTGATCACCCTCGGACTCGGGGTGATCTACGGGATGATGCGGATCATCAACCTCGCCCACGGCGAGTTCATGATGCTCGGGGCCTACACGGCGGTGACGGCTTCAGATGTCGGGCTCAACATCTGGGTGGCGATGCTGGTGCTGCCGCCCCTTGTGGTCGGCCTCGTCGGACTGATCCTGGAGCGCACTGTCATTCGCTTCCTCTACGGGCGGATGATGGACACGATGCTGGCGACCTGGGGCATCAGCCTCGGGCTCATCGGCCTCGTCACCACGCTCTACGGCAACGTGGTGCGGGGGGTCTCGACGCCGGTGGGCAGCTTCGAGATCGGCCGCTACGGAGCGAGCCTCTACAGCCTCGTCATCGTGGCGGTCGCCGTGGCTTCCCTCGTCGGGCTGTTCCTGCTGCTGCGGCTGACGAAGTTTGGACTGATCCTGCGTGCGGCGATGCAGAACCCTCGCATGGCCGCCTCCCTCGGGGTCTCGCCGGACAGGATCTACATGGCAACCTTCGCGCTGGGAGCGGGCTTGGCCGGGCTCGCCGGCGGCGTACTCGCGCCGATCTCTGGCATCTCTCCAGCCATGGGGGCAGCCTACATTTCGCGCGCCTTCATCACGGTGCTGGGCGGCGGCCCTGCCATCATCACCGGCACTGGCCTCGCCTCCACCCTGTTCGGGTTCATCAATGAACTCGTCTCGTTCAAGACCACCCCCGTCATCGGCGACGTCGCCCTCCTGGTCGCCGCGGTCCTACTCATCCGCGTGCTGCCCCAGGGCATCACCGGCCGCTACTTGAGGCGCAGCCTATGACTCACGCCCCGTTGCCGCTTCGCTCCCTGGTTCGCCCGGCGGCGCTGAGCTTCATTGCGATGGTCGCCTCGGGGATCGCCATCCTGCTCGGCGCACCCCACCTCCTCGATACCTTCGGTCTGGTGCAGATGACGGGCTTCGTCGCGATGGCGATGTTCGCCCTCAGCCAGGGCTTCATCTGGGGCTATGGCGGCGTGATGTCTTTCGGTCAGGCCGCGTTTTTGGGGCTGGGGGGCTACGCCTATGCCATCGCGGTCATGAACATGGGCGACTCGACCCTGCCCGTGCTCCTCGCCATCGGGGTACCGATGCTGTTCGCCGGGCTGCTTGGCTACTTCATGTTCTACGGCCGGATCTCGGACGCCTATATCGGGGTCATCACCCTGACGGTGTCGGTGATCCTGTTCCAGCTTGTGAACACCACCTCGGGCAGCCAGTACCGCATCGGCGAGGCCGAACTCGGCGGCTTCAACGGTATCCCGGCGATCCCCGTACTCAATCTGCCCGGAGATGCCGGAAACCAGCTCGACCCCGAGGGCATCTGGTACGCCGCGATGGCGAGCCTCATCCTCGTCTACGTGGTGCTCCGCGCAATCCTGGCCAGCCGGTTCGGCCGGGTGGTGGTAGCGATCCGAGAGAACGAGACCCGCGCGCAGCTCATCGGCTACGACCCGCGCCTTTACAAACTCCTCGCCTTCATGATCTCGGCCGGCATCGCGGGCTTGGCCGGCTGTCTCTTCACCAACTGGGGCGGCTTCATCAGCCCCACGGTATTCGGGCTCACCATGTCGGCCCAGGTCATCATTTTCGTGCTCGTTGGGGGGCTCGGCACACTGCTCGGCCCAATCCTCGGCGCAGTGCTGATCCAATGGTTGACCATCGAGGCCGGTGCCCAAAGCGTCATCGACTCCAACCTTGGCCTCGGGGCGATCCTCGTCACCTTCGTCCTCCTGATCCCGCAGGGCTTGGTGCCGGTGGCCCGCAATCTTCTCCTGCGCCTCGGCGCATTCCTCCGAGGCCGGCAGGTGAAGGCCAAGCCCATTGGCCCCGCCCCGGGCGCGGCCCTCGCCGGGGAGATCCGGCGATGACCGCGTCGCATACCGGTTCTCCGCTGCGCCCGCTGCTGGAAGCGACGGGCGCCACCATGCGCTTCGGCGGTGTCACCGCCGTCAATGCAGTCGATTTCATTCTCGGAGAAGTCGAGCTGCGCTGCCTCATCGGCCCGAACGGCGCCGGAAAGAGCACCTTCTTCAAAATGCTCACCGGTCAGCTCACGGCGAGCGCGGGCCGCATCCACTTCCGCGACACCGACATCACGGCCGCCCATCCGCACGAGATTGCCCGTCTCGGGGTCGGCATCAAGACGCAGGTGCCCAACGTCTTCAATGGCCTATCGGTGCGCGAGAACGTGTTCGTCGCCGCCGGTCGCAAGAAGTCGCTCGCGCGCACCCGCAGCATCGTCGAGGAGACGCTCGTCCGCCTCAAGCTCACCAGCATCGCCACTCGTATGGTCGGGCAGCTCGCCCACGGCCAGCGCCAATGGGTCGAGATCGCCACCGTACTGGCCCAGGAGCCGGAGCTGATCCTCCTCGACGAGCCCGCCGCCGGGATGACCAAGGAGGAGGTCGAGCGCACCGCCGCCCTCATTCGCGAGATGAACCGCACTCACGCGGTCATCGTGGTGGAGCACGACATGCAGTTTATCCGGATGATCGCCAAGACCGTGACGGTGTTCAACCAGGGCCGGATCCTGATTGAGGGCGACGTCGACACGGTGCTGGCCGATGCCCGCGTCCGCGACGTCTATCTAGGCAAGCAGGCCGCATGACCGCCCCCCTTCTCATCGTCGACGACCTGCATTCGGGCTACGGCCGCATCCCGATCCTCGGCGGCGTTTCGCTGCATGTCGGCGAGGGCGATTTCGTTGGCATCCTCGGCCATAACGGCATGGGCAAGTCGACGCTGTTGCGGACGCTCACCGGCAACCTGCCCGCCACGGCCGGGTCGGTCAGCTTCGACGGGAGCGACATCACGCGGCTCTCACCGACCGCACGGGCGAGGGCCGGGATCGGCTACGTACCGCAGGGACGCGAAATCTTCCCGGCGCTCAGCGTCCGCGAAAACCTTCGCATGGGCTGCCTCCTCAGCAAGGCGAAGGAGGACGCGACGGTCGCCGACATCCTTACCCTTTTCCCCCGCCTGAAGGCCTATCTCGACCGGCCGGGCGGCGCCCTCTCGGGGGGCGAGCAGCAGTTGCTGGCGCTCGCCCGGTGCCTGTGCGGGTCGCCGCGTATCCTCCTCCTCGACGAGCCGACCGAGGGCATCCAGCCCTCGATTATCGAAGAAATCATCGAGACGCTGCAAGCGATCAGCCGTCAGCGCGGTCTCACGGTGCTGCTGGTGGAGCAGAACCTGAACTTCATCGCCTCGCTCTCGCAGCGCGTGCTGATCCTGCAGAAGGGTCGTATCACCCGCGAGGTGTCGCCTGAAATTGCCCGCGACAGGGCGATGATTGACGAGTTCGTGGGCATGACCTGAGGGTCGGTCCGACACGTTCCGATACTTGGCCCGACGGCCGCCTGCCTTTTCCCGCTTAAGGAGCCATTGGGCATGGATGCCACGACCCCCGCCCCCTTCGACCTAATTTTCGTCGGCCGGATGTGGAGCGAGGCCAATCTTCTCGGCTTCGCTTATGATTACGAACAGGCAACGCGCCATCAGCGAGCACTTGCCCTGGTCGGCTGGGTCGAACTTAGTTCTCTCCGGACCCCGGGGGAGGGCCTGCCGTTCAGACCGTCACCGCATCCCCAACCCGCACTGCGCCATCCTCCAGCACCTCCAAGTACACGCCGAGATCGACGTGCCCGAAATGCTGGCGGATCGCCTTCGGCAGGTTGGCGTCGCGTTCGGCCGTCATCGGATTGACGTTGACAGCGGCGCAGCGGGGCGTGCGCGCGAGACCACGAAAGCGCACAACGCCGATCTGGACTGGACGATCGACCCAGTCCAATTCCGCCCAGGGCTCCAATCCGTCGAGGTGGATGTTGCCACGAAAGCGAAGTGGGTCGAGAGCCTGTCCGGTCGCCGCTTCCAGCGCCTGCACCGAGGCGAGATTGATCACTGAGATCGCGCGCATCATCACGGGAGAGAGCACGCTCGCATCAGTAAATTTGTGCCCCTCTGCCCACACCACACGCGGGTGCCCCCTCGTCCCCGTCCCGAGGTAAGCCGCAAAGAAGGCTTCCGTCGCGGCGCGACCCTCCGGTGTCGAGAGATCAGCGCTGAAAGGGGGGCGGTCTGCCTGTGCAATGGTCAGGCAGTGCGTTTCGGAGTCGAAACGTGTCCGCAGGGCCGCCAGGGCTTCGTTGTTGCGCAGCATCAGGAAGTAGCCCTTGTCGAGGGGCCCGGGTGCCTCAGGGTCGAACGCCGTGGTGCCGAGGGCCAACGCGTAGTCCCTGTCAAGGTGCAGCCCCTGCGCAGCGCTTAGCGTCATGGTTGCAAGCGACTCGGGCGACAGGCCCTTGATCGGATAGCGGTAGAGATCGGTGATCGCGGCCATGCATCCTCGCGTCTGGTGTGAGTGTCGGAACGGTCCTGCTGTTGCGTCGCGTGAAAGGCCATACGCGTTTCTTCGTAGTCTCCCAGGAGCGGTGCAATCGGGTGGTAAATCCGCCTAGGCGACCGGCAAGGCGCCATGATTTTAAGCAGTTAATCCACAAAAACCACAAAAGCCAAAGATGCCGATTGACGATGATGCGTGGTCACAGCGTAGATACAGACGCTAAGTTCGCGTGCGCGGATTTAGTCCCCCTAGGAACAAGCGTAAGTCCCTTCCGTGATCGAGGACTTTGGGAGACGACGTTTGCGTGTGGCCTTTGATCGATCAGGCAGCGCTGCGAGACAGACAAGCCTGCACCATGGCCGCGGGAGCGGCTGCATAACAACGCGAACCAACATGAGATACCCCGCCCAGAATGTGCATTCCTTCGCGACCGCAGCCTCGCATCACCGTTATCATCGCGTAAACGGTTGGACGGCTCTCAAGCATGCTGACGGATCATCGCCACCAGGAAATCCTGTCCCGCCTGCATGGGATGGGACGGGTTGGCGTCGCGGATGTAGCCTTTTTCCTGAAGGTCTCGGAAGAAACCATCCGGCGCGACCTAAAGGTGCTCGAGGAGCGCGGTTTGCTGCGGCGTATCCACGGCGGCGCCGTGCCGCCCTGGCTCGATCGGGAGCGCCCGCTTCAGGAGCGCGCCAAGGTCAACACCCGCGAGAAGAGGCGGGTGGCGATGTTGGCAGAGGCCCTCGTGCTGGATGGCATGTCGATCTTCATCGATACCGGAACCACGACACTGGCCCTGGCGCGGCGCCTTACTGGGTGCAATCTCACCGTCACGACAAATTCGTTGGACGTCGCCCTTCACTTCGGCGGCGGCATGGCGCGAGTCAATTTGACGCCTGGCACCCTGCGGGGCAACGACAACGCGCTCGTCGGCTACGAGACCGTGGCTTATGCCCGGCGTTACTTCTTCGACATCGCATTCATGGGGATCGCCGCCTGCGATCTCGATCACGGCTGGATGGACTACGAGGAGCACGAGTCTGTGCTCCGGCGCACCCTCAAGGGCCAGTCGCGCCGGGCCGTGCTTCTGGCGGATTCCCGCAAGTTCGGGTGCCAGGCCAATCTTTGCACCTTCCCCCTTGGGGAGGCGCTGAGCATCGTCACGGACAAACTGCCGCCCCCGCCCTTCCAAGACGTGTTCGCCCGGCATGACATCGAAATCATTCATTCCTGACGCCAGCCAGGCTTGGACGAGCGCCGACGCATCGAAGGACCTCCCTGGCCTCGAAGAGCTTCTTGGCCTCGAAGAGCTTACTTGCCTCGAAGAGCT
>NZ_CAXUJR010000104.1:7259-11711 GCF_964251405.1 uncultured Methylobacterium sp.
GCCTCGAAGAGCTTACTTGCCTCGAAGAGCTACTCACCCGGTTCTCCGCCTGCGGCGCCACTCGCGGTGGCGGCATCACCCGCCTCAGCGCCAGTCCGGCGGACGGCGCCGCCCGCGACCTTTTCGGGACCGAAATCCGGGCCGCTGGCGGCGAAGTTCGGGTCGACGCGGTGGGCAACCAGTTCGGCCTTTTTCCCCTTGTCGAAGGTGAGGGCGCACCACTGGTGATGATGGGCTCACACCTTGACAGCCAGACCCTCGCAGGGCGTCTCGACGGCGCCTACGGCGTGGCCGTCGCGCTTCGGGTCGGCGCAGCATTAATGCGGGCGCTGCGCGCCGGCCAGCGGTTCACGGCCGATTTCTGCGCGGTGAACTGGACCAACGAGGAGGGCGCCCGCTTTCGCCCAAGCCTTCTCGGCAGCGGCACCTACCTGGCCCGCTACGACGTGGCCGAGGCCCTGGCGTGCCGGGATGATAACGGCACCAGCCTCGGCGACGCGCTCGCGGCCATCGGCTATCGCGGCGGCGACGCACCGCCGCCGCTGCCGGCCTGTTACCTCGAAGTCCATGTGGAGCAGGGGACCATCCTGGAGGAGGCAGGCCTTCCCATCGGCGTCGTCACCCGAAACTGGGGTGCGACCAAGATCGAAGCCGTGCTGACGGGCGTGCAGGCGCATACCGGGCCGGGGCGAATGGAACGCCGCAGCGACGCGCTGCTGGCTGCCGCGTATGCCATCGCGGAGATCCGGGCGTTGGCTGACAACTGGCCTGGGCAGTTGCACACCTCCGTTGCCCGCATTCGCGTCGCGCCAAACTCGGCCAACGTCGTGCCGGCCCGGGTGGAACTCTCGATTGAGCTGCGCTCGGCGAATGACGACATCCTGGTCGAGGCCGGCACACGCGCCGACCGCGTCCTCGAAGCGGCCGCGGCGCGCGCCAAAACCGGCCTCACCATTGCCGGCCGTACCGAGCGCCCGATCCGGACCTTACCGGAGACCGTCTGCGCATTGCTGACGGAATGCGCAGCGTCTGCGGGCCTGAGCGCGCTGCGCATGGACACCGTCGCCGGGCACGATGCCTTGAGCTTCCTGGGGATCTGCCCGACCGGTCTCGTCTTCGTGCCGAGCATCGCGGGCATCGCCCACAACGAGGCCGAGGCGACCGCCCCCGGCGACCTCGCGGCCGGCCTAGCGGTGATGCGGGCGGCGGCCGAGCGCCTCTGCCGCGCCGGTGACGATCCCCGTGCGGCCACCCGACACGTTGGCGAGCGCACAGCATGATGATTCCGAGCGACCTGGGTTTCGAGGAGCGGATCGCTGCGGCCTGCGCCGAGGTGCAGGTTTGGCAGGGCCGGGCGATGCGGTTCACCCTAGCGGCGGCGCCCGTCGCCTCGCCGACGCACCGGGCGGTGGCGTCCGATTGCGTGCGCGTCCAGGTGGAGGGGTCTGGAACCGTCTTCCTGAAGGTCCGCCACGCCGACATGGAGGCTGACATCCTCCCGACCATGCCGGAAGCGACGCGCCGGGCGGGGCGCCTCGGGCTCGGGCCGGCGGTGCTCGTTGAGGCGCAAGGCGTTCTCGGGCTTGAGGATTTGTCCGATCCCTGGCGCTACGCACGTGTCGGCGACCTGCAGGACGCGGACACCATGGGCCAGGTTCTCGCCGCCCTGCGGCGTCTGCATGACGCGGAACCCCTCGGCCAGAATTTCTGCCCCTTCGCGCGCATCACGAGGCTGGCGGAGGAGGCACGGGCCTGCGCGGCGCCGCTGCCGGACGACATCGACTCGCTGCTGGAGAGCGCCGCCTCGATGCGGGCGGCGATCCGGGCGGCCGGGTTCGACCGGGCGTTCTGCCGCAACGACGGCACCGCCTCCAACATCATGCTCAACCCTGTCCCGGGCGGGATCGTGCCGGGCGGCGTCCGGCTGATCGACTTCGATCTCGCAGGCGACAACGACCCCTGGTACGAAATTGGCGCGCTGCTGAACGAGGCCTACTCGTTCGATGCCGAGCGCCGCCAAGCCATTGAAATCTATGCGGGAACCTATGACGAGCGGCTGTTCCACCGCGCCCGGCTCTACGGCGCGGTGGACGACCTGATGTGGGGACTCTGGGGTATCACCCGGGCGATCACCGCGCGGAGGTCCGGCATCGAATTCTTCAAGTACGGCCAATGGCGCCTGCTGCATGCGCGCACCACGATCGCGGCGCGCGATTTCGAACTCTGGCTGCGCCGGCTGTGACGCAACATGCGGCGCGGGCCCGCGCAACATCCTGCGGCCCGGGGAGGACGCGATGAGTTGGATCCGGATGGGCGACGGCGCAAGCGACGCGGAGCAGGCGCTGGAGGCGATCCTCACCAAGGTCCCGCGCTGGGCAGGCGCGGACCTGCGCTACTGCTCCGTGTCCGGTGGCATCAGCAATACCAACTGGCGGGTCCAGGTGGGGGCCGGGGGAGAGGACGTAGCGAGCGCCGGCGCGGGGCCGGAATCGGGGAAGGACGTCTTCCTCAAGGTACCGGGCCGCGGCACGGAGATGTTCATCACTCGCGAGGCTGCTCACGAGGCGAGCCGCCGGGCGGAGGCCTGCGGCTTCGGGGTCGCGGTGCTGGACTACCTGCCCGAGTCGGGCGTCGAGATCTTCGCCTTCATGGCGGAGTTCCGCGCCTCCTCGAACCTCGATTTCCTGCGCCCAGTGGTCCGCCACAACGCGGTACGGGCGCTGAGGGCCTTCAACGACGCGCCGCGCCTGAGCTTGACCAAGACCATCTTCGACATGGTCGACGAGCATGTGCGCCAAGTGGCCGAGGTCGGCGGGCGGGTGCCGGCGGATCAGGCGTTCCTGATGCAGCGTCTCGGTGAGGCGCGGGCGGCGCTGACGGCCTCCGGCCTCGACCTCGTGCCCTGCATGAACGACACCCTGGCGGGCAACTTCATGATCGACGGGCAGGACCATGTCCGGCTGGTGGATTTCGAGTACGCCTCCAACAACGAGCGCGCCTACGAGCTCGCCCTGTGGTTCGACGAGATGGCGTTCTCGGCCGAGGTCGAGCGCGAGATGATCGAAGACTACTGGGGCCGCTGGGACGAGCAGACCGCGGCCCGCACGCAGGTGCTGAAGGCCCTGGGCGACCTCAAATGGGCGACCTGGGCAATGATCCAGGAGCGCGTCTCCACCCTCGACTTCGACTACTACAAGTATGGCACCTGGAAGCTCCGGCGCGCCCGGACCCTGTTCCACCATCCCGACTGGCCGCTTTGGCTGCGCCTGCTGTGAGCGCCGCCGCCTCTGCGGCGCCCCAGTCCCTCCCTAAACTTGTCGCCAAGGCTATTGCCATGATCCCGTCCCTCGCCGCCCCGGCGGTCTTCGATGCCACTGCCGACGGGCTGATGGCCTTCGCCCACCACCTCGCCAACTCTGTGCGCCCCCTGGCGCGCCGGCACTTTCGCTCCGCCATCGCCGTCGAGGCCAAGGCCGATACGAGCCCGGTGACCGAGGCCGATCGCGGCATTGAGGCGAAGCTCCGCGCCGAGATCCGCCTCGCCTATCCGGATCACGGCATCCTCGGCGAGGAGGAGGGCGGCGACTTCTCCCGCGACCTCACCTGGGTCCTCGACCCCATCGACGGAACGCAGAGCTTCATCACCGGCATGCCGCTCTTCGGCACGCTGATCGCCCTGGTGCGGGACGGCCGACCGCTGCTCGGCCTCATCGACATGCCGGCCCTGGCAGAGCGCTGGCACGGCAACGGCCATGCTGCTTGGTTCGGCGGCAAGCCGATCCGCACCAGCCAGCGCACTTTGGGCGAGGCGCGCCTGTTCGCGACCTCCCCCGACCTGTTCCGGGGCGGCGATGCCGAGGCCTTCGCGGCGCTCAGTGCCACCGTGGGGATGCGCCGCTTCGGCGGCGACTGCTACGCCTACGGGCTCCTGGCCTCCGGCCATTGCGACCTAGTCGTGGAGGCCGGCCTCAAGGTCTATGACGTGATGGCGCTGGCCCCCGTGGTCGAAGGCGCCGGCGGCGTCATGACTGATTGGGCGGGACGCCCGCTGAACCAGGACTTCGACGGCCGCGTGGTCGCCGCCGCCAACCTTGAGCTCCACGCGGCGGCCCTGCGGCAGCTGACGGGCTTTGCCTGAGACGACGGCCGGTTGGTCGCCGCGGAGGTCAGGATCGTGAGGCCCGCCTTCTCCCGAAGAAAAGGGGCCCCACGCAGCGTCGCCTGGTGCCGGGCCGATCAGCTGATAAGCTTAGGAAACAAATGACGATGATTGAATCCACGCGGCCACTGGCGGTCCAGCCCATCAATGCGGCGGCCTTTGCCCCCTACGGCAGTCTGTTCGACTAGGGCGTGTCATCGCTTGAGCCAGTCGAGGGCAGCGGCAAGGCAGAGGACGCCCATGAAACTGGCGGCCGTCTTCTCATAGCGGGTGGCGATAGCTCGCCACTCCTT
>NZ_CAXUJR010000105.1:0-11534 GCF_964251405.1 uncultured Methylobacterium sp.
CGCACGCCCTCGCGCGCCATCAGGGCATCGGTGAAGCGCTCCATGCGCATCGAGGTCGTGGTCCCGATGCAGAACGGCGCGTATCCGACCGGCGCGTCCTCCGAGACCGCGACCCGGTGGACGTTGGGCGCGGTGTGGATCACCGCCTGCCCGTTCAGGTCGAGCCGGGTGCGGCGGTCCCGGTCGAACATATGGATCAGGGTGGCGTCGCGGATGCCGAACAGCGTGCGGCGCAGGGTGACGGTGTCGCCGACCTTCAGCGTGCGTGCCCGGTCCGCGTCGATGGGCATGTCGAGGACGTGATGCATGGGAGTGCCTTTGGGCTCTCGGACCGTCAGACGAAGGCGATGCCGCCCGGGGTGAGGACGGCGCGTGCGCGCCTCGCCGAGTGACACTGGATGTTCACGGCGACCGGATTCTGGGTGATGTGAGTCGCGGCGATCTCGACATGGACCGCAAAGCTCGTCGAGCGGCCGCCCAGGCCCTGCGGCCCGATCCCAAGCTCGTTGACGGCCCGCGACAGTTCCGCCTCGATCCGCGCGCCGTCCTCATCCGGGCAGGCCGAGCGCAGGGGTCGCGTCGCCGCGACCTTGGCGAGATGCATGCAGAGATCGGAGGTGCCGCCGATGCCCACGCCCACGATCGTCGGCGGACAGACCCGGCCGCCGAGCTCGATCACGCGGTCGATCACGAAGCGCTTGACGGCATTGATGCCGTCCGAGGGCAGCAGCATCTGCAGGAACGAGCCGTTCTCGGAGCCCGATCCCTTGGGGATCATCTCGACCGAGACCGTCTCCTCCCGCTCGTCGAAATCGACGTGGATGATCGGCACACGGATGCCGCAGGAGGTCTGCTCGTTCTTGCGGGTGATCGGATGGACCACGGAGGAGCGCAGCGAGTGCTCCGTGGTTGCGCGCGCGCAGCCCCGCCGGATGGCGGCCTTGAGACCGGCGCCGTCGAACCGGACGTCGCGGCCGATCACGACGTTGTAGATGGGGATGCCAGTGTCCTGGCAGAGGATGTTCTTCGTGCGCTCGGCCACCGCGATGTTCTCGACCATGGTGCCGAGGATGGCCCGGCCGGTGGCGCTGGTCTCGTCGCGCACGAGGTCCTTGAAGCCCGCCTTGATGTCGGGGGGCAGGATCTTGAGGGCTCGGATGTAGAGGTCCTTGCAGACCTCTTCGAGTTCCTGGAGGTCGAGGTCCATGCCGGTCTTCCTTGCTGGACGATGTTGCCGGGCCGTGGGGTCTCTCGCGGGTCAGGCCCCGCTGAGGAGGAACAGGAGTCCGACCGCGAAGGAGCCTGCGACGCAGCCGGAGACGAGGAGCGCGGTCTTCTCGCGGTAGGCGAGCCACTCGATCGCCAGGACCCGCAGGCCGAGCGCCATGTGCAGCGCGAGCGCGATGACGAGGCCCCATTCGGCCGTGCGCACGAAACCGTTGTGGGTCAGCCCGAGGAAGCTCTCGAGCCGGTCTGCCCCCTGGAGGGCGGTGCCGAGCGCGATGAAATGCATCGGCAGGAAGAGGGCGAGCGCCACGCCCGAAAGCCGGTGCAGCAGCGCGGCGGCAAAGCCCGGCTTCCGATGCGTCGCGCGGATCACGCGAGGAACACCGCGAGCGCGGCGCGTAGGCCCAGCACCGTCAGCAGAGCCGAGAACGCCACCATCGCGGCGTCGAGGCTGCGCCCGCGCCAGGCGGTCCACTCGCGCAGGATGCTGCGCAGGCCGATCGGCGCGTGGATCGCGGTCGCGAGGACGAAGACGACGTAGAAGGCCAGGAACGCGGCATTGCCCTGCGTCCGGGCAAGAATCTCGCCCGCGGTGAGCCCGCCGCGCACGGCGTACACGATGGTGCCGAGATGCACCGCGACGGTGACGGCGAGGATGGCGGCGGTGCCGCGCTGCGCCAGGTACAGGAGCGGGCTCATCGCTTCCTCCGGAACCGTCTGAGCGCGGCCCGCGCGGTCTCGCGCTTCAGGCCGGCGATGGCGAAGGTCGGCGCGAGCGCCTTCGGACAATATTCGGCGCAGCTCGTGTGGCTGTGGCAGGAATGACAGCCGGCATCGCCCGACACCGCGGCGAGCCGCGCCGCTTGGCCGGCGTCGCGCACGTCGTTGACGAGGGTCCAGGCCCGGTTGAGGGCGGCGGGCCCGAGATAGTCCGGGTTCCACGAGACCACGTCGCAGGCCGCGTAGCAGACGCCGCAATTGATGCACTCGATGCCGGCATCGACCTCGCGCCGCTCGGGCGAGTCCGGCAACACGACGGCGAAGTCGCCGGGCGGGGTCTCGCCCGGCTCAAAATAGCCGTGCGCATCGCGCCACTTCTCGAAGAAGGGCTCCATGTCGACGGCCAGATCCTTGACCACGGGCAGGTTGCGCAGCGGCTCGAGGGTAAGGATCCCGTTCTCGGCCACGCCCGCGACGCGGGTGCGGCAGGTCCAGCGCGGGCGCCCGTTCACCATCATGGCGCAGGAGCCGCACATGCCGACCCGGCAGGCGAAGCGGTAGGCGAGCGAGGGATCCTGCTCGCGCTGGATCTCGGTGACGACGTCCAGGATGGTCTGGTTCGGCCGCCGCGGCACGGCGTAGGTCTGGAGTGTGCCGCTTGCGTCACCTCGCCAGACACGGACCTCCAGCATCGCTTCGGCGTCCCGTTCAGCGGCGGCGGGCATGACCGGCGCGGTCATGGCTCACTTCCCCGTGGCGCGGAGAGCCGGAAAGAACAGCTCGCTCTGGTCGGTCGCCTTGGCCGAGACGAGGCCGGCGCGGTTCATGTAGTCGAGATAGGTCAGCATGCGCTTGGGCGCCGTGGTCCACTCGTTCTGGGGCGAGCGGATGATCGCCTCGGCTTCGGCCTGGCTCAGCTTCGCGCCTTCCGCCTTGATCCAGAGAGCGGCGGCCTTGGCCGGATCGTCGCGGATCAGCTTGAGGCTGTCCTCCAGGGCCGCGATGAAGGCGGCGACCACCTTGGGATTGGCGGAGACGAACTTGTTGCTCGCCCAGACCAGGTTGAAGGTGTGGGGGCCGCCGAGCACGTCGTAGCTGTCGAGCACCTTGCGGGCGCGGGGATCCTTCAACTCGGCTTCCTGGAAGGGAGGCGAACCGAAATGCGCCGTGATCTCCGAGCGGCCGCTCAGCATGGTGGTCTGCGCGTCGGGATGGCCCATCGAGACCGTGAGCGGGTCGAGCTTGCCCTGCTCGCCCTTCCCGAAAGCCTGCTCGGCGGCCATCTGCAGGGTGATCGCCTGGATCGAGGTCTTCACGGTGGGCAGGGCGATCTTGTCCTTGCCGGTGAAGTCCTTGATCGACTTCACGTCGGGATTGACCGTCACGAGCCAGAGCGGCATCGCGTTCAACGCGGCCACGCCCTTGACCATGATGTTGCCGCGCGTGCGGCCCCAGATCGTCAGCATAGGACCGACGCCGCCGGCAGCGAAGTCGAGGTTGCCCGAGAGCAGCGCCTCGTTCATGCCCGAGCCGCCGGTGAAGCGCAGCCACTCCGTTTTGAGATCGAGGCCCTGCTGCTTGGCCTGCTTCTCCAGGAGCCCCTGCTCCTCCATCACGGTCAGCGGCAGGTAGGAGATCCCGAACTGCTTGGCGAGGCGCACCGTCGCCACCTCGGCGCCGGCAGCGGCCACGCCCGCCAGGACCACCGCGGCGGTCCCGATGAGACGGATCAAACCTTTCGCGCGCATGTGCGGCTTCTCCCTGTTTTCGCGAAACTCTTGCGGTTCGCTGTCCTGCCGAGGTTACGACCCGGTCTTCGTGAGTCAATGGTCATCTGTCATATATATGACTTGGCCATCGGCGAGGCTGCCTTAGATCGCGGGCTCGCGTCTCAGGCCTGCATGCCCCAGCGGCGGATCGTCCGGCGCTCGATGGTCTGGAAGATCAGGTTCTCGACGACGAGGCCGATGAGGATGACGGTGAGCAGGCCGGCAAAGACGTTCGGGATGTCGAGCATGTTCTTGTTCTCGAAGATGAACCAGCCGAGCCCGCCCGAGCCCGAGCTGACGCCGAACACCAGTTCGGCCGCAATCAAGGTGCGCCAGGCGAACGCCCAGCCGACCTTCAGGCCCGTGAGGATGCTCGGGAAGGCCGCCGGGATCAGGATCTTGCGGATCAGTCCGGCGCCGCTGAGCCCGTAGTTCTGGCCAACCATCTTCAGGGTCCGGCTCACCGACAGGAAGCCCGAATGGGTATTGAGCGCGATCGCCCACGTCACCGAATGGACGAGGACGAAGACGAGGCTGCCGTTGCCGAGGCCGAACCAGATCAGAGCCAGCGGCAGCAGGGCGATGGCCGGCAGCGGGTTGAACATCGACGTCATGGTCTCGAGGAAGTCGGTGCCGATCCGTGAGGTGATGGCGAGCCCGGTGAGCAGGGCGGCGAGCAGGATGCCGAGAGCGTAGCCGATGAGCAGAACCTGGATCGATCCCCAGGCCCGCTGGATCAGGGTTCCGTCCGCGACGCCTCGCCCGAAGGCCGCGACGGTCGCCGAGAAGGTCGGGAACAGGAGGTCGTTGTCGAGGTAGCGCCCGTAGATCTCCCAGATGGTGGCGAGCACCGCGAGGATGACGATCTTGCGCAGCCAAGCCTGGTTGTAGAGCCGCTCGAGGGACGACAGAGGCTTCTCGACGATCGCGCCGCCGTAGGCGCCGGTCGCTTCGCGGACGATCTCGGGACGCATCGGGGTCACCGCTTCCGAAGGTGAAAAGGCAACGGCCATCCTAGACATTCTCCGCCTCCTTCACCTCTTCGGAAAACAGCATCTGCTGGATCCGCTGCTCCAGCTGCAGAACCTCCTGGGGCGAGCCCGCACTGTTTAACTCCGCCTTGACCTCACCGGGATGGGGCGAGAGCAGCAGGATTCGCGAGCCGATCTTGATCGCCTCCGGGATCGAGTGCGTGACGAAGAGGACCGTGAAGCGGGTTCCCTCCCACAGCATGAGGAGTTCGTCCTGCATCCGGCGGCGCGTCAGGGCGTCCAGCGCCGCGAAGGGCTCGTCCATCAGGAGGATGTCGGGCTCCATCGCCATGCCTCGGGCGATCGCGACGCGCTGCTTCATGCCGCCCGAGAGCATGTGCGGATAACTGTCGGCGAAAGTCGTGAGATTGACCTTGTCGATGTAGTGCATGGCCCGCTCCTCGGCCTCGCGGCCGGACAGGCGCCGCGACGCTTCAAGGGCGAAGACGACGTTCTGCCGAACGGTCTTCCAGGGCAGGAGCTGGTCGAATTCCTGGAACACCATCATGCGGTCCGGTCCAGGTCCAGTGACGGCCCGACCTTTCAGCCGAATCTCGCCCTCCGTCGGCGCCATGTAGCCGCCGACCGCCTTCAGAAGGGTCGACTTCCCACAGCCGGACGGGCCAAGCAGCACGAACCTGTCGCTCGGCAGGACCTGGAAGCTGACCCTGTAGGTTGCCGTCACGAGGTGCTGAGGCGTCTTGTACTGGAGCGTGACACCGTCAACCTCCAGCAGAGGACTGTTCAGGTCCATCCGATCCTCCCTGACGCCGCAGCTTCTGCCGCAGTCTTCGCGACGTTGCGCGTTTTGGATGCCCGGTCAGGTCTGGCTCGCATGGGTGTGGCGTCACCGCATCGAAACCGTCGCGCTGCCCCGCAGCCGGACGGATATGAGCCGCTCGGCAGGAGGAAGTCGTATCAAGCCGAGCAAATGCTGTAAAGGTCAGATATCTTTTATAAGACAGGAATATTAGCACAACGTATTGATTTGGCTAAGACTGCCTCGAGTGTGAATTCGGGCGATCAAACCGGTTTGCAGCGAGCGCAGGTTCTCGTGACCGACCCTCATGGAAGCGGTTCATCGCCGAGTTCGGTGGATGGGGCAGCGTGACGGCGGCCAACGGATGACGGTCAGCATGGTTTCGCCGTCACTCGGCCCGGTCGGTAAATACCGGGTCGCCCGATTCACGTCTCGAGCAGGTCTCGAGATTCCAACTCGGGCATCGCGCCGTCCATCGATCGATCCGCGCCGAGGAACGTGCTCCCGCCGGGGAGAGACGTGCGCAATTTCTCGACGAATTCCGACGTGCGATACGGCTTCTGCAGAACTTGAAAGCCGCTCACGTCCTGCTCTTCCCGAAGATAGCCCGACGTCAGGAGCACCGGGATATCGGGCCAGCGGCGCCGGATGATGTGCCCGAGTTCGATGCCGTCGATGGGGCCGGGCATGTTCACGTCGCTGAAGACGAGCATGATGTCCGGAGCCTGCTCCAGAATTCCGAGGGCTTCCTCGCCGCTGCCCGCATCCGTGACGCGGAAGGCGAGCGCTTCGAGCGCCGACACCGCGATGCGCCGCACGTCCGCCTCGTCCTCCACCACGAGCACGGCACGTCCTGCCCCGTGCAGGTCAGCGGCGTCATCACTGAGCATCCGGGCGGGCGACCCGGCGGCTGCTCCGGCGGAGGCCGGCAAGGATATCGTGATGCTCGTGCCCTGCCCCGGCACGCTGTCGGCCGTGATCGTTCCGCCGCTTTGCTGGACGAATCCGTAGACCATGCTGAGGCCGAGGCCCGTGCCCTTGCCGGCCTCCTTCGTCGTGAAGAAGGGTTCGAACACCCTGGCGAGGACGGACGGCGACATGCCCGTTCCGCTATCGGTGACCGAGATCCCGACCGACCTGGTCGCGCCATCATCGATCGATGACGCCCCGTCGGGCCGGCGGACGGCGATGTCGAGCCGGCCGCCATCCGGCATGGCGTCGCGGGCGTTGACGGCGAGGTTGATCAGGGCCGCCTCGAGTTGCGCGTGGTCGACGCAGACCTCGGGGAGCCCGTCCTCCATGGAGAGCGACACGCCGACGCGCTCGCCCAACGTGCGCTCCAGCAGGCTGACGAGCCCGGGCATGAAGGCCGCGAGATCGAGAGCGGCAGGTTGAAGCGGCGAGCGCCGGGAGAATGTCAGGAGGCGGCTGGTGAGCTCCGCGCAGCGCTGCGCGCCCTCGATGGCGCTCAGCACGCGCCGATGGGCTTTCTCGTCGGTCTGCATCGAGTTCTGCAGGAGATCGAGGTTGCCGATCACGATGCTCAGCATGTTGTTGAAGTCGTGCGCGATGCCCCCGGTCAGGCGGCCCATCGCCTCGAGCTTCGAGGCGTGCAGGAGACTGAGCTCCAGTTCCTTCCGCTCGGAGACGTCGAACCACATGCCGAACAGCTCCGACGGGGCGCCGTCCTCGCCGGCATTGACGACGATCTGATCGAGGATGTGCCGCTCCGCTTCGTCGGCGTTGCGCCAGCGATATTCGAGCGTCGCCGAGCCCGTCTCGACCACCGCCCGGAGGGCGTCCAGAACCCCTTGCCGGTCCTCGGGATTGATCCGCGACTGCCAGAACCCCGGCGCCTCGAAGGCGTCCCGGGAGAATCCGGTGATGCGCTGGATGCTGTCGTTGGTGAAGTACAGGCCTCGGTCCGCCTCTCCGAGAGAGGCCGTGTAGAGGGCGATGGGGAGCCCGCGCAGCACGACGGCCTGGTGCTCCTCCCGCCGCCGCAGCGCCCGCTCGGCTTCGAGCTTCTCGCCGCGCACCCGCAGGTTCTCCAGGAGTAGCTGCTTCTCGGCGGCCGCCTTGCGCTTGATCTCCTCCGTCTTGCGATAGAGGTCGACGAAGACGTCCACCTTCGATTTCAGGACGAGGGGCTGGATCGGCTTGAAGACGTAGTCGACCGCGCCGGCCGAATAGCCGCGGAAGATGTGGACGTCCTCCTTGTTGTGCGCGGTCAGGAACAGGATCGGCACGCGAGAGGTCCGGGGCCGGCTCCGGATCAGCGACGCGACCTCGTAGCCGTCCATGCGGGGCATCTGCACGTCGAGCAGGATGAGGGCGAAGTCCTCCCGCAACGTCCGGCGCAGGGCCTCCTCCGCCGTGTCCGCCAGCACGAGTTCGAGGCCGGGCTCGTCGAGCACTTCCGAAGCGGCCAGCAGGTTGCGATGGTCGTCATCGACGATGAGGATCTTCGCACGGATCGGAGGCTGCCCCGGCGCGGCGTCCGAATCGCCGGCGGGATCCGGGTCCCAGGAGGATGGCGGCGGCAAATCCCTCATTGGGCATGCCCGGCCGTGTCCGCCGCGCCATTTGCACGGCGCTGCGGGCCAGCGGTGGCTTGTCCGCGCCGTTCGAGCTGCACCCGCAGGACGGCGAGGAGCTGGTCCATGTCGACGGGCTTCGACACGTAATCCGAGGCACCCGCGTCGAGGCACTTCTCGCGATCGCCCTTCATCGCCTTGGCGGTGACGGCGATCAGGGGCAGGGTCCGGAAGGCATCGTCGCTCCGGATCTCCCGCATGGTCTCGTATCCGTCCATCCCCGGCATCATGATGTCGACCAGCATCGCGTCGATGTTCGGATTGGCCTTCAGAAGCGCGATGCCGTCGCGCCCGTTCTCGGCGAAGAGGACCTCCAGCCCGTACTGCTCCAGCGCGCTGGTGAGGGAGAAGATGTTGCGCAGATCGTCGTCGACGAGGAGAACACGGCAGCCCTGAAGCGAGGCCGGGTCCTTCCGCTCGACCAGGATCGGGTCCTCGGCGGGCGCGTGGCCGAGTGCCCGGTGGAGGAACAGGGCGGTTTCGTCGAGCAGCCTCTCGGACGAGAGCGTATCCTTGAGGATGATGGTGGAGGCCGTCTGTTTCAGGTGCTGCTCCTCGGCCGCCGTCAGTTCCCGACCCGTATAGACGATGATCGGAAGCTCCTCCCCGTCCTGCGAGGCCCGAATCTGCTCGATCAGCTCCGAGCCGCCCATATCGGGCAGCCCCAGATCGATGATCGCGCAATCGAAGCGGCCGCCCGTCACGGCCTCCAGGGCCGCGGAGGCCGTGCCGACGCCGAACACCTTCACGTCCTCCTCGCTCAGTAGCGCGGTGATGCTGGCGCGCTGGTTGTCGTCGTCCTCGACAAGAAGCAGGTTGCGGACGGGCCGGGTGATGAACTCCTTCGACCGCTCGAGGGCCTTCAGCAGTCCCTCGCGGTCGACCGGCTTCTCCAGGAACCCGAAGGCGCCGGCCTTCAGCCCGCGCTTCTTCTCGTCGTTGACCGAGATGACGTGGATCGGGATGTGGCGGGTGCGGAGGTCGTTCTTCAAGAGGTCCAGGAGCGCCCAGCCATCCATGTCGGGCAGGCCGATGTCGAGGGTGATGGCGTGGGGCTTGTACCGGTGGGCAAGGGCGAGCGCCCCTGCCCCGTCCTGAGCGATCAGGCCCCTGAAGCCGCGCTCGCGCGCCAGTTCGAGCAGGACGGAGGCGAACATGGCATCGTCCTCGACGATGAGCACGATGTGGTCGCCCGCCTGGATGGCGTGACGGTCGTCGGCCGAGGCCGAGAGCGCCATGGCGGCGGAGGGTTGCCGGCTCACCGGCGGGGCGGCCCCGTTGCCCTCATGAACCTCCATCGGACGGCTCACCCCCGAGGTCACGGGAGGCTCGAAGGGCAGGAACAGCGTGAAGGTGCTGCCCTCGCCGGGCACGCTCTCCAGGACGATCTCGCCGCCCAGGAGCCGCGCGATCTCGCGGCTGATCGCGAGGCCGAGGCCCGTCCCGCCATACTTCCGGCTGGTGGTGCCGTCGGCCTGCTGGAAGGCCTCGAAGATGATGCGCTGCTTGTCCTCCGGAATGCCGATGCCGGTGTCGCTCACCGACAGGGCCATCCATTGGCTGCCCGACCGCAGCGGGGAGCCTTCGGCCGACCCGAGCCGCAGGGTCACGATTCCCTTCTCGGTGAACTTGAAGGCGTTCGAGAGGAGATTGCGCAGGACTTGCTGCAACCGCTTCGAATCCGTCCGCACCGCCCGGGGCAGGCCGGGGGCGACCTTGATGGCGAAGGTGAGATGACGCTCCTCGGCGACCTGGCGGAAGGTCCGGTCGAGGTGGTCCACAAGGTCTTGCAGCGGCACGTCGCCAACTTCGAGGGAGACCGTCCCGGACTCGATCTTCGAGAGGTCGAGGATGTCGTTGATGAGCGACAGGAGGTCGGAGCCGGCCGCGTTGATCGTCTTGGCGAATTCCCGTTGCTTGTCGGTCAGGTTGCCGTCCCGGTTCTCGGTCAGCAGCTTCGAGAGGATCAGCAGGCTGTTGAGCGGCGTACGCAGCTCGTGGCTCATGTTGGCCAGGAACTGCGACTTGTAGCGGGAGGTCAGCGAGAGCTGCTCGGCCTTCTCCTCCAGCGCGGTCTTCGCGACCGACACCTCGCGGTTCTTGCCCTCGACCTCCTTCTTCTGGATCTCGAGCAGGCGGGCCTTCTCCTCCAGCTCCTCGTTCGTCGTCTGGAGGCGTTCGCGCTGGTTCTTGAGCAGGTCTTCCGATTGCTGAAGCGATGCGGCCTGCAGCTCGAGGCGATCGTTGGTCTTCTTCAACTCTTCCTGTCGGCTCTGCAACTCGCCCGTGAGGAGTTGCGATTGCTTCAGGAGGCCCTCCGTCCGCATGTTGGCGGCGATCGTGTTGAGCACGATGCCGATGGATTCGGTGAGCTGGTCGAGGAAGAGCTGGTGCGTCTCGCTGAAGCGGTTGAACGAGGCCAGCTCGATCACGGCCCGGACCTCCTGCTCGAACAGGACGGGCAGCACGATGATGTTGAGGGGGGCGGCCTCGCCCAGCGCCGAGCCGATGGTGATGTAGTCGCCCGGCACGTTGGTCAGCAGGATGCGCTTCTTCTCGTAGGCACATTGCCCGACGAGGCCTTGCCGCATCCGGTAGCGGTTCGACAGGTTCTTGCGCTCGGTGAACGCGTAGCTCGCCATCAGGTCGAGCACGGGTTCCGTCCCGTCGTTCTCGACCATGTAGAAGACGCCCCGCTGCGCGTTCACCAGGGAGGCGATCTCGGAGAGGATCAGGTTCGACACCGTGGCGAGGTCGCGCTCGCCCTGCAGCATGCGGGTGAACTTGGCGAGGTTGGTCTTCAGCCAATCCTGCTCGGCGTTCTTGAGCGTCGTGTCCCGCAGGTTGCGGATCATCTCGTTGATGTTGTCCTTCAGCGAGGCGACCTCGCCGGAGGCCTCGACGGCGATCGAGCGGGCGAGATCGCCCTTGGTCACCGCCGTGGCCACCTCGGCGATGGCGCGCACCTGGGTCGTCAGGTTCGCGGCGAGCTGGTTCACGTTGTCGGTGAGGTCGCGCCACAGGCCCGCGGCGCCCGGCACCCGGGCCTGACCGCCGAGCTTGCCCTCGACGCCGACCTCGCGCGCGACGTTCGTGACCTGGTCGGCGAAGGTGGCCAGGGTCTCGATCATCTCGTTGACGGTGTCGGCGAGCGCCGCGATCTCGCCCTTGGCATCCACCGAGAGCTTGCGCTTCAGGTCGCCCTGCGCGACCGCCGTCACGACGTCGGCGATACCGCGGACCTGGCCGGTGAGGTTGGCGGCCATCATGTTCACGTTGTCGGTCAGGTCCTTCCAGGTCCCGCCGACGCCGCGCACCTGCGCCTGGCCGCCGAGCTTGCCCTCCGAGCCGACCTCGCGGGCGACGCGGGTCACTTCGCTCGCGAAGGAGTTGAGCTGGTCCACCATGGTGTTGATGGTGGATTTCAGCT
>NZ_CAXUJR010000106.1:0-11489 GCF_964251405.1 uncultured Methylobacterium sp.
CGCGACCGACGATGCACTAACTTCGCACCTGGGCCACCAAATAGGGGCAGGCCAGGCTGTTGGCGGGTCCGCCGGACTGCGTCTGGTTCGGCGCAGGGTACACTCTTGCGGTCATGCCGAGGTCTCCATGCCGATGGATGATCAACAATCGGAGAGCGGATAAGGTTCTGGGCGTCGGTTCGGGATCGTCGACCGAACCGGCGTCGTTGTCGCAAGCTGTCAGCGTGCTCGATCCTAGCCTGGTTTCGGTCCCAGGTGCCTCGACGGGATGGCATCCGTATTGCCCTTGCAGGTCTTGGAAGGCTGCGAAACGGGCGGTCCGAAAACGCGAAGCAAGGGTGGTGGATATGCAATGCTGTACGGATTGTATTTCATCACCTGCCTGGTCGAGAACCCGGCGCATTGTGTCACGCGGCTCCATACCTTCTCCGAAGAAGTGTCAGGTCCGCAGCGATGCCTCGCCGTGGCGCAACCCCAGATGGCCCAATGGACCAACGCTCATCCGACCTGGCGGGTCGAGCGCTGGCGTTGCGGCGCGCCGCCACGGGACACGGGAACGCGTATCTGACAGGCCGTTCGGGATCTAGGCGTGCCCTGCCGCGACGGGTTCTAGCGAGCGTCGCCGATCGCCCGGCGAACGGTAGAACGGGCGGCATCGATCGCGACGGTCGCGGCGGTCAACGTCCGGGGCTCGGTGGGCCGGTTCAGGGCATTGCGGGCGATGCTGGCCGCGAGATCGTCGATCTCGCCGGCCATACTGCGCAACTGCTCGGCGTCCGTCGTCCGACGCGCGTTCGCGCGGATCTTCAAGAGGCTTTCCGTCGCCACCTCGATGCGGTGCCGTCGGATACGTGTAAGGCGTTGCCGCAGCCAGGCGTAGACGGAGCCGAGTCCGCCTCCGAAGATGGCGACGAGGTAAATCCACGACTCGTATCGCTCGATGAAGCTTTCTTGCTCGCGCTCATAGAAGTCGATCGCCCCGGGATGGATCGGCAGTCTGGCACTCGTCGCCGCCACGGTCGTATCGTAGGCCGGATGGGTGATGGCGTCGGCCGATGGGACTTTCTCGGCTAAGCCGGCCCGCATCTCGAACAGGTGCTGCGTGACTGCGGCCGCTGCGCCGCGCGACAGGTCGGATCTGGCCATCAGGCGATAGGAGGGGCCCACGGTGGATAGGTCTTCGTGGGGCAGGCGCGGATTGCCGCCGAACAGGCCTGATGGAACCGTGACGGCTTGAAGCTTGGGAAGGCGGGCGATGATCGCAGCGACCTCGGGCAACCCGAATAGAACGACGTCCCGAGCGTCGGCGGCATCCCGGACAATGCGCAGAACGCGCATCGCGGCCGGGTTCGTTGGCGTCGTGACCAGTATGAGGGCGTCGATACGGCTCTCGCTGAGAGCCTTGGAAAGGTCACCCTCCTCGACCGGGACAAGCGTGGCCGGACTGTATGAGTCGAGGCCCGCCGACCCGATGCCGTAGTGATCGAGGACGGCTTGAACCAGCGCGCGATCGGCGATCCTCTCAGCCAGGATCCCCAACCGCTTGCCGCTGAGGTCCGGCATGGCCCTGATACCGGAACTGGCCGGTGTCGCGATGAAGATGGCCTGCTCGCGCAGGACGGTCAGCGTCAACCCGTTGCGTGGCATCATCACGTCCGGCCTGACGACGGCAAGATCGACCTGTCCGGCCTGCAAAGCCTCGGCGCTCTCTCGCACGCCATCGTAGGACACGATCCTGAGCGTTAGGCCCTTTCTTCGTGCCGCGAGCTCGTCCGCGTAGGCACGCAGCAGCGCCGGTTCCGTTCCCCCCAAGGGAGCCACCGCGATGGTCAGCATGGTGGCACGGGAGAAGCAGAAGATCGTTCCGCCACCGACTCCGAGCAGGACTGCGAGAGTGAGGAACCAGATCTCGCGTCTAGCCCAAGGGTTCGCCATGCGTCCGTTCATCTCCCGTGCTTCTCTTGGCGTCGCGCCGATGGTCCGGCGAGGCTTGGGTCCAGCGAGGCTCCAGTCCTGCCTGTGCTGGGCCTCAACCGGAATCAAGGACCGTTCGGGCTACCACGATCCCGATCGTTGTTCCTGAACGTCCCAAACGCTGCAAGCCCAAGAGGATGAGAGGTGGACGTAAAGGGATTCCCGGGCCAGCCTCGAGCTTGATCCTATGAACAGGGAAATCGAAACCATTGACGCAGCGCAGGAAACGGTGCGCACTGGACCCGGCTTACCGAGCCCGATGCCAAAAACAATTGTTTGTTGAATTCGCGTGATCTTTCACACCAATATTCATTGGAAATTATTTCCTTCATCTTGGAACAATCACGAATGGGGCTGATTGGTATTTCGAGGTTGCTGCCGGTCATGAAATCGATAATGCATTAACAGAATATATGATGCTATAACCAGGAAATTAAAAAGTATGCGGCAATATTTACTGTTAAAATCCGTATTAAAGCTATTATCCAAACTGCACCTCTATCCCATTACGCCCGAGGTCATCGTTAAATCGGCAGTAATAGCCGAGACATCGGGGCTGCGTTTAGAGCTTGACAGTCGTGAACGACTTCGACCAGAAATACTACACACCAGACTGAGAATGCCACTTCGAAGGGCAGCCGGTCGGCATTGCGGAGAGGAAACGATGACACTCGAGAGACGCGCGCTCATGGGCGCGCTGGTCTGCGCTACGGCGCTTGGCCTCACGCCGGCGCATGCGGCCGATCCCATCAAGATCGGCGTGACCGGCCCCTACACCGGTGGCTCGTCCTCGATGGGCGTCTCGATGCGGGACGGGGCACGCCTCGCGGCGGCCGAGATCAACAAGAACGGCGGTGTGCTCGGTCGACAGATCCTCCTCGTCGAGCGCGACGACGAAGCCAAGAACGAGGTCGGCGCGCAGGTTGCGCAGGAGCTGATCAACAAGGAGAAGGTCGTCGCTACGCTCGGCTTCATCAATACCGGCGTCGCGTTGGCCGCGCAACGCTTCTACCAAGAAGCCGAGATCCCGGTCTTCAACAACGTCGCCACCGGCACGGTGATCACCAACCAGTTCAAGGCGCCGGATTACGACAGCAACTACGTCTTCCGGAACTCGGCCTACGACGTGCTTCAGGCCGGCATGATGGCCGACGAGGCGATCGCGCGCGGCTACAAGAAGATCGCCATTTTGGCGGATTCGACGAATTACGGGCAGCTCGGCCGCGAAGATCTCGAGAAATGGCTCGCCGGCAAGAGCATCAAGCCGGTGGTCGTCGAGAAGTTCAACATCAAGGACGTCGACATGACGGCCCAGCTGCTCAAGGCGCAGCAGGCCGGCGCCGACGTGATCCTCGCCTACGGCATCGGCCCCGAGCTCGCGCAGATCGCCAACGGCATGGCCAAGCTCGGCTGGAAGGTCCCGATGATCACCTCCTGGCCGTCTTCGATGCAGAGCTTCATCGACATTGCCGGCGCCAACGGTAACGGCGTGATCATGCCCCAAACCTTCATCGAGGACCGGACGCTGCCAAAGCGCAAAGCCTTCCTCGAGAATTACTATTCGACCTATAAGGTGAACAAGATCCCGACCCCGGTCGCGGGCGCGCAGGGCTACGACTCGGTGTTCCTGCTGGCGGCTGCGATCAAGCAGGCGGGCGCCACGGACGGACCGAAGATCCGCGCCGCGCTCGAAGACCTGAAGGAAAAGGTCGAGGGCGTCGTGACGACCTACGAGAAGCCCTTCACGGCCCAGGACCACAATGCGATCACTCGCAACATGATCGTGTTCGGCAAGGTCGAGGACGGCAAGATCGTCTACGCCAAGGACGAGGACGCCAAGAGCGCGAGCGTCGTCCGCGTCAAGGAGAAGGCCGCGAACTAAAGCCTTTCGTCGAGGGGTCTTTCGCGGCAGGTTGCCACGAGAAACCCGCTCGCGAAGGCCGGTCTTCCATTGCGTTTCGCAGTCGGTCGATTGGCCGACACGCAAGCGCAGACCTAAGGGCATCGAACCGGATCTGAATTCCGGTTCGATGCCTTCAATCCTTGTTCAAGCATCGGCTTTTTTCCGAAAGGTGACACCCACCTTTTTGGCCGGTGCCATAAGACGTTCCGCTCGATCCGGTATCATCCCCATGGCCATCTTCCTGCAGCTCATCGCGTCCGGCGTCGCCGTCGGCATGATCTACGCCGCGATCGCCTTCGGCTATCAGCTCACCTTCGCGACGTCGAAGACGCTGAACTTCGGCCAGGGCGAAGCGCTCGCTCTCGGTGCCCTGTTCGGGCTGACCCTCGCGCCGATCGTCGGGTACTGGCTGATGATCCCGCTGGTCCTCGTCTTCGGCTTCGCCCTCGGCGCCGTCGTCGAGCGGCTCGGCGTCCGCCCGGCAGTCAAGATCAAGTCCGAGTACGGATGGATCATGGCGACCATCGCGCTCGGGATCATCTTCCGCAACGTCGCCGAGAACATCTGGGGTCGCGACGACCTCAAGTTTCCCTCGCCGCTTCCCGAGGCGGCGATCCAGTTCGGCGAGACCCGGGTGCTGCCGATGGAGCTGCTCATCGTCGCGGGCGCCCTCCTGATGATGCTCGCCGTCGAGATCTTCAACCGCAAGTCGATCTGGGGGAAGGCCGTTGTGGCGACCTCGAACGACATCGACGCGGCCGGCCTGATGGGGATCAACACCCAGAAGATCATCACCCTATCCTACTCGATCAGCGCCATGACGGCGGCCTTTGCGGGCGTCCTCGTCGCTCCGGTGACGCTAACCGGCGCGACAATGGGCGCGGTGCTGGCGCTGAAGGCCTTCGCGGTCGCGATCATCGGCGGGCTCGAATCCGGCCTCGGCGTCATCGTCGGTGGACTGATCCTGGGCGTGGCCGAGACGCTGACCGGCTTCTACATCTCGACCGGCTACAAGGACGTGCCCGGTCTGATCCTCCTCCTCGTCGTCCTTTCGATCCGCCCGGTCGGGCTGTTCGGCAAGGCCGTGATCAAGAAGGTCTGAGCGTGACAGCCGTTGCTCGCCATCCCGGCCGCCCCGCGCCGGCTCGCATCCACCCACCAAGAGCCTGACGCCATGGCGCAGTCCACCCTCGCACCCGCAGCGGCACCGACGGCCGCGCCCAGGCTCGGCCGTCATATCGGTCTTTTCGGGGCCGTCCTGCTCGTGGCTTTCCTCGTGGCCTTCCCGCACGTGATCACGAGTTCCTACTACATCCACCTCCTGGTGGTGATCGCGATCTACGCCATCCTCATCCTCGGGCTCGACATCGTGGTCGGCTACACGGGGCAGGTCAGCCTCGGGCATGCGGGCTTGTTCGGCGTCGGGGCCTATTCGGCGGCTGTCCTGTTCATGCACTTCAAGCTCGGCCTCTGGTACGGGCTGCTGGCCGGGATCGGCGTCACCTCACTCTTCGGCCTCCTGCTCGCCGTGCCGGCCCTGCGCGTCACCGGCCCGTACCTGGCGATGGTCACGCTCGCCTTCGGCACCATCATCCAGATCTTCATCAACGAGCTGACGCCGATCACCAACGGCCCCCTCGGCATCACCCTGCCGCCGGCGCGTGTCCTCGATTTCTCCCTCATCGGGATGCAGGCACCCTGGGGTGCTGCCGGGCGCAAGCTCGAATTCTACTACCTCGTCTGCGCCGCTCTGTTGCTGACGATCGTTGTCGTGAACCGAATCGTGCGCTCGCCCTTCGGGCGGGCCTTCGAGGCGTTGCGGGACTCGCCGATCGCGTGCGACTGCATGGGCGTCAGCGTCTACCGCTACAAGGTCTACGCCTTCGTCATCTCGGCGGCACTCGCGGGCCTTGCCGGCGCATTGTTCGCGTGGTCGGAGCGCTACGTCGCCCCCAACTCCTACGGCTTCGAACTCACGGTCTTGTTCCTGCTGGCGGTGACCATGGGCGGGCGCAAATCGAGGGCCGGGCCGCTCATCGGCTCGGCGATCATCGTGATGATGCCCAACATCCTGGCCGATATCGAACTCGTTCGCATCATGGCGGGGGTGATCGCCCTGGTGGCCCTCGTGGTGGGTGGACTCGCCTTCCTTCGCCGGCATGAGAACCGCTTCACGATCCTCGTGCCCGTGGTGCTCTGCCTGCTGTTCTTCCCGGCGACGCTGGCACTGCAATCGGTCACGGATTTCCGCCTCACCGTCTTCGGCCTGATGATCCTGTTCGTGGTCTATTACCTGCCGGACGGCATCGTCGGGTTCCTGCGGGACAAGATCCCGGCCCTGCGCCCGGCCCATACTGCCGAGGGGCGGACGCTGACGGCGGGGGGCGCCGCGCTCGTCGCGCAGCGGGGCGGGGCTGATGCCGACCCGCTGCTCAAGATCGATTCGGTGCTGATGCAGTTCGGCGGGCTGAAGGCCCTCGCGGGCGTCGACATCGACGTGCGTCCGGGCACGATCCACGGGCTGATCGGTCCGAACGGCTCAGGCAAGAGCACGATGATGAACGTGCTGACCGGCATCTACAAGCCGACAGGCGGATCGGTGACCCTGACCACGGTGGCGGGAACGAAGCGCCTCGATGGGCAGACGCCTTCCGATATCGCTTCGGCCGGCGTCGCGCGCACCTTCCAGAACGTCCAGCTCTTCCGGGAGATGACGGCGTTGGAGAACGTGCTCGTCGGCCTGCACCACGCCTTCAAGGGCAATATCGTCGACGCGATCCTGAGCACGCCCCGGCGCCGGCGCGAGGAGAGGGACGCGCGGATCCGCGCCATGGCGATCCTCGACTTCGTGGGTCTAGGCGGCCTCGCTCAGGTCGAGGCACGCAATCTTCCCTACGGCAAGCAGCGCCTGCTCGAGATCGCCCGCGGGCTCGCCCTCGATCCGGTGCTCCTGCTCCTCGACGAGCCCGCCGCCGGCCTCACCGCGCCGGACATTGCCGACCTCACCACGATCATCCGCAAAATCCGCGATGCCGGCATCACCGTGATCCTAATCGAGCATCACATGGACGTGGTCATGGGCCTGTGCGACCGCGTCAGCGTCCTCGATTTCGGCCACAAGATCGCCGAGGGCGGTGCCCGCGAGATCCAGAAGGACCCCAAGGTGATCGAGGCCTATCTCGGCAGCCCGGTCGCGGACCAGGAGCCCGTCCATGCTTGAGGTCACCAATCTCTCCGCCGGCTACGGCCAGATCGAGGTTCTCCACGGCCTCTCGTTCGAGGTCCTGAAAGGTCAGGTCGTCACGCTGATCGGATCGAACGGCGCGGGCAAGACCACCACGATGCGGGCGCTGTCAGGCATGATCCGCCCGCGCAGCGGCTCGATCCGGCTGAACGGCCGCGAGGTGGGCGGGCTCGAAAGCCACGACGTGGCGAGCGCGGGGCTGGCGCACTCGCCCGAGGGCCGCCGTGTCTTCGCGACCCTCAGCGTCGAGGACAACCTGACGCTCGGAGCGTTCCCGCGCCTCACCGGCTCGCGCCCGAAGGGCGACGTCGCGGCCGACCGCGAACGCGCTTTCGAGCTGTTCCCGCGGCTGAAGGAGCGGCGTACCCAGCTCGCCGGCACTCTGTCGGGCGGCGAGCAGCAGATGCTCGCGATGGGCCGGTCCTTGATGCTGCGCCCCGACATCCTGCTTCTCGACGAACCCTCGATGGGCCTTGCCCCGAAGCTCGTCGAAGAGGTCTTCCGCACCATCCGCAGGCTCAAGGAGGAGCAGGTGACGATGCTCCTCGTTGAGCAGTTCGCCATGGCGGCCTTGGGTGTGGCCGATCATGCCTACGTCATGGAGAACGGGCGGATCCGGTTCCAGGGGCCGGCCGCCCAGCTTCGCAACGACCCGGCCGTTCAGGCGGCCTATCTGGGCGGCGCCCACTGATCCGACCGCGCCGGCACACTCGCACGTCGATGTGCCGGCGCGGTCGACCTTCCGTGCCTGAGAAGCCGCGTCAGCGCCGCCTCAGCCGATGCAGGACCTCGCCGACGATCCCGCGGCGGAAGAGCAGCACGCATGCCATGAAGACGAGCCCGGTCAGGATGGTGACTGGGAACGACGACGTCGCGAAGTAATGCTCCAGCGCCGCGACCAGGGCCGCGCCGACGACCGGTCCGGGCAGCGTCCCGATCCCACCGAGCAGCGTCATCAGGATCACCTCGCCCGACATCTGCCAGGCGACGTCGGTGAGGGTGGCGAGCTGGAAGACCAGCGCCTTGGTGCCGCCGGCAAGGCCCGCGAGGCCCGCCGACATGACGAAGGCGCCGAGCTTGTAGCGATCGACCCGGTACCCGAGCGAGATCGCGCGGGGTTCGTTCTCGCGGATCGCCTGGAGGACCGCGCCGAACGGCGAGTGAACCACCCGCCAGACTGCGAACAGCCCGAAGGCCGTGATGGCGAGCACCACGTAATAGAGGTTGAGGTTCACCGAGAGATCGAGCAGCCCACCGAGCAGGTGACCGCGCGGCACGTTCTGAATGCCGTCCTCGCCCCCAGTGAAGGGCGCCTGCAGGCAGACGAAGAACACCATCTGGGCGAGCGCCAGCGTGATCATCGCGAAGTAGATGCCCTGGCGGCGGATCGCGAAGAAGCCCATCACGAGCCCGAGAAGCGCACCGACGGCCGCACCGAACAGGATGCCCAGCTCCGGCGGCCAGCCCCAGACCTTGAGGGCGTGGGCGCTGGCATAGGCGCCGCCCCCGAAGAAGGCCGCGTGCCCGAAGGAGAGCAGTCCGACATAGCCGATGAGCAGGTTGAAGGCCGCTGCGAACAGGGCAAAGCACAGGATCTTCATCAGGAAGACCGGATAGACCACGAACGGCGCCGCGATCACGGCGAGGATTCCGAGGATCGCGAGCCCGGCGTAGAGCGCACGATTCCGGTCGCTTCTCGGCGGTTGGGCCGCATCGGCAGGCATGAGGTCGGTCGGCCGCGCATCCATGGGATCAGCCCTCTCGCCCGAACAAACCGGCGGGACGAACCAGAAGCACGCCGGCCATCACCACGAAGATGACGATGCTGGAGGCCGGCGGATAGAACACTTTCGTGAGGCCTTCCAGCACGCCGAGGGCGTAGCCCGTCAGGATGGCGCCGCCGATCGAGCCCATGCCGCCCACGACCACGACGGCAAACACGATGATGATGAGGTTCGACCCCATCAGCGGGCTGACCTGATAGATGGGCGCGGCCAGCACCCCGGCGAGCCCGGCGAGTCCGGCTCCCAGCGCGTAGGTCAGGGTCAGCAGACGCGGCACGTTCACGCCGAAGACCTGGACGAGCGTCCGATCCTCGGTGGCGGCGCGCAGGTATGCGCCGAACTTGGTGCGCTCGATCAGCAGCCACACGGCGAGGCAGATGACGACGGAGGCGACGACCACGAAGCCGCGATAGATCGGCAGCACCATGAAACCGAGGTTCTTGGCGCCGACGAGCGCGTCCGGAGTGGCGTAGGGCTGCCCCGCCGCCCCGAACTGCCATCGGAAGGCGCCCTCGATCGTCAGAGCGAGCCCGAAGGTGAAGAGCAGCCCGTAGAGCGGATCGAGATCGTAGAGCTTCGACAGCGCGACCCGCTCGACCACGAGGGAGGCGGCGCCGACGAGGAGGGGGGCGAGTAGCAGCGCCCACCAGTAGCCGATGCCGAGATGCTCCAGCAGCAGCCAGGCCGCGAAGGCGCCGAGCATGTACTGCGCACCGTGCGCGAAGTTGATCACCCGCAGGAGGCCGAAGATGACCGCGAGGCCGAGGCTCAGCATCGCGTAGAACGAACCGTTGATGAGCCCGAGCAGGAGCTGACCGAGAAGGGCCTGGATCGGAACGCCGAAGATCATCGTCATCGCGTCAGACACCCAGCAATTCGTGAAGCCGCTCAAGACGGCCCTCGACTTCGTCGGACCGGAACGCGTCGACCACGACCCCGCCCTCCATGACGTAGAAGCGGTCGGCGACGCGGCGCGCGAAGCGGAAATTCTGCTCGACGAGGAGCACGGTGAGGCCGCGCGCCTTCAACTGGATCAGGGCTGCGGCGATCCGCTGGACGATGACCGGGGCGAGCCCCTCGGTCGGCTCGTCGAGGAGGATCATCTTCGGGCCGGTGCGCAGCACGCGGGCGATCGCGAGCATCTGCTGCTCGCCGCCCGACAGCTTGGTGCCGGGGCTGGAGCGACGCTCCTTGAGGTTCGGGAAGAGCGCGTGGATCTCGTCAACGCTCATGCCGCCGTTGGCGACCTTGGGCGGCAGCATCAGGTTCTCGGCGACCGTAAGGCCCGCGAAGATGCCGCGGTTCTCCGGCACGTAGCCGAGCCCGGCCCGGGCCGGGCCGTGGAGTGGCATCCGGGTCAGGTCCTGTCCGTCGAAGTTCACCCGGCCGCTCCGGCGCCCGACGATGCCGAGGATGGAGCGCAGGGTCGTCGTTTTGCCCGCACCGTTGCGGCCGAGCAGGCAAACGGTCTCGCCCTGACGGACGTTGAGGTCGACCCCGTGCAGGACGTGACTCTCGCCGTACCAGGCATGCAGGCCGGCGACGTCGAGGAGGGCGGGTCCCGTGGGCGCGATCGCTGCCATCGGCACGGAGTCGTGGGTGCCGAGCTCAAGCATCCTCGGACCCCATATAGGCCTCGCGCACGCGCGGATCGCGGCTGACCGTGGCGTAGCTGCCCTCCGCCAGGACCTCGCCGCGGGCGAGCACCGTGACGTGGTCGCAGAGGTCGGCCACCACCGAGAGGTTGTGCTCGACCATCAGGACCGTTCGCCCCACCGCGACGGTGCGGATGAGGTCGCTGACCCGGCCGATATCCTCGTGCGCCATCCCGGCCATCGGCTCGTCGAGGAGGAGAAGGTCGGGTTCGAGTGCGAGTGTCGTCGCGATCTCCAGCGCGCGCTTGCGGCCGTAGGACAGGTCGGCGGCCTCGGTGTCGGCATGCGCGTCGAGGCCGACATCCGAGAGCAGCGCGCGCGCGCGGTCGTCGAGCACCGACAGCACGCCGTTCGACCGCCAGAACTGCGTCGCGAGCCCCGCCCGCCGCTGCAGGGCGACGCGGACGTTAGCGAGTGCCGTGAGCTTGGGGAACACCGCCGAGATCTGGAACGAGCGCACCAGCCCGAGGCGGGCGACGTCGGCCGGGGGCAGGGCCGTGATTTCCCGGCCGCGATAGACGACCCGCCCGCCCGTCGGCTTGAGGAACTGGGTCAGCAGGTTGAAGACCGTGGTCTTGCCGGCGCCATTCGGGCCGATCAGGGCGTGGATCGAGCCCTCGCGGATGGAGAGATCGACGCCGTTGACGGCCTTGAACCCGCGGAACTCCTTCCGCAGGCCGGTGGCCGTGAGGATGGGCGTGGCGGCGGTCATGGTGACGGGCCTGCGCCGGCCCGGACATCGATCCTGACGGGTCGGTGCGCACCTCTCCTCCCCCTTGCGGGGAGGAGTTGGAGGTGGGGGTGGCTGGGTGACCCGCTGCGGAGGCCAGCGGTACCACCCCCACCCCTAACCCCTCCCCGCAAGGGGGAGGAAAATCCCGCTCCTACTCGGGCCGGCATCACTGGCCGATCGACGGGCAGCCGCTATC
>NZ_CAXUJR010000107.1:0-2079 GCF_964251405.1 uncultured Methylobacterium sp.
GCGCGCCCGCACGACGATCCGCAATCGGGGCAGTCGTGCGGATCGCGGAACTGCGCCATCGGTCGAAGTACGGTGAAGGGTCCGCACGTCTCGCAGGCGTAATCATAGACGGGCATGGCTACAGGTCCGGCGAGAGCGGCATTTGCACGGAACCGTCGAGGAACTTCGTCGGGCCGTCGGCACCGGGGTTGATGTCGAACTCGAAGATGCCGGTGGGAATCCACAGCGTTGCGCAGGCGTTGGGGATGTCGACGACGCCGGAGATATGGCCCTGGACCGGCGCCGTGCCGAGGATCGAATAGGCCTGCGCGCCCGAATAGCCGAACTTCTTGAGGTATTCGATCGCGTTGAGGCAGGCCTGCCTGTAGGCGACGGTCACGTCCAGGTAATGTTGCTTGCCATACTCGTCGACCGAGACGCCCTCGAAGATCAGATGGTCGTCGAATTTCGGCGTCATCGGCGACGGCTTGAAGATCGGGTTCTTGATCCCGTATTTCGACATGCCGTCCTTGATCAGGCTGACCTTGAGGTGGACCCAGCCGGCCATCTCGATGGCACCGCAGAAGGTGATCTCGCCGTCGCCCTGGCTGAAATGCAGGTCGCCCATGGAGAGGCCGGCGCCCGGCACGTAGACGGGGAAGTAGATCTTCGAGCCGCGCGACAGATCCTTGATGTCGCAATTGCCGCCATGCTCGCGCCCCGGCACCGTCCGGGCGCCCGTCGCCGCCGCCGTGTCCTTCGCCTCGCCCTTGAGGCGGCCCATATGGGCGGTCGGTCCGAAGGGTAAGGTGGCGAGCGCCGGCACCCGGGTGGGATTGGTGTCGAAGAGGGCCTTCTCGCGGGTGTTCCAGGTCTCAAGCATCTTGGGATCGGGCAGGCAGCCGATCAGGCCGGGATGGATCAGGCCGGGGAAGCGAACACCGGGGATGTGTCGGGACTTCGTGAACATGCCTTCGAAATCCCAAATCGACTTCTGGGCCTGCGGGAAATGCTCGTCGAGGAATCCCCCGCCGTTGTTCTTCGAGAAGAACCCGTTGAAACCCCACTGGCTCTCGGGCTTCGCGCCGATGTCGAGGAGATCCACCACCAACAGGTCGCCGGGCTCGGCACCCTCGACCCCGATCGGGCCGGACAGGAAGTGGACGATCGACAGGTCGATGTCGCGGACGTCGTCGGCAGAATCATTGTTCTTGATGAAGCCGCCGGTCCAGTCGTAGGTCTCGATGATGAAGTCGTCACCGGGCTTGACCATGGCCACCATCGGGATGTCCGGGTGCCAGCGGTTATGGACCATGTCGTTGTCGTAGGCCGACTGGGTGAGGTCGACCTTGATCAGTGTCTCGGTCATTGTAGCGACTCCGCTCCCTTGTCTCGTACGGGGTATGAATCCCCTCTCCGCGGCCGGTTCTCCGGCCTCGTCCGTCAGCTCGCCAGCAGCTCCCTCAGAGCGGCGTCGACGAGTTCAATGTCGGGGCTGGTGCCGCGCGGGTCGCCGGCGAAATGGCCCCAATCGCTCTGGCACACGCGCAGTTGAGCGTTCGGCATGTGCTCGACTTCGTGGGCGCTGTCTTCGGGCGGGAAGTACAGATCGGAGGAGGCCGGCATGACGATGGCTTTGGCAGTGATGCCCGCGAGTGCCTTGCCGAAATCGCCCCCGTACCGAGGGTCGCCCGAGATGTCGGCGTGCTGCCAGGTCCAGAGCAGCGACAGAAGATCGTTCGCATCCTTGGGCAGGAAGAAACCTTCCCAGAAGTAGACCAGGAAATCCTCGAGCGACGAGTAATTCCACGGCACGTCCGCCGGCCGTCCGCCGAACGGCCGGACCGGCTGCTTAAGTTCGAGTTCCTTGCGGTAGAACGTCTGCGAGAAGCCCCAGCCGGCATAGACGCGGGCCGCCGCGCGCAGGCCCCGGCGCGGCGGCTCGTCGTACCACCCGTCATTGAACGCGGCGTCCGCGGTGAGAGCCGCCTTCACCCCTTCGAGGAAGACGTAGTTGTGCCGCGAGCAGCGCGCCGCGCCCATGAACGGCAGGATGCGCTCGACCATGTCGGGATACGACGCACCCCATTGGAACGACTG
>NZ_CAXUJR010000107.1:2179-11427 GCF_964251405.1 uncultured Methylobacterium sp.
GAGGCCCTTGGCCACGCGCTGGTGGCTCTTGAGACCCGAGATGTCCTCGCCCGCCACCCGGATCGCGCCGGACTTGACCGCGACGATCCCCATCAGGGTCTTCATGAGCGTGGTCTTGCCCATGCCGTTGCGGCCCATCACGGCAACGATCTCGCCGGGCGCGACGGAGAAGTCGAGCCCGTGCAGGACCTCGCTCTGGCCGTAGGCCGAGTGGAGGTCTTCGACCGACAACATCGGGGCCGTGCCCGCGGAAGCCGAGGGCACGTAGGTGGCTGCGTTGTGCGAAACCGGCGTCGTCTGCAGCATCGCGCGCTTCCCCTCAGTGGCCGAGATAGACTTCGATGACCTTGGGGTCGTTCTTGACCCGCTCCATCGACCCTTCCGACAACACCTTGCCCTGGTGGAGCACGGTGACCCGGTGGGCGATGTCCTCGACGAACTTCATGTCGTGCTCGATCACGAGGACCGAGCGGCCGACGATGATCTGGTTGAGGAGCTCGGCGGTCTTGATGCGCTCGCCGACGCTCATGCCGGCGACCGGCTCGTCGAGCATGAGGAGCTCCGGGTCTTGGATCAGCAGCATGCCGATCTCGAGCCACTGCTTCTGGCCGTGGCTGAGGAATTCGGCCCGCTCGGCCAATTGGTCCTTGAGGAAGATCATGCTCGCGACCTCCTCGATTCGGTCGCGGACCTCGGCGTCGCGCTTGAAGGTCAGGGCCCCGAAGACCGAGCGCCCACGCGGAAACGAGATCTCCAGGTTCTCGAACACCGAGAGGTCGTCGTAGATCGACGGCGTCTGGAACTTGCGCCCGACCCCGGCCTGGACGATGGCGCTCTCGGAAAGCTTGGTGAGCTCCTGGCCCTTGTACTTGATCGAACCGGCGCTGGCCTTGGTGCGCCCGCAGATGAGGTCGAGGACCGTGGTCTTGCCCGCACCGTTGGGGCCGATGATGACGCGGATCTCATTGGGATCGACGTAGAACGAGACGTCGTTGACCGCCTTGAACCCGTCGAAGGAGACCGTGAGGGACTCGACGGCGAGGAGGAAATTCGGGGCGTCGGCGCTCTCGCCGATGATCGGCGAGTGGAGGATGGCGGCGTTCATCGGCTGGCGCTCCTATTCGGCCGGGGTGCCGTGCGGCAGGGGCCCGGCATCGGCCGGAGCGAGCGCCTTTACCTTCCGGGTCAGGCGCGGTTCGACATAGGTGCGGTAGATGCCGGCCAGGCCGTTGGGGAAGGCGAGGACCACGGCGATGAACAGCGCGCCGAGCCCGAACAGCCACAGCTCCGGGAAGCTCTCGGAGAAGCTCGTCTTCGCCCAGTTGACGAGCAGCGTGCCCCAGACCGCGCCGAACAGGGAAAGGCGTCCGCCGACGGCAGCGTAGATCACCATCTCGATCGAGGGCACGATACCGACGAAGGAGGGCGACATGAACCCGACCTGGAGGGTGAACATCGCTCCGCCGATGGCCGCGAACACGGCGGCGAGGCAGAACGCGAAGGTCTTGAAGCTCGCGACCTGGTAGCCGGAGAACCGGACCCGGTCCTCCTTGTCGCGCATGGCCAACAGGATGCGGCCGAGCTTGGACTTCTTCACGTACTGCGCGAACAGGATGCAGGCGATGAGCAGGCCGCCATTGACGAAGTAGAGGATGTTGTGGGCGCTGTCGGTGCGGATGTCCCAGCCGTTGAGTGTGCGCAGGTCCGTGATGCCGTTGATGCCGCCGGTGTAGCCCTGCTGGCCGACGATCAGGATGGTGAGAATGGCGGCGATCGCCTGGGTGATGATGGCGAAGTAGGTGCCGCCGACCCTGCGCCGGAACATCGCCGTGCCGATCACGAAGGCGAAGAAGGCGGGCAACGCCACCACTAGGAGCAGCGTGAGGGGAAGGCTCTGGAACGGCTTCCAGATCCAGGGCAGCTCGGTGATCTGGTTCCAGTCCATGAAGTCGGGGATGCCCGGCGTCGACTGGATTTTGGTATTCTCGACGCTCGATGCCTCGAGCTTGAGGTACATTGCCATGCAGTAGCCGCCGAGCCCGAAGAAGCAGCCCTGGCCGAGCGAGAGGATGCCGCCAAAACCCCAGCAGATCACGAGGCCGAGCGCCACGAAGGCGTAGGTGAGGTACTTGCCGACGAGGTTGAGCCGGAAGGCATCGAGCACCATCGGCAGGACGATGAGGATGACGGCGGCGAGGATCGCGAGGCTCACCCACTCCATCGGCTTCATGAAGGGGTTGTCGTGGATATTCGCGGCGGAGACGGGCTTCGTTGCCATCCTGGTCTGCTCCATGATCGCTTCCTCAGCGCCGGACCTTGAGGGTGAAGAGGCCCTGCGGCCGCAGCATCAGGATGCCGACCACCGCGAGCAGGGTGATCACCTTGGCGGTGGAACCGGAGAGGAAGAATTCCAGCGTCGACTGGGTCTGAGAGATCGAGAAGGCCGACGCGATCGTACCGAGCAGGCTGGCGGCGCCGCCGAAGACGACGATGAGGAAGGTGTCGACGATGTAGAGCTGGCCCGAGGTCGGACCCGTCGAGCCGACCATGGTGAAGGCCGAGCCGGCGATGCCGGCGATGCCGCAGCCGAGACCGAAGGTGAGGCGGTCGACCTTCTCGGTGTCGATGCCGACCGCGCCGGCCATGGCCCGGTTCTGCACCACGGCACGGACCTGGGCGCCGAAGCGCGAGCGGTACATAAGCGTAGCGACACCCAAGGTGATCAGCGTCGTGATGGCCATGACGAAGATACCGTTGATCGGCACCTCGATCGTGTCGGTGACCTGGACCGAACCGATGAGCCAAGACGGCAGCTCGACGCCGACCTCGCGGGCGCCGAACACGGTGCGGTAGGTTTGCTGCAGGATCAGCGACAGGCCCCAGGTGGCGAGCAGCGTATCGAGTGGACGCTTGTAGAGGTGCCGGATCAGACTCCACTCGACGAGCATGCCCATCGCGCCGGAGGCGAGGAAGGCGAGCGCCATCGCCACGAAGAAGTAGGCGGCGAACAGCCCGGGCATGTAGGTCTGGAAGAAGGTCGAGCAGAGATAGGTCACGTATGCGCCGAGGATCATGAACTCCCCGTGCGCCATGTTGATCACGCCCATCTGGCCGAAGATGATCGCGAGGCCGAGCGCCATCAGTAGATAGACCGAGAACAGGATCAGGCCGGCGAAACCCTGCATCGCGAAGATCGCGCTGAGGTCCGCGATCGAATATTCACCGAACATCGCCTGATCTCCGAAGGGTTGCGCCAATGGCTCGGTCGGTTCGGGGCTCGCCTAGCAAGCGCCGGACCGGATCTGGCGGCGCGGCAAGCCGCCGCGCCGATCGGGAAGCTACTGGTAGCCCTTGGGGAAGGGGTTCGGCTCGATGAGGTCGGGGCTCTCGTAGACCACCTCGAACTGGCCCGACGGCAGCGCCTTGGCCACGCGGGTCTTCGACCAGAGGTGATGGTTGGGATGGACCTTGACGTAGCCTTCCGGCGCGCCCTTGAACTCGATGTCGGTGGAGGCCACCGCGAGCTTGTCGACGTCGAAGGAGCCGGCCTTCTCGCAGGTCATCTTCCAGAGGTAGGGGCCGAGATAGGCGGCCTGGGTGACGTCGCCGATGACGGTCTTCTCACCCCACATCTTCTTGAAGGCCGCGACGAACTTCTCGTTGTTCGGGTTCTTGAGTGACTGGAAGTACTTCATGCAGGAATAGGCACCGGCGATGTTATCGCCGCCGATGCCGTCGATCTCGTCTTCGGTCACCGAGATGGTCAGCAGGGTCTGCTTCGAAAGGTCAATGCCGGCCGCCTTGAGCTGCTTGTAGAACGCCACGTTCGACCCGCCGACCACGTCGGTGAAGATCACGTCGGGCTTGGTGAGCTTGAGCTTATTGATGACCGAATTGAATTGGGTGTGGCCGAGCGGGAAGTACTCCTCGCCGACCACCTTGGTCTTCAGCACGTTCTCGATGTGCTTGCGGGCGATCTTGTTCGAGGTGCGTGGCCAGATGTAGTCCGAACCGATGAAGAAGTAGGTCTTGGCACCCTTCTCCTTCGCAACCCAGTTCAGTGAGGCAAGGATCTGCTGCGTCGCTTCCTGACCGGTATAGATGACGTTCTTGGACTGCTCGAGTCCCTCGTAGAAAGTCGGGTAGTAGAGAAGGCCATTATACTGTTCGAAGACCGGCAGAGCGGCCTTGCGTGACGCGGAGGTCCAGCAGCCCATCACGGCCGCGCACTTGTCGTTGACGAGGAGCTTCTTGGCTTTCTCCGCGAAGGTCGGCCAGTCGGAGGCGCCGTCCTCTTGGATGATCTTGATCTTGCGGCCGAGGACGCCGCCGGCGGCGTTGATCTCCTCGATGGCGAGCTTCTCCGCCTGGATGGAGCCCGTTTCGGAGATCGCCATGGTGCCGGTTGCCGAGTGCAGGATGCCGACCGTCACCTCTGTGTCGGTGACTGCCAGACCGCTCGTATTGACCGCCGAGGTCGGCGGCGCGGCGGCATAGGCCTGCCGCGGCAACAGCGCGAGGGCGGGCGCGCCCGCCAGACCCATCAGAAGTCTGCGCCGCAGCGCCGATTGCAAACCGTGGTTCGTCTCGTCTGCCATCGTGCCCTCAACCCCTGTTCGTTGCCGGGCGGCTCGTGAACTGGCCGCGATCGGTCGAAGCAAAGGCTAGGCCGCGTGATACGTCGGGGCATATACGCTGTTTTGCGTATGGCAGAGCGGGGGCACTCGGCCCAGGCTGGATCGGCCTCCCCCAAATATGCCGCCGTTTCGATGGAAGCGCCGTGCCTGCATGCTTCTTGCGTAGGCCAACCTTGGCTCCCCAGGCCTCATTCGGGTGCCTTCGCCGTCGCACCGGCTGGACGTGGCCGCGTCGGCAGCCAATGATGCCGCTGGCCAGCCCATTCGCGGCGGTCTTGGTTCCTCACGCCTGCATGGATGTCGACGCCGCGTGATTGGATCAGTGCCACACTGCCGCCCATGAATGCCCGACAGCGCATCGTCCCGATTCGCCGGGACTACAACCGCTTCGTCGCCGACGAGACGCTCGAAGACTACGCCCTGCGCTTCACGGCGAAGAAAGCCCGGCGCTGGTCGGGCTTCCAGGTGGCGCAGACGGCGCTCGGCTCGCTGTCGTTCCTGGCGCTCGAAGCGATCGGCGGCACACTCGTGCTCACCACGGGGTTCACCAATACGGTGGCGGCGCTCCTGGTCGCCGGCCTCATCATCTTCGCCACGGCCGCACCGATCAGCGTCTATGCGGCACGCTACGGCGTCGACATCGATCTCCTCACACGGGGTGCGGGCTTCGGCTATATCGGCTCGACCGTCACGTCCCTGATCTATGCGAGCTTCACGTTCCTGTTCTTCGCCATCGAGGCGTCGATCATGGCGCTCGCCCTGAACCTCTGCTTCGGCCTGCCGCTCACCATCGGCTATCTCGTCAGCGCGCTGGCGGCGATCCCCCTGGTAGTCTTCGGGATCAGCCTGATCAGTCGCTTTCAGATCTGGACCCAGCCGATCTGGATCGTTCTCAACCTGCTGCCGCTCACTTTTATCGCGATGAAGGGTGGGGCGCCGTTCGAAGCCTGGACCGGGTTTGCCGGCATCGCGGGTAAGGCCGGCGGATTCGATCCGGCCCTGTTCGGGTTCGCCGTCGGCATCCTGCTCGCATTGCTGGCGCAGGTGGGCGAGCAGGTCGACTTCCTGCGCTTCGTGCCGGCGATCGAGAAGGAGCGCCCGGGCCGCTGGTGGGGGGCAGTGCTCGGGGCGGGGGCCGGCTGGATCGTGCCCGGCATGCTCAAGATCCTGCTCGGCTCGTTTCTCGCGGTTCTCGTCGTCGGCCACGGCATCCCGCCCGAGCAGGCCGGCGACCCGACGCAGATGTACGCGATCGCCTTCAGTTACGTGGTGCCGTCCCGCGATGGCGCGCTCGCCCTGATGGCCGTCTTCGTCGTGATCTCGCAGCTCAAGATCAACGTCACCAACGCTTATGCGGGCTCCATCGCATGGTCGAACTTCTTCTCCCGGCTCACCCATTCGCATCCCGGGCGCGTTGTCTGGCTCGTCTTCAACGTCGCGATCGCGCTCCTGCTAATGGAGCTCGGCATCGACAAGACCATCGCCAGCACGCTCTCGCTCTATGCTGTGGTGGTCTCGTCCTGGGTCGGGGCGCTCGCTGCCGATCTCGCGGTCAACAAGCCGCTCGGCCTGTCGCCGCCGGGGATCGAGTTCAAACGCGCCCACCTCTATGCCATCAATCCGGTCGGGACCGGTGCCATGGCGGCCGCGATCCTCGTCGGCTGCTCGGCCTATGCAGGGCTCCTCGGCCCTGCGCTCCAGCCCTTCGCGCCTCTCCTGGCGCTCGGCACCGCCTTCGCCGGAGCGCCGCTGATCGCCTATGCCACCGGCGGGCGATACTACCTCGCCAGGACGCCGCGTACGGATTGGGGCGGGGCGTCCAGCATCACATGCGAGGTCTGCGAGCACCCGTTCGAGACCGAGGATATGGCCCATTGTCCAGCCTATGCGGGACCGATCTGTTCGCTGTGCTGCTCGCTCGACGCTCGCTGCGGCGACCTGTGCAAGCCTCACGGACGCCTCGACGCCCAGGCACAGACGATGCTCGCTCAGGTCCTGCCGACCCGGACCGCGCTCTGGATCGGCGCACCGCTGGGGCGCTATCTCGCCTTGATGGCGACCCTGGTGGCGGTGATCGCACTGATCCTCGGCATCGTCCATGCGGGGGCCGTGGCGGCGAACCCAGAGCATCGGGTCGTCCTGCGCACAGCGCTCACCAGCGTGTTCCTGATCCTCGTGGTGATCCTCGGGGTAGTCGCGTGGCTGTTCGTGCTCGCCCAGGAGAGCCGCCGCGTCGCCCAAGAGGAGACCGCTCGCCAGACTCTGCTCTACGAATCCGAGATCGAGGCTCATAAGGTCACCGACGCCAAGCTGCAGGAGGCCAAGGAGATCGCGGAGGCGGCCAATCTGGCGAAAAGCCGCTACGTCGTCGGCATCAGCCATGAGCTGCGCACGCCGCTCAACGCGGTGCTCGGCTATGCGCAGCTCATCGAGGGCGACCCGGAGATCCCGGCCTCGCGCCAGAACGGCATCCGCGTCATCCGACGCAGCGCCCAGCACCTGTCCGGCCTGATCGATGGCTTGCTCGACATCTCACGGATGGAGGCCGGACGGCTTCAGATCCACCGCAACGAGATCCGGCTTGCCGACTTCCTCGACCAGATCGTCGACATGATCAGCCTACAGGCGAAGGCTGCGGGCCTCGCCTTCCGCTTCTCGGGGCCGACCAACCTGCCGGCGGTGGTGGCCACCGACGAGAAACGCTTGCGCCAGATCCTCCTCAACCTCCTCTCGAACGCCATCAAGTTCACGCCTGCCGGCGAGGTGGCGCTCGAACTGAGCTACCGCAACGAGGTCGCGGTGTTCACGATTCGCGACTCAGGGTTCGGGATTCCGGAGGAGGACCTGCAGCGGATCTTCGAGCCCTTCGAGCGCGGCTCGATGCCGGCGGCTCGCTCGACGCCGGGCACCGGCCTGGGCCTCACCATCGCGAACCTCCTCGCCCAGGTGATGGGTGGCGAGATCACGGTGACCAGCACGCTCGGCCAGGGCACGGTGGCGCGGGTGAGGCTGATGCTCGCCTCGGTCGCGCGCCCGGCTCTCGCGCAAGGTTACCCTTTGCGCGCACCGGCCTATGTCGGAGGTCGGCGCACGATCCTGGTGGTGGACGACGATGCGGCTCATCGCGGTCTGATGCACGAGATCCTCGAACCTCTCGGCCTCACCGTCCTCGACGCCGCCGACGGACCGGCCTGCCTGCGCCTGGCCGCGGCGCGGCGTCCGGACCTCTTCCTCCTGGATATCGCGATGCCGGGGATGAGCGGCTGGGAGCTGGCCCTCGCCCTGCGCGAGGCCGGCCATACCGCGCGCATCGCGATGATGTCGGCCAACGTCCACGAGATCAGCCCGAATCGCGGCGACGACGCGCCCCACGACGACATCATCCCCAAACCCTTCGACCTGCGGGACCTCATCGCACGCATCTCGGTGCTGCTCGACCTCGACGGAGCGTTGCCGCCGGAGACGGCGCCCGAGTCCGATCTCGGATCGGCCGCCCCGCGGCGTGATCAGGTCGCCGAATTGCTTCGGCTCGGCCGGATCGGCCATGTCCGCGGCATCGAGGCCAAGCTCGCTCAGATGGAGGCGCAGGACCAACCGCCCGCCGCCTTCGTCGCGCAGATGCGCGGCTTTGTGGGATCCTACGATCTCAGGCGCTACATGAGCGTGCTCGAAGGGCTCGCCCGCGATGGCTGAGGCGCACCGCGACATCGTCCTCGTCGTCGACGATTCCCCCGAGACGTTGAGCTTCCTCACCGACGCGATCGAGCGCTCGGGAGCCACCGTGCTGGTGGCGGTCGCCGGCGACCTCGCCTTGGCGCTCGTGGAGGAGATCACTCCCGATATCATCCTCCTCGACGCGATGATGCCGGGCATGGACGGTTTCGAAACGTGCCGGCAACTCAAGGCGCGGACCGACCTCGCTCACGTGCCGGTGATCTTCATGACCGGCCTGTCGGAAACCGAGCACATCGTGAAAGGCCTCGAGGCTGGCGGTGTCGACTACGTCACGAAACCCATCGCCCCCGACGAGATCCTAGCCCGTATCCGCGTTCACTTGGCTGGAGCCCGCTCGGCCCGAAGCGCTCGAGCGGCGCTCGACACGACCGGCCGCACCCTGTTCGCCGTGGACCGCGAAGGGAACGTGCTGTGGTCGACGCCGCAGGCGGCACGTCTCCTGACGGGGATCGCCCCTGAGAGCATGCCGCTCGGCCTGCCTGCCGCCGCCCAGGCCTGGCTTAACGGCTGCCTATCCGGCATCGCGATCGCCCCGATCCCGCTCTCGGACAGGAACGGCACCGCCTATTCCCTGAGCTTCGTCGGGAGCACCGGCGAGGAGATCCTTCTGCGCCTCGCCCGGGACGGGACCGCGACCAGCCTCGAACGATTGGGCGCGCGTCTGCGCATCACGAACCGCGAGGCGGAGGTTCTGCTCTGGCTCTCCCGCGGCAAATCGAGCCGCGATATCGGCGAGATCCTGGGCCTGAGCCCGCGGACGGTCACGAAGCACCTCGAGGCCATCTACGCGAAGCTCGGCGTCGAGAACCGCACGGCGGCCTCCGTCATCGCCGCGCGCCATCTGCAGGATCTGGCATGACGAGCCGACCCTCGGGT
>NZ_CAXUJR010000108.1:0-11427 GCF_964251405.1 uncultured Methylobacterium sp.
CCGGCAGCAGGGTGCAGAAGTTCAGGGCGTGCAGGAAGCGGTTCTCGGAGACCCACCGCTTCTCCTCCACGAGAATGCGGTGCATCACGGCGATCTGGCCGGCCGGCCCGCCGAACGACAGGGCGGCGACCCGCAGCCAGACCCGGAACGCCTCACCGAGCGTCACGCTCGGCAGCGTCCGGGCAGGGGCGAGGGATGGCGAGGGTTCGAGGAGGGCGTCGCTCATGCAGGCTTCCTCAAAACTCGCCGCCGATCCAAGGCCTTGGCGTCAAGGCCTCGCTGAGGATCTCATGCCTGCGACGGCCCGAGCGGGATCCTGTCGGGCGTGGACATGGCGCGACCCGGCGGGACCCCGGATCGGAGGCGATCCTCCAGCCGAAGCCTCCTCCTGAGACCGCGCCCCGACGCCGTCAACCACCGGATCCGCTCCAGCGCTGTCAAGCCGGACGCGCCTGACGGATGGTGCGGTTCCGGTCGATCCATTCGGTGCAACCCATGCGCGTCCACCATACTGGCGCCGCGCTGAGGCGACGGCGTGCCCGGGGCGACCGGGCCGGACGCGTGCCTTCGCGCGGTCCGGCGGGGTACCTCAGCGGCCGATCTGCTGAGTGAGGGGCATGATGCCCTCGATCCCGAGGATCCTCAGGTCGCGCTCCTGCGGGCGGTATCCGCTCTCAACGGACGCCGCGCACCTGAGTGCGGCGCCGGCCATGGTCCAGTAACTCCTGACCGTCTCAAGCAGGTTGGCCCCTTCCGCTTGGGGAACGGAGAGGGCGGGATTCATCGTCGTCGTGGCCATCGGTAGGTCCCTCTTTGTTGGCGGGTCCCGATGGGCGTCCTCCCTGGACAGAGGACAGATGGTCCTGGTGTGCACTGCAGCAAAGTGCGGAACGGCACGGTCACGCAGGGTCATGCGCCCGACACGTGCCTGCGCTGCGCCCGAGAACGGTCCATCGCGCCTCGCTCCGGATCGTCCCTTCTCCGATTGAGCGGACGACACCCATGCCCCGCCGGACGGGGCAGGCGACGACGGACCCGAGGTCCGCATCGCGTGGTTCGAGGAGCGGCAGCGTCGCCCAATCCCTAACCCGTGCGGTGCTCGAACTCGCCCTCCAGCTGTCTGTTGAGCTTCTCGTCGATCGCTTCGGCGCGGGCGACGGCGGAGCGGGTCCGGAAGCGCTCGACGTATCTCAGCAACTCGAGGTTCGGCGGCACGAGCTTGAGGCTCGTGGTCCAGCCGAGTGCGGTCGCCCACAGGACGTCCGCGGCCGTGATCCGCTTGCCGAACAGGTAGGGACCCTTGCGAAGCTGCGCCGTCAGCAGGTCCATCACGGCGTCGTAGGTGCCGTAGGGCGACATCGCCTGAGGCCCCGGTTCGCGCTTCATGGATCGATCGACGACCGCTGGCTCGAAGGAGGAGCCGTACAAGACGAGCCAGCGCAGGTAGGGGCCGCGCAGCGGGTCGTCGAGCGCGGGGGCGAGCTTCGCCTCGGGATAGAGGTCGGCGAGATAGATGAAGATCGCGGCCTGCTCGGTCACGACCACGTCGCCGTGCCGGATCGCCGGCACCTTCCCGAGCGGATTGACCGACAGGAAGGCGGGCGCGCGATGCTCGCCGGCCTTCAGGTCCAGCGTGCGTATCTCGTAGTCTGCCCCGAGCTCTTCCAGCAGGGTCAGAACGCCCGACGAGCGGGTGAGCGGCGAATGGTAGAGCGTGATACGGCGGGGATTGGTCACGGACAGCTCTGTCGATCGATCATCCGAGTTCGAGCACGGCGGGGATCGCGCTCGGCGCATTTGGACCACCTACCCCAATCGACCTGTCCGGCCAAACCGCTCGGACCAAGACGCCGACACGATGCCCGACGCTGTTCAAGAGGGGCCGAACGGGAACCGTCCGCGCGCGCCGATCGCCGCCAGAAACGGGACTGTCAGCGCTCGGACAGCTCCCGCCGCGCGCGAGAACTTGAGTTCAGTCCGCTCCTGGGGGGCGCCGGCAGCAGCCTCTACGTCTGGGTAGGGTGGCAAGCAGCCGGTCGACCGGGGTCCAATTTCAGAACGAGATGCCGGCCACCCGACCTCCGCGACTAGGCCCCCGTCGACTTGGCCTCCTAGACGACGAACGCCTTCAGCCGATGCACGCCGCTCTGTCCCAACTCCCCAAGGGAGCGGAGCAGCGTGGAGACGATCAGGCCTATAAGCCTTTTATAGGAATATACGCTTGACAGCGGCACGCTCCTGGGCTATCACTACCCCACGCTCAAGAAGTGTGGATGGACGGGGGCGGCGATGGACCTGACGTTTCATCCGATCGCTTTACGACGGCATGTCGAGAAGCTGGTTCGAACCACCGACAGGACGCTGGCGGCGATCGCGCAGGAGACCGGCCTGTGCCCCGGCACCATGGGGCACTGGAACTTTCGCTGGGGCTGGCGGCCCCCCGCCCACAAGCCGCGGCGGCGGAACGATCCGGCCCGGTGGTCCGCGTCGCGCCACACCGCGGTGGAGAGGCTGTATCGCAACCCGGACGTCGAACTCTCCGATCTCGCGGCCGCACTCGGCGTGGGCCGGTACGGGGCATCGGCCTTCTTCAAGGGCTGCGGGTTCGGCAGCCGGCCGCGACCGCCCCGCACGGTCCGCACTGTTGGCACGGGCGGCGACCTGCGGGCGGCCCTGCGCGGGCACGTCGCCCGGCAGGTCGAGCGGTTCGATGCGGCCCTGAAGGGCAAGGCGCCCTTCGATTCGAGCAAGGTTCTGCGCGATCTCGGCGGGCTCAAGCGCCTCCTCGACGACCTCGATGCGGACGAACGGGTGAAGGAACTCGGCGATGAGGCGGATGCCGGCAAAGCGGAACGCGCCGCCGGGTTCGCCGCCCTCGACCTGCCCGCCCTGCGCGCGCAGATCGCGCGCCGCTATGCGGCATTCGCAAGCGAGCGGGCGGATGCAGCCCTTCCTGGCGAGCCTGCCGCCTTCCCTGATCCTCGCCCTCTCCCGTGACTGGCTCCACTGCGCGCGGCCGGACCAGCTGCCGCCCTGCCGCACGCTGAGGCCGTGAACGACCTGGGCGGTGATCGGCGGGCGCGGCTCGGGCAAGACCCGCACGGGGGCCGAATGGGTGAGGGCGCTGGCGCTGGGCGACCCCGCCTTCACGGGCTCGGCGGTGGGGCGCATCGCACTCGTCGGCGAGACCTTCGCCGATGTCCGCGACGTGATGATCGAGGGGCCGTCCGGCCTGCTCTCCCTGGCCGGCGAACGCCCGCGCTGGTCGTCGTCCCGGCGCCGGCTCGACTTCGCCAATGGCGCGGTGGCCCTCGCCTTCTCGGCCGAAGAGCCCGACAGCCTGCGCGGGCCGCAATTCGGCGCCGCCTGGTCGGACGAGGTCGCCAAGTGGCGCTACGCGGAGGCGGCCTACGACATGATCCAGTTCGGGCTGCGGCTCGGCGAGCATCCGCGCAGCCTCGTTACCACGACCCCGCGCCCGACCGCGCTGATCCGCCGGTTGCTCGGCGACCCCTCCGTGGTGGTGAGCCGCTCGCGCACCGCCGACAATGCGGCGAACCTGGCGCCGGCCTTCCTCGACGCCGTGGTCGGGCGCTATGCCGGCACCCGGCTCGGGCGCCAGGAACTCGACGGTGAGCTGATCGAGGACCGGGCCGACGCCCTGTGGAGCCGGGCCGGGATCGAGGCCGGCCGTGTGATCCAAGCACCGGAGGCGCTGGCGCGCATCGTCGTGGCGGTCGATCCGCCGGCCTCGTCTCGGGCCGGCGCCGATGCCTGCGGGATCGTGGCGGCGGGCCTGTCGGGGAGCGGTCACGCCTACGTGCTCGCCGACGCGACCCTGAGCCGGGCCACGCCCCAGGCCTGGGCGCTGGCGGCCCTGACCCTCTACCACCGCCTGGAGGCCGACGCCCTCGTGGTCGAGGTCAACCAGGGCGGCGAGATGGCCGGCGCCGTCATCCGGGAGATCGACCCGACCGTGCCGGTCGTGCCGGTGCGGGCGACGCGGGGAAAGTACCTGCGGGCCGAGCCGGTCTCGCTGCTCTACGCGCAGGGACGCGTCCACCATGTCGGCGCGCTGCCGGCGCTCGAGGACGAGCTGTGCGACCTCGGCCCCGGCGGCCTCTCCACCGGCGCCTCGCCGGACCGCCTCGACGCCCTGGTCTGGGCGCTGACGCATCTCATGCTGGGGCCGCGGGCGGAGCCGCGGATCCGGCGGTTGTAGGGTGGCACTTGCCCCTCCCCGTTGTGGGGAGGAGCCAGGGGGTGGGGTGGTTCCGCCTGCCTCGACTAAGGGTCACCCAGCCACCCCCACCTCCAACTCCTCTCCACAAGGGGGGAGGAGAGAACCGCGAGGATCGCCATGCCCAACCTCCTCACCCGTCTCACCCGGGCGGCCGGCGCCGTGCTGTCGACGAAGGCCGCCCCGCTCTCCGCCACCCGCGTCGCCTTCTACGGAGAGGGCCGCGCGGTCTGGACGCCGCGCGACTACGGGGGCCTCGCCCGCGAGGGGTTCCAGCGCAACGCCGTCGTCCACCGGGCGGTGCGTCTCGTGGCGGAGGCCGCCGCCGCCCTCCCGCTCGGCCTGATCGACGGCGCGCCGGCACATCCGCTGACGGCGCTGCTCGCCCGGCCGAACCCGCGCGAGGGCGGGGCGCGGCTGCTCGAATCGCTCTACGGGCACCTCATGGTGTCGGGAAACGCCTATCTCGAAGCCGTGACCCTCGATCGCACCCTGCGCGAGCTCCACACCCTGCGCCCCGACCGGATGCGGGTGGTGCCGGGTCCCGACGGCTGGCCGATCGCCTACGACTACAACGTCGGCGGGCGCACCCTGCGGTACGACCAGACGGGGGAGGGCGTGAGCCCGATCCTCCACCTCACGCTGTTCCACCCCACCGACGACCATTACGGACTCTCGCCGATGGAGGCGGCGGCGGTCGCCCTCGACATCCACAACGCGGCCGGCGCCTGGAACAAGGCGCTCCTCGACAACGCCGCCCGCCCCTCTGGCGCGCTGGTCTACGCCACCCCCGCCGGTGCCACCTTGAGCGAGACGCAGTTCACCCGGCTCAAGGGCGAGTTGGAGGCCAACTACCAGGGTGCCGGCAATGCCGGGCGCCCGCTGCTGCTGGAAGGCGGGCTCGACTGGAAGCCGCTGTCGCTCTCGCCCAAGGACATGGACTTCGTCGAGGCCAAGAACGGGGCCGCCCGCGAGATCGCGCTGGCCTTCGGGGTGCCGCCGCTCCTGCTCGGGCTGCCCGGCGACGCCACCCACGCCAACTACGCCGAGGCCAACCGCGCCTTCTACCGCCAGACCGTGATCCCGCTGGTGCGCCGCACCGCGGAGTCCCTGTCCCAGTGGCTGGAGCCCGCCTTCGGCCCGGCCCGCCTCGAACCCGACCTCGACGCCATCGAGGCCCTGGCGCCGGAGCGGGAATCGCTGTGGCGCCGGGTCCAGGGGGCGGACTTCCTGTCCGTCGTACTATGGTCCAGAGGCGTTTTTTCAGGTTCGCTGACGCCATAAATTCCAGCAGGTTGATCCTTTAAGTGTCTACCGAAGTCCGCACGCATCCGCTACGATCCACTTCATTCGTTGGGGTAGATGTTGGGGTAAGCCGCGATGGCACGCGCTGTAAAGAAGCTGAGCGCGCGAGCCGCGGCGACGCTCACCGCGCCAGGCCGGCACTCCGATGGGGACGGCCTCTACCTCGTCGTTGACGCCAGTGGTGCAAGACGGTGGCTTTTCCTGTTCCGCTGGCAGGGTAAGCTCAAGGAGATGGGGCTGGGCGGCTTGTCGGCAGTCTCGCTGGCTGAGGCGCGGGAGAGGGCCCTGCAGGCTCGCCAGATCCTCAAGGCCGGCAAGAACCCAATCGAGCACCGCAGGGCGGCCAAGGAGGAGCGGCTTGCCGCCGTCACCTTCGGCGCCTTTGCCGAGGAGGTGGTGCGATCCCTCTCGCACGGGTTCCGGAACGACAAGCACAAGGCGCAGTGGTTTTCCACGCTCGCGACCTATGCAGGCTCTCTCTGGCCAAAGCCCATTGACGAGATCGGCACGGAGGACGTTCTGAGTGTCCTCACCCCCATCTGGCAGTCGAAGAGTGTGACAGCCTCGCGCCTGCGCGGCCGCATTGAGCGGGTGTTAGACGCCGCCAAAGCCAGAGGACTGCGCAGTGGTGAGAACCCAGCGCTCTGGCGCGGTCACCTCGACAAGCTGCTGCCGGCTGGCCGGAAGCTGACGCGCGGCCACCATGCCGCGATGCCGTTCGATGACGTGCCCGCCTTAATGGCCGATTTGCAGTCACGCGATGCCATGGCTGGACTTGCCCTGCAGTTCTGCATCCTGAACGCGTCGCGTTCCGGTGAAGTGCTGGGCGCCCGCTGGGCCGAGATCGATCGCAAGGCGAAGGTCTGGGCGATCCCAGCCATACGTATGAAGGCGGGCAAAGAACATCGGGTGCCGCTAACAGACGCCGCGCTGGCAATCCTTGATCAAGCCGAGGTGGTGCGCCGTGGCGAGTACGTGTTCCCTGGTCAGAAGCCTGACCTACCTTTGTACAGTTCGTCCATGGAAAAGATGCTGCGGCGGATGAAGGTCGATGTGACGGTCCACGGCTTCCGCTCGTCCTTCCGGGACTGGGCTGGCGAGTGCACTGCCTTTCCCCGCGAGATCGCCGAGACAGCGTTAGCGCATGCTGTGGGTGATGCGATGGAGCGGGCCTATCGGCGCGGCGATGCGCTAGAGAAGCGGCGTGCGATGATGGAACAGTGGGCTCAACACTGTAGCAGGAATGCGAAAGACCGCGAGGAAGCGGCCTAATATTTGACGCGCCGCTCCAGCATTCCGAAGAGGGCAGACAGCTGATGGGTAACGCGGAACCAAGAGTCACCAGTTCCTTCGGCACACTGACGAGGATGAAAGTGTTCGATAAAGCCGATTGGAAAAAACTGGAAGATGCTTTAGGCAGAACGCTTGGTATGAAAGAAAGAGACGCGATCTCAGATCTGACCGAAGAATTTTTGAGCTTCCGAACACAAGAAGGTGACAACGTTCCTACGGTCCGAGAGGTTTCTGCAAGAATCAAGTCAATACGCACTAAAGCCGAGGATTTAAGATCAGATCTAGCAATAGATTGGGACGTCATCTCTGCGCATAATACGCCAGCAGCACACGCTGTGATTTCCATTAGCCGTAACAAAGACGGCGATGGAACCTTGGTCGCGCAACTTCAGGCAGCCCTCAATGAAGTTATAGACAGCTGTGATCAGGCCATGGAAAGACAGCCGCAAACTAGATCTACGGGTTACCAAGTCGGCTTCTCCTGGAAGCACGCTGTCAAGATGATGCATATTTTGCTCTACCCAGAACATCCACCCGGTGGGGGTATCGGTAAGAATGCCGATACGGGCAGCGGACCCTTCGTCAGATTTATTGATGCCTGGCAGGACTTCTTGCCTGAGGATGCTCGCAATCATTCTCTTGAAGCGCAGCCTGAAGCGCTGCAGAGCGCTGTAGACCGAGCCGTAAGGGGCAAAAAGTAGGCTCAAAATTCTGAGTATTTGCCCCTACAAACCGCCAGAGGGCCAAAGCAATGTACCAGCGGATGTCGCGGGCTGTCCCGACATTCGTTGGAGCAAGCGAATGAATTGCCAAGCATATAGCATCGCGGAAACCTTAAAGCTGGCGAACACTGGTCGCTCAACGCTCTACAAGGCCATCGCTGCTGGCCACTTGCGCGCGGTAAAGCGCGGTCGGCGCACCCTCATCCTAGCGGATGATCTGCGCTCGTGGCTGAACAGCCTGCCCACGCTCAAGCCGACGAATGCCTGAGGCGTGCATCACCAGAAAAGGCTGAGCCCGGCACTGCGCGATAGCGCAGAGGCCGGGCTCGATCGAAGTGTATGCCTGGAAGCTAACTTCGATCAGGACCTTACCACACATCGCCTGCTTGTTGAACGCCTACAGCGTCGCTTAGGCGTCAGCGCGACCCTCGCATCTGCCATCGCTGGACTTGCCGGCCTCGGACCCGTGGAGGTGCGCTCATGAGGGCAACCTACGCTTCCGACCCCCGCCCTGAGATGCTCTTCGAGTTCATCCGTGACACCCTCGCTGGTGCGCAGATCCATGCACAGCTCGGCATCACCTACGCGGAGATCGGCGATATCGCCGGTCTCAACTACTCGGCGCGCTCTCTAGTGGCCTGCACCCGTGCCGCCGTCAGCACGCTGGCCGACCTAAACGCCTTACGGAAGGTAGGGGCTCAAACCGTCGGCTCGCCAGCCGAAGATCAGGTTAGGGAGGGCGGACGATGAAGCCCGATCCATTCTTGGTCGAGATGGCGCAGCTTGGGTCCATGCCGACTGGCTCACGGTTCGACTCCAGCATCGCGGCTCGTCGATCGAGGCTAAGTGACCTGGGAACGGGAGGTGCTACCGCGTGGGCTGCCCCGGATCTGACGCTGCTCGGGACAGGGCGACGCCCAGCACCGGCGTTCCCGCTATCCCTGCTTGGCTCCTGGGCCGAGTGGGTGACAATCAAGGCGGCCGGCGCATCAGCGCCGGTCGACTACGCCGCCACGGCGCTGCTGGCTTGCGCCGGTGCCGCCATCGCTAACGTGCGCTGGCCACAAGCGGGTGCCACTTGGTCAGAGCCGCCACTGCTCTGGTGCGCTCTGGTCGGGCCACCCTCCTCGTCGAAATCACCATCGATGGACGCCGCCTTCGAACTGGTGCGCTTTGCCGAGGCGCAGATGGCGGCGGGCTTCGAGAGCACGCAACTCGCCCACGCCACGCAGATGCAAGCCTGCGAGGCCCGTCTGGATGAGTGGAAGGCCGCAGTGAAGAAGGCCGTCAAGGCTGGTGCCTCGGCGCCGGAAATGCCGAGCGACGCCCTTCCCCCGGCGCCGCCGGTTCGTCCCCGCATTCGGGTAGCCGATGCCACCGTCGAGGCACTCGGGGGATTGGCCGCCGCCCTCCCGCGCGGGCTGCTCCTGGTTCGTGATGAGCTGTCCGGCTGGCTCGGTGCCTTTGACAAGTACGGTGGCGGCGGCTCGGATCGCGCCTTCGCCATCGAGATGTACGGCGGCCGGTCCTACGTCGTCGACAGGGTCAAGAACCCACTGCCGCTGCACATCCGCAACTTGTCCATCGGAGTCCTGGGCGGCGTGCAGCCCGAGAAGCTCGCGGTCATCATCGACGGCCCCGATGACGGCCTCGCCTCACGGCTGCTCTGGTCCTGGCCCGAGGCGATGCCGGGGTTCTCGCTCGCACGCGCGCTGCACGATGACACGATCGAGAAGCGGAATTTTGCGCGTCTGACGGATCTCGCCATGGCCCACGATAAGTCCGGGCAGACAGAGCCCGTACGCGTGCGGCTCACTGTAGAGGCGGAGGATCTGCTGGAGGCGTTCGCCCGTGACATCGCCGGGCGATCGCAGCACGCGAGCGGCCTGTTTGCCGGAACGCTCGGCAAGGCCCGCGGGCATACGCTGCGCCTCTCGGCCATCCTGGAGTATCTCTGGTGGTGCGGCGGCGCCAAAGCGTCCGAGCCGAGTGCCATATCGGCGCGAGCGGTTGAGGCCGCAGCAGGTCTACTCGACGGCTACTTCTTGCCCATGGCTGAGCGTGCCTACGGCGACGCCGCGATCCCACTTGTTGAGCGCCGGGCCAGGCTGCTGGTGCGGCATCTGCGGCGGACAAGGCAGACCGAGTTCAATGCGCGCGAGGTCCGATGCCAAATTGGTGGCATGCTGCGCGAAGCTAAGGACATGCATGCTGCCTGCGGGATGCTGGTCGAGGCCAGCCTCATTCGTCCCGCGTTCGAACGAGCCGGCGAGACAAAGGGCAGGCGAGCGCAACGCTATGAGGTGAACCCAGCGATCTTTGGGGATTGGTCATGAGCGCTTGGCTGTCGCGCGCCATCGTCATTCAGCGATGTCGTACCACTGTGCCGTTAGTGCCATTAGCGCCAATAGCAGGGGCTCGGAGGCGTGGACCGGCACCTATTGGCGCTAATGACGCTATTGGCACAGGGGTCCCCGTAGATGAGGCGACCTTCAGCCCTCGGCGGCGAGCCGACAATCCAGCCGCCCAAGTGCCCTTGATCAACGCTGCCGACTGGCTCGCTCACTGCGAGAGCGGGCGGCCATCCGCGAGTTCGAGGGCGGGCTACCGCGACACGAGGCTGCGCGGTTTGCACAGGCGGACACCGTTATGGCGCTCGGCCCTCGACCACCCCAAACAGACGGGAGAAAGCCATGAGTACCGCAAGCCCAGGCGTAGGCGCCGCCGTAAGGTGGTACTCCCAATCTCAGACGAAGGCACGAGCATGACGGCCAAGAAATCGAGCGCTCCTTCAGCCAAAGCCAAGCCGCCTGCCGTCCGCCCGCAGACTGAGAAGAGCACTTTAAGCGATCTCGGTGGTGCCTCCAGCAATCGCTGGAACGCCTACCTGATGGCCATGCTCGTCGCGGCGGTCCCAGACGGTGACGACCCCAATCAGCGCGAAGGCGTCACCAAGACCATCGTGGCCGGGCAACGGGCTATGAACGTCGCCGATCCCGTCGAAGGCATGATCTCGGCCCAAATGATCGCCGCCAACACGGCGGCCCTGAGCCTCTACCGCCGCGCCTTCATCCCGGAGCAGAACTTTGAGGTTCGAACCAAGTACCTAGCGCTCGCCGACAAAGCTGCCCGAACTGTCGCGTTGCTCACCGACACACTTGACCGGCACCGCAGCCGGGGCGAGCAGCGCATCACGGTCCGGCACGTGACGGTGAACGCGGATCAGGCCGTGGTCCTAGACCAGTTCGTTTCCGGCAGCGGGTCGGACGGAAAGGGGTAGGGGTGAAGAACGAAAGCACGATCAACCCTATGCAAGCCTCTCCGATGCACCTGTCGATTCGCTGCCGGGCGCACTCGAAGCGGACCGGACTGCCGTGCCGCGCACCGGCTGTGAGCGGCTTCCGGGTCTGTCGGATGCACGGAGCCCGTGGCGGCGCTCCTACGGGCAAGCGCAATGGACGCTTCGCAACGGGTGCCTACACCGCCGAGGCGATTGCGAACGGCCGCTGGATCTGCGCTCTGGCTCGCATCGCCAGGGATCTCGATGAAACCGTGTAGATCAGCGGTAGGGTGGGCTACGGCATAACGAGCAGCAGCAGGTAAACAGCGAAAAGCACGAGGTGCACGGCGCCCTTCAGCATGTCGGTCCGTGAGCCGCCAAAGGTGAGCGAGCTGACGATCATGGTGAGTCCTAGCAGAAGCGCATTCGATTGGGACAAACCGAGGACGATCTCGGTGTCTAATATCAGGGCGATTGTCAGGGCGGCCGGCACGGTGAGGCCAATGGTCGACAAAGCCGAGCCGAGCAGGATGTTGGACTTGCCTCGGTTTAGTGGAGAGCGGTTTGGGTAGCGCTGCGCTTCTCGA
>NZ_CAXUJR010000109.1:0-8603 GCF_964251405.1 uncultured Methylobacterium sp.
GGGTGGGGACGGCCTCGTTCCAAGATCGAAGCACAACTAACCTGCCAGCCGTTCGAGTTCAGGGACTTGGACGACGATGACCGCATGGCGCGACGACAGGGCTTTCTGCACATCGTCATCCAGGCGCAGATCTTCGATGGAACGTGCCGCTGGCAACGTTTCGTTGTCCGCCTGCGCATCCTCGATCCAGAGGCGCAAGGCTTCGGGAGCCCGATCGAGGGCGGTATCGGCTGTCTCGCCCGCGGTGCCGCAGCCGGGAAGGTCTGGGAACCAGATCCCCCATAGGGAGTCCGGGTCCTTCTCGAGGATGCCAAGATATCGGATCATCGGGTCCATCCACTCTCAGGCGATCGAGCCCGCCGAACGGGCGATGTTCCGCGCCGTGCCAAGCGGCAGGTCTCCCCGCCCACGGGGTACCGGAATACGCGCCGGCCTCTGCGGATGTTTGTAGACATCATGGTCCCCGGTCGCCACTCGCACCGTCCAGCTCTCGCGTTCGAGGCGCTTTCGGATGGCGCGGATGTCGAGGTCAAAATCGCGGGGTGGGATGGCCAGACATTCCTTAATCCTCCGGCAGTTGCGCCGCCGGCACCGCCATGCCCGCCCCCGCCCGCTACGCCTCCCATAGCGCGTTCCAGCTCGGTGCCGAATCGATCATCGAGAAATCGCCGCGGCCTATGGTCGAGGCCATCGAGCGGACCGCGCCGCAGGCGGCCCGCGTGAAGGAGCCGCCTAGACTGATCCGCCGCACCCCGGCGCCGGCGATCTCGTCGAAGGACAGACCCGAGACGCCCAGTCCCAGGACATGATTGAACGGGGCTCGGACGGCTCCGCACAGGATCGTGAGAACCTCCAGGCTCGGCACTCCGGGCGCGTAGACGACGTCGGCGCCGGCCTTCTCGAAGGCGTTCAACCGACGAATCGTCTCGTCGAGATCGTAGTGACCGCTTCCGAGACCGTCCGCACGTGCCGTGAGCACGATATCGTATCGGCGCGCCGCCTCGCAGGCGGCGCGGACCCGTTCCACGGCGGAATCGAAGTCGCGGACGGGCTCGACGCCGATCGGACAACTGTCCTCGATCGAGATCCCGGCCAGACCCGCCTCATAGGCGAGCCTGACGGTCTCCGCGACGCCATCGGCCGTGGCGGCATAGCCGTCTTCGAGGTCGGCCGTCACGGGCAGGTCGGTGCAGGCCACGATGCGCTCGGCATAGGCCAGGATCTCGTCGCGGGAGAGTTGCCCTGCGCCGTCCTGCTTGCCCACCGAGAAGGCGTAGCCGGACGAGGTCGTCGCCAGGGCCGCGAATCCGGAGGCTTCGAGCAGCCTTGCACTCAACGCGTCCCACGGATTCGGGATGATGAAGCAGCCTTGGCGATGAAGCTCACGAAAACGGCCGACCTTCTGGTCACGCGTGGTCATGCGCGAACCCCGTTCTGGCGCATCGAGGCGGATACAGGAGCATTCGTTTCACGCCTCCGGCAGATGGATCGCCAGCGCTTCCAGCACCGCCATGCGCACCGCGACTCCCATCTCGACCTGCTCGCGGATCAGGGACTGCGCGCCGTCGGCGATCTCGGACGAGATCTCGACGCCCCGGTTCATCGGCCCCGGATGCATCACCAGCGCGTCGGGTTTGGCCAGCGCCAGCTTCTCCGCGTCGAGGCCGAAATAGCGGAAATACTCCTTCACGCTCGGCACGAAGGAGCCGTTCATGCGCTCGCGCTGGAGCCGCAGCATCATGACGATGTCGCATCCCTCCAACCCTTTTCGCATGTCGGTGAACACCGCGACGCCGAAGCGGTCGACGCCGGTGGGAAGCAGCGTCGATGGTCCGATCACCCGCACCCGGGCACCCAGCGCCTGCAGCAGGATGATGTTCGAGCGCGCGACACGGCTGTGCAGCACGTCGCCGCAGATCGCCACCGTGAGGCCCTCGATCCGGCCCTTGTTGCGGCGGATCGTGAGCGCGTCGAGCAGCGCCTGGGTCGGGTGCTCGTGCGCGCCGTCGCCGGCATTGACCACCGCGCAATCGACCTTGCGGGCGAGGAGATGCACCGCGCCCGCCGCGTGGTGTCGCACCACGATGATGTCCGGGCGCATGGCGTTCAGCGTCGCCGCCGTGTCGACCAGGGTCTCGCCCTTCTTCACCGAGGACGAGGCCACCGACATGTTCATGACGTCGGCGCCGAGCCGCTTGCCGGCGAGCTCGAACGAGGCCTGGGTGCGCGTCGAGGGCTCGAAGAACAGGTTGATCTGGGTGCGGCCGCGCAAGGTGGCCCGCTTCTTCTCGACCTGGCGCGAGAGCGCGACGGCGTCGTCGGCGCGCGCCAGCAGGGCCTCGATGTCGGGGCGGCTCAAGCCCTCGATGCCGAGGAGGTGACGGTGCGGGAAGGCGGGCGCTGCTGGCGTGCTCATGGTCGGCCCCAGCGCTACAGGGCGTGCGCGGCAGCCGCAAGACGAGCCTCGCGGCGAGCCCTTCCCGTCTGGCCGATGCGGGCGGCGCCATTTGACATCGCGCAACCCTTCACCCACTTCATCGCGGCGCAAGGCCCTCTTCCAAGTCCCTCTTCGAAGGGGAGCCGCGCCTTCCCGCACATCGTCAGGCGATCCCCGATCGACCGATATCTTGGAGCGGGAAAGACATGACGAGAGGCTGAATCCGACATGAAAGTCGTCGTCGTCGAGTCGCCGGCCAAAGCCAAGACGATCAACAAGTACCTCGGCCGCGACTACGAGGTCCTGGCCTCGTTCGGCCATATCCGCGACCTGCCCGCCAAGGACGGCTCCGTCGATCCCGAAGCCGACTTCCACATGCTGTGGGAGCTCGACGACCGCGGCTCGAAGCGCGTCTCCGAGATCGTGAAGGCGCTCAAGGGCGCCGACGGGCTGATCCTCGCCACCGATCCGGATCGCGAGGGCGAGGCGATCTCGTGGCACGTGGTCGAGGCGCTCACCGCCCGCCGCGCCCTCAAGGGCATGCCGGTGGAGCGGGTGACCTTCAACGCCATCACCAAGGCGGCGGTCGATACCGCCATGCGCAACCCGCGCCAGATCGACCAGGCGCTGGTCGACGCCTACCTCGCCCGCCGGGCGCTCGATTACCTCGTCGGCTTCAACCTCTCGCCGGTGCTGTGGCGCAAGCTGCCCGGCGCGAAGTCCGCCGGCCGCGTCCAGTCCGTCGCCTTGAGATTGGTCTGCGAGCGCGAGCGCGAGATCGAGAGCTTCAAGCCCCGCGAGTACTGGTCGCTAGTGGCGACCCTGGTGACGCAGGAAGGCGCCGTGTTCGAGGCGCGCCTCGTCGGTGCCGACGGCAAGAGGATCCAGCGTCTCGACGTCGGCAATGGCGAGGACGCGGCCGCGTTCAAGCGCGACCTCGAACTCGCCACCTTCGGGGTCTCCAGCGTCGAGGCGAAGCCGGCCAAGCGCCACCCCTCCCCGCCCTTCACCACTTCGACGCTGCAGCAGGAGGCCTCCCGCAAGCTCGGGATGGCGCCGGCTCAGACCATGCGGGCCGCCCAGAAACTCTACGAGGGCGTCGAGATCGGCGGCGAGACGGTGGGCCTCATCACCTATATGCGGACCGACGGCGTCGACATGGCGCCGGAAGCCATCGCCGACGCCCGCCGCGTGATCGGCAAGGAATACGGCGAGCGCTACCTGCCGGGGGTCCCCCGCAAGTACAGCGTCAAGGCCAAGAACGCGCAGGAAGCCCACGAGGCCGTGCGCCCCACCGATATGGGCCGCCTGCCCAAGAGCGTGGCGCGCTCGGTCGATGCCGAGCAGGCCAAGCTCTACGAGCTGATCTGGACCCGCACCGTGGCGAGCCAGATGGAATCGGCCGAGCTCGAGCGCACCACGGTGGACATCGTGGCCAGCGTCGGACCGCGCAAGCTCGAGCTGCGCGCCACCGGTCAGGTCGTGAAGTTCGACGGCTTCCTCACCCTCTACCAGGAGGGCAAGGACGACGAGGACGACGAGGACGGCAAGCGCCTGCCGCCGATGAAGGCCGGCGACGCCCTGAAGCGCGAGCGCATCGCCTCGACCCAGCACTTCACCGAGCCGCCGCCGCGCTTCTCCGAGGCGAGCCTCGTCAAGCGCATGGAGGAGCTCGGCATCGGCCGTCCCTCCACCTACGCGGCGATCCTGCAGACTCTTCGCGATCGCGAATATGTCAGGATCGACAAGAAGCGGCTGGTGGCCGAGGACAAGGGCCGGCTCGTCACCGGCTTCCTCGAGAGCTTCTTCAAGCGCTACGTCGAGTACGACTTCACCGCCGATCTCGAAGGCCAGCTCGACCGGGTCTCGAACGCCGAGATCGACTGGCGCGAGGTCCTGCGCGACTTCTGGCGCGATTTCTCCGCCGCCATCGGCGGCACCAAGGAGCTGCGCGTCACCGAGGTGCTGGAGGCCCTGAACGGGCTGCTCGGCGCCCACATCTTCCCCGACAAGGCCGACGGATCGAACCCGCGCACCTGCCCGACCTGCGGCGCCGGCCAACTCTCGCTGAAGCTCGGCAAGTTCGGCGCCTTCGTCGGCTGCTCGAACTACCCCGAGTGCAAGTACACCCGCCAGCTCGCCGCCACGGGTGTCGAGGGCGAGGGCGACGGCTCGTCGGAGAACGGGGCCCAGCCCGGCACGCGGGTGCTCGGCAATGATCCCGTCACCGGCCTGCCCGTCTCCTTGCGCGACGGGCGATTCGGCCCCTTCGTCCAGCTCGGCGAGGCCTCGGCGGAGAAGGATGCGGCCAAGCCCAAGCGCTCGTCCCTGCCCAAGGGCCTGAGCCCGTCCGCGGTGGACCTAGAGAAGGCGCTGCGGCTCCTCGCCCTGCCCCGCGAGGTCGCGCGCCACCCCGAGACCGGCGAGCCGATCATGGCCAATCTCGGCCGCTTCGGGCCCTACGTCCAGCACGGGAAGATGTACGCCAATCTCGGCCGCGACGACGACGTACTCGAGATCGGCGCCAACCGCGCCATCGACATCATCGTGGCCAAGGAGCAGGGCGGCGGCCGTCGCGGGCCGGCCTCCAATCCCGGCCGGGCGCTCGGCAACCACCCCGAGACCGGCAAGGCCATCGTGGTCAAATCGGGCAAGTACGGCCCCTACGTCACCGACGGCACCACCAACGCGACGTTGCCGAAGACCCTCGGGGCGGACGAGATCGCCCTGCCCCAGGCCCTGGAGCTGATCGCGGCCCGCGAGGCGGCGGGCGGCGGCGCGAAGAAGCGGGCGCCGGTGCGTAAGGCGGCTGCGAAGAAACCGGCGGCCAAGGCACCCGCGAAGAAGGCCGGCACCGCGAAAGCCAAGACCGCCACCCCCGACGCGGAGGCGTCTGCTCCGAAGGCGACGACCGCCCGCAAGCCTGTGGCGAAAGCGGCCGTTCGCAAGAAGGCCTGAGACGGAGGCCCAGCAGTTTTGGAGGCGTAACCCCTCTCCCCGCTTGCAGGGAGATGGAAAGCCCGACGCGACCCATTACGTCAGGCCGGAACCCCGAGCCTCCCGGCGATGAAACGACGTTCCTGGGTCAGGCCGCCGAAGCCGTAGGCATCGGCCGAGACCTCGTCGACATGGACGTAGCTCTCCGGGTGGAGGTCGCCGAGGAGGTCGCCCATGCCGGCGAAGATGTCGGCGATGAAGGCCTCCTTCTCGTCCTTGGTGTTGGTGCCGTCGACGACCTTGATCTCGACCCAGACGCTGGACCGCTCCTGCGCGGCCAGCGAGGGACCGCCCACGAACCAATGGGCTGGGTCGATGCGCCGGACCGCGACGGAGGTGAGTTCGGGCTTCTTGCGAAGACGCTCCGTGGAGGCCTTCACCGCAACGGCGGCGACGCGGCTCTCGAGGTCGGAAACGGGGGCGTGGGGCGAGACCAGGACGGTGATGATGGGCACGGGTTCGACTCCATGAGCGGGGACGACGTGCATCCTCGCCCGAATCCGATCATTCGTAAAACGCCTCATTGATCTTTCAGAGATTTGTATCTCAAATCATAGAATGCGAACCCTCGACCTCGACCAGCTCCGCGCCTTCGTGATGGCCGCCGATCTGCGCAGCTTCACGGCCGCAGGGACCTGCCTCGGCGCGACCCAGTCGGCGATCTCCCTGCGCATCGCCCGGCTGGAAGAGAGGACCGGTCGTCGCCTCATGGCCCGTACGCCCCGTTCCGTGGGTCTGACGCCGGACGGGACGCGGCTTCTCGGCCATGCCCGAGCGATCCTGGCGGCCCACGACCGCGCCATCGCCGAGATGACGGGTGGCGCGGCGCGCTCGACGATCCGGCTCGCGGTCAGCGATCACGCCGCGGGCAGCCACCTCGCCACGGCCCTTGCGAGCCTGCGGCTGGCCCTGCCGCTGCTCGCACCGGACGTCGTGGTCGGCCTCTCGACGACGATGCGGGACGCGTACGACCGCGGCGAGGCCGATGCGGCGGTCGTCCGTCAAGAGAGCGGACGGCGCGACGGGACGGTCCTGTTCGCAGATCCCCTCGCTTGGGCCGCTGCGCCGAACCTCGACTGGGACGGGGGCGAGCCGGTTCCCCTCGTCGCCCTGCACGGGGCCTGCGGCGTGAAGACGGCGTCGACCCGCGCGCTCGACGGGGCAGGCCTGCCCTGGCGCTACGCCTTCCTCGGGGGCTCCGTCTCCGCGCTGCAGGCCGCCGTCAGGGCGGGTCTCGGCGTCGGGGTGTTCGGCCGCCGCCACCTGCCGGAGGGCTGCATGCCCCTCGACACGGGTCTGCCGTCCCTTTCGACCGGGAATGTGGTGCTGCATTGCCGCCTCGATGGCGAGATGCGCCGCGTCCTGGCCGCGGCCTTTCGCGGAGCGGGAGGGGCATCACGCCGATCCGACGATGGCCCATGACTGATGGCTCATGGCTCATCGCATGGTCGCCGCGTCGAGACGGGCGGGTTGACCGTCAGGCGAGGATCAGGAAGGCGCCGCAGCTTGCCACGAAGGCCGACAGCGAGATCGCCGACAGGGTCAGGTAGCGCCGCGACGCTCCCGCCATGTCGTCGTGGACCTCTTCCACCGGGGCGAAGGCGTGGCCCGCCGCATGGGCGGCGCGTAGGAGGGCATCGTGACGCGCCATACCGAGTGCTGCCGACGGTGCCATGCCATGCTCCTCGGGATCTTGGGATACACAGGCACGACGCGCATGGTTAAGGTTTGTTCCCGCGCCCCGGCGTCATCGCTCTGCCATCGCGGCGCGGTAACGCGAACGACGTTCGTTGCAGCGAGATCCGACCATGCCAGATCCCACCTCGACCGGACCTCTCCGCACCCGCTCCCAGGCCGCCGAGGACCGCGAGGATGTCGGCGCCAACCCCAGCGCCAACGCCACTTTCGGCGACATCGTCGCGGCCCGGTTCGACCGGCGCGATCTCCTGCGCGGGCTCCTCGGGGTCGGCGCCATCGCGGCGGTGGTGACGCCGCGGGCGCTGGCGGCGGATGCCGCCGCACGGGTCACGGCCTCGCCCTTCCCATTCAAGGAGATCGCCGCGGGCTCGGACGAGCGCCATTACGTGGCGGAGGGCCACGACGCCGACGTGCTGATCCGCTGGGGCGATCCTGTCCTGCCCGGCGCGCCGGCCTTCGACCCACGCGACCAGTCGGCGGCGGCGCAGGCCCAGCAATTCGGCTACAACAACGACTTCGTCGGCTACTTCCCGATGCCCGGGGCCGCCGATCCGGCCGCCCACGGCCTCCTGGTCGTCAACCACGAGTACACCAGCGAGGAGCTGATGTTCCCCGGTCTCGGCCGCCAGGACATCAAGAGCGTGGCCCTCAAGGGCATGACCGCCGACCTCGTCGGGATCGAGATGGCGGCTCATGGCGGCACGGTGATCGAGATCCGCAAGGTCGACGGCAAGTGGGCGGTGGTGAAGGACTCACCCTATGCCCGCCGCATCACCGCGACGACGCCGATGGCGATCACCGGCCCGGCCGCGGGCTCGGGGCGCCTGAAGACCAAGGCCGATCCGGACGGCCGCTCTGTGCTCGGCATGATCAACAATTGTGCTGGCGGAACAACACCCTGGGGGACGTGGCTCACCTGCGAAGAGAACATCAACTACTACTTCTCGGGCAAGCTTGCGGACGATTCGCCGGAGGCCAGGAGCCACAAGCGCATCGGCATCCCCGGCAACGCCTATGCCTGGGGCCGCTTCGATCCGCGCTTCGACGTCGGAGCTGAGCCCAACGAGCCGAACCGCTTCGGCTGGGTCGTCGAGATCGATCCCTTCGACCCAGGCTCCGTGCCGAGGAAGCGCACCGCCATGGGCCGGTTCAAGCACGAGGGCGCGGCCGGCATCGTGTCGAAGGACGGACGCTACGTCGTCTACCAGGGCGACGACCAGCGCTTCGACTACGTCTACAAGTTCGTCACCGCCGACGCGGTCGCGGCCGACCGGCAAGCCAACCGCGACCTCCTCGACCGCGGCACGTTGCATGTCGCGCGCTTCGACGCGGACGGGCGCGGGACCTGGCTGCCGCTGGTGTTCGGGCAGGGCCCGCTGACGCCGCAGAACGGGTTTTCGAGCCAGGCCGACGTGCTGATCTCGGCGCGGCTCGCCGCCGACGCGCTCGGCGCCACCAAGATGGACCGCCC
>NZ_CAXUJR010000109.1:8703-11305 GCF_964251405.1 uncultured Methylobacterium sp.
GCCGAGATGTGCGGGCCCTATTTCACCCCCGACGACACCACCTTCTTCGTCGCCGTCCAGCATCCGGGCGAGGCCGACGAGGACGACCCCAACGCCAAGCCCGCCACCTTCGAGGCCCCCTCCACAAGGTGGCCGGACTTCGATGCCTCCCTGCCGCCGCGCCCGTCGGTGGTGGCGATCACGAGGCGCGGCGGCGGGCGGGTCGGGACCTGAACGGGAGTTCTCAACCCTCTTCCGTCTCCGGGATGAAGCGAAGGGCTCGGCGGACGAGACAGCGTTAAGGCTTTGGGTACAGAGTGCCGTCGCGATGGTGCGAACGCTGCTTACGCAGCCTGCGCTCGCCGCTTTTCGTTTCCGTTTCGTTCCGGTATAACCGCGCCATGAAGAATCGCTCCAAGCCCCGCGAGGCCACTCTGATGTCCCGCGAGGACATTGTGATGCCCCGCGAGGCTCCTCCGGCCGCTCCCCGTATCCGTTCCGTGGATCTGTTCGCCGGCGGCACGGCACCCAAGGCGTCCGCGCGGGACAGGAAACCCCTCCCCGTCGAGGCGTCTCCCGCGGAGGCCGCGGAGGCCGGCTACGATGCCTCGACGATCGAGGTCCTGGAGGGGCTGGAGCCGGTCCGGCGCCGGCCCGGCATGTATATCGGCGGCACTGACGAGCGCGCGCTGCACCACCTCTTCGCCGAGGTGGTCGACAACTCCATGGACGAGGCGGTGGCGGGCCACGCGAGCTTCATCGAGGTGGAGCTGGAAGAGACCGGACACCTCGTCGTCACCGATAACGGCCGCGGCATCCCCATCGACCCGCACCCGAAGTTCCCGGGGAAATCCGCCCTCGAAGTGATCATGACCACGCTGCATGCCGGCGGCAAGTTCGACTCGAAGGTCTACGAGACCTCCGGCGGCCTGCACGGGGTCGGCATCTCGGTGGTGAACGCCCTCTCCGACATCCTCGAAGTCGAGGTCGCCCGCGGCCAGACCCTCTACCGCCAGACCTTTTCGCGGGGACATGCGCAGGGTGGCTTGGAGACGGTGGGCCGGGTGCAGAACCGCCGCGGCACGCGGGTGCGCTTCCACCCCGACGCCCAGATCTTCGGCGCCCTGAAGTTCGACCCGCGGCGCCTCTTCAAGATGGCGCGCTCCAAGGCCTACCTGTTCGGCGGCGTCGAGATCCGCTGGCGCTGCGCGCCTGCCCTGCTGGAGGGCATCGACGACGTGCCCGCCGAGGCGGTCCATCGCTTCCCCGGGGGCCTACGCGACTATCTCGCCCGCGATCTCGAGGGCAAGGAGCTCGTCACCGACGCGATCTTCTCGGGCAAGGTCGTGAAGCCCGGCGGCCATGGCTCGCTCGAATGGGCGGTGGCCTGGATGGTCGTAGAGGACGGCGTCTCGGCCTCCTACTGCAATACGATCCCCACGGCCGAGGGCGGCACCCACGAGAGCGGGTTGCGCGTCGCCCTGCTGCGGGCGCTGCGCGAGCATGCCGAGCGCGTCGGCCAGGCCAAGCGCATGGGCGGCGTCACCACCGACGACGTGATGGCGACCTGCGCCTCGATGCTCTCGGTCTTCATCCGCGAGCCCGAGTTCCAGGGGCAGACCAAGGACAAGCTCGCCACCGTCGAAGCCGCCCGCATCGTCGAGACCGCGATCCGCGACGCCTTCGACCACTGGCTGGCGGCCTCGCCGGCCCAGGCCAACAAGCTCCTCGACTGGGTGATCGACCGGGCCGAGGAACGCCTGCGCCGGCGCCAGGAGAAGGAGGTCGCCAGGAAATCCGCCACGCGCAAGCTGCGGCTGCCGGGCAAGCTCGCGGATTGCTCGAAGGCCGGGGCGGCGGGCTCTGAGATCTTCATCGTCGAGGGCGATTCCGCGGGAGGCTCGGCCAAGCAGGCGCGTGACCGCGCGAGCCAGGCGATCCTGCCCTTGCGCGGCAAGATCCTGAACGTGGCGAGCGCGAGCCGGGACAAGATGGGCGCCAACCAGCTCATCTCCGACCTGACCCAGGCGCTCGGCTGCGGCACCGGCAGCGCCTATCGGGGCGAGGACCTTCGCTACGAGAAGGTCATCATCATGACGGACGCGGACGTGGACGGTGCCCACATCGCCTCGCTGCTGATCACCTTCTTCTACCGGCAGATGCCGAAGCTCATCGACCGTGGCCACCTCTACCTCGCGATCCCCCCGCTCTACCGGCTGACGCAGGGAGCCAAGAGCGCCTACGCGCGCGACGACGCCGACAAGGCGCTGGTGATCAAGACCGTGTTCAAGGGCGGCAAGGTCGAGGTCAGCCGGTTCAAGGGCCTGGGCGAGATGATGCCGGCCCAGCTCAAGGAGACGACCATGGATCCGAGGAAGCGCACGCTCCTGCGCGTCGCGGTCCTCGACGAGGCCCGCGAATCCACCGGCGACACGGTGGAGCGGCTGATGGGCAACAAGCCCGAGGCCCGCTTCGCCTTCATCTCCGAGCGCGCCGCCTTCGCGGACGGGGCGGAGCTGGACATCTGACGGGGCACCTCACCCCGCCATCGGGTGCGGTGCTCCCTGGCGAGCGCCCGCATCCCGTCGCAGGTCCTGTCTCGTCCCGCGCATGGAATCTTCCC
>NZ_CAXUJR010000110.1:0-6719 GCF_964251405.1 uncultured Methylobacterium sp.
TCTGGATGGACGAGGTGTGGCGGCCAAAGCCGAGTGCACCGGCTGCCGGCGTCCCATACCTCTCCTTCAACGTGGAGACGCTCGCCGCATAATCGAACCGGACCATGGGCGGCTGACGCTCGGCCAAACGGCGGACAATCTGGCAGGTCAGCCGGACCTCGCGCATCAGCCCTGCGCCTCTCCCCTCCCGTGTGGAAACTCTGGTTCGTTTTTGGAATTCCGGACAACCCGCGTCACTGGACGGTCGTCCGCATGCCGTGAAGGACCGCATGAGGTCAGCATCGCGGGTCCGCCCGGATGCGCCTCCTCATTGCGTCGATGGGGATAGGTGCCCTAGGGTTCGGGAATGAGCATCAGCATCCACGACGTCAGCGTTCCGATCTTCGTCAACTCGCTTCGCGCTATGAGCGCTTGGCTTGACAAGGCGGCATCGGAAAAGCCGGAGGCCGAGCTCCTCATCGGACGCCTCGCCCCCGACATGAGGCCGTTGCCTGCCCAATATCAGATGGCGTCGGACAGCGCCAAAAACGCGGTGGCGCGGCTCGCCGGGATCGAGGCGCCCACGATGCCGGACGTCGAGGCCAGTTTCGCCGAGCTGAAGGAGCGGTGTGCAAAGACGATCGTCTTCGTCGAAGGCGTCGATCCGGCCGCGCTGGCTTCGGGCGCCGAGCGTGAGGTGGAGCTGAAGTTCCCGAACGGCATGGGCTATCGCTTCACGGGGCAGGCCTATCTCACCGGTTTCGCGCTTCCGAACTTCTTCTTCCACGTCACCACCGCCTACGCGATCCTGCGCAGTGCCGGAGTGAGCCTCGGCAAGCCGGATTTCCTTCAGCATCTTGGGCCACCGAATATTCCGGCTCCGAGGTAGGCAGGTATTCTCCGCATTGCGGGGGCAGCATTGTGATCGTGCTTATGAGCCATGCCGGTTGTTATGAATGGCCGAGGCTCCGCCTTTGGCGAAGAATCCAAGCATTCGAAGGACTCTTTGCGAGACGCTCTGCACGTACAGGAACAGGACCGGCGTCACGTAGAGCGTCAGGATCTGGGACACGACCAGACCACCGAGCACAGCGATGCCGAGCGGCTGGCGCATCTCGGGGTTGGCCCCGTAGCCGCAGGCCAGCGGCACCGCGCCCACGATGGCCACGAGGCTCGTCATCACGATCGGCCGGAAACGCCGGAGGGATGCTTCACGGATCGCCGCCTCCGGCGCCAAGCCGGCTTGGAGATGCGACACGGCAACGTCGATCACCATGATGGCATTCTTCTTGACGACTCCGATCAGGAGCAGGATGCCGATGATCCCCGTCAGGTCAAGGCTCATGCCGGCGGCGGAGAGGGCCAGGAGGGCCCCAAGCCCGGCGGCGGGCAGGCCGGCAAGGATCGTCAGCGGGTGTGCGAAGCTCTCGTAGAGCATTCCCAGGATGACATAGACCGCGAGCACGGCAGCGAGCACGAGCATTCCCTGCGTTCCGGACGAGTCTTGGAAGGCCCGGGCGGTACCCATGAAGGTCACGGTGACCGATGGCGGAAGACGCAGCGCCGCCTTTAGGGCTTCGATCCGCTTCACACCCTCGCCGAGGGGAACGCCGGCAGCGAGGTCGAACGAGACCGTCACGCCGGGGAAGAGCCCGATCTGACTCAGAGACAACAATCCGAGGGTCCGCTCGGGTGTCGCGAAGGCCGTCAGCGGTACGAGCGTGCCGCCGGAGCCGCGCAGCTTGATGGTGTCGAGGCTCACGGCCCGTCCCCCGGGCGTGCGGGCGAACTCGACGATGACGGGGTGGATGTCGGAGCTTTTCTGGATCGTCGCGACTTGCCGGGGGCCGAAGCCGAGATTGAAGGTCGCCCGAAGCTGGTCTGTGCCGATGCCGAGGAGGCGCGCCTTGTCCTGGTCGACCCGCAGGGTCACCTGCGAGGCGGTGTTGCGCAGATCCGTCGTGACGCCGATGAAAGCCGGATCACGGGCCAGGGCCTCGGCGAGCCGTGTCGACCAGAGACCGATCTCGTCGAGATCCGCCCCCTGGACGGCGAACTGGTACTGGCTTCTCCCCTGCCGGCCGCCTCGCATGGTCTGGTAGGGCGTCACCACGCTGGCGATGCCCGGCAGGGTGTCGAGAGCGCGGCGCAGGTCCGATAGCACGACGTCGAGCCCGGCTCGCCGACGCCGGTCCTTGAGTTCGACGAAGACCCGGCCCTGGTTCGTGGCTCCGCCATTCGGGCCCAGTCCGCCGATGCTGGAGACGATGTGGGCGACATGGGGCGAGTGCTGGAGCACCGCGTCCACTTGAGCCTGAAGCTCGACCATCCTGGCGAAAGCGACGTCCTGGCGCGCCTCCGTCGAAACCGTGAGGAGGCCGAGATCTTCCTGCGGGAAGAAGCCCTTCGGAATCGACCGCGCCAGCCAAGCCGTCGCGGCCAAGGTGGCCAGGAAGAGCACCAGGATCACGAACCTGTGCCGCAGCGACCAATCGAGCGACGCGCTGTATCCGGCGAGGATCCGCGCGAAGGCTCGGCGGGCGCGGGTCTCGCGCGGGCAACCCGCCTCAGGCAGCCGCCCGGCAAGCGCCGGGGTCAGACTGAGAGAGATCAGGGCGGAGACGGCGAGCGCGACGCAGACCGTGACGGCGAACTCATGGAAGATGCGCCCGACGAGGCCGCCCATGAACAGGACCGGGATGAACGCCGCGATCAATGACACGGTGATGGAGACGATGGTGAAGCTCATCTCCCGCGCGCCGCGCATCGCCGCCTCGACGGGTCCCATCCCGACCTCGCGATGATGCTGGACGCCCTCGAGCATCACGATCGCATCGTCCACCACGAGCCCGACCGAGAGGGTGAGCGCCAGCAACGTGATCGTGTTGAGCGAGAACCCCAGGGCGTGCATGGCGGCGAAGGTGCCGGCGATCGAGAGGGGAATGGCAAGCGCCGCGATCAGGGTGGGACCGAGACGGCCGCTGAACAGATAGATGACGAGAACCACCAGGGCGCTCGTGGCGACGAGGGTCGCCATGACGTCGGCGACCCCCTCGCGGATCGCCGTCGAGTGATCGTTGACGAGCGTGAGGGTCCCATCGATTCCGAGCTCGTCGCGCAGACGCGGCAACGTCCGTCGCACGCCGTCGGCCACCGCAACCGCGTTGGAGCCGGGCTCCCGGTGCACCGCGAGGATCAGGGCAAGGTCGCCGTCCAACCAGCTCCCGGTCTGGTCGTCCTCGACCGAGTCGATGACGGAGGCTACGGAGCCGAGCCGGATCGGACGTCCGGCCCGCGTCGCGACGATCAGTTCCCGGAAACCGGCCGCATCCTCGAGTTGCGTAGGAAGCCGGAATGCCGCCCGCCGATCCATGTCCGCGGCCGTTCCGACCGGTGTCTGCGCATTCGCCGCGCGGATCGCCTGCTCGATGAGGTCGAGGCTGAGGTCCCGAGCGCCCAGAGCCTGCGGATCGATCCGGATGCGCACGGCGTGTTTCTGGCCGCCATGAAGCACGACCTGCCCGACGCCGGGAAGCCCCGACAGGGCGGGCACGAGAACCGCCCGCGCAATCCCATCGAGCTTCCCCAGGGGCTTGCCCCGGCTCGAAAGGGCGACGAGCACGACCGGCGCGTCGGCCGGGTTGAACTTACGGTAGGTCGGAGCGGTCGGCATCTCGGTCGGGAGGTGGCGCTGAGCACGGCCGATGGCAGCCTGGACGTCAACCGCCGCCTGATCGATATCGCGGTGCAGCGCGAATTCGAGGGTGAGCGCGCTGGCTCCCTGGGTGTTCGTCGCAGTGACGGATTGCAGCGACGGGATCGCGGTGAGTTCGCGGATCAGGGGTGCGGAGACGGCGCTCGCCATCGTCTCCGGCGCTGCGCCCGGCAACTGGGCCGCCACCAGCACAACGGGGAATTCAACTCGCGGAAGGGCTGCCAAGGGCAGCATGCGATAGGACAGGAGCCCAGCGCCCAGGAGCGCCAGCGCCATCAGGACGGCCGCGATCGGCCGGCGGACGAAGGGAGCGGCGAGCGTCATGGGACATCCGCGCCGCCGGCCGAGGCGACCTCGCTGCCCACGATCGTCACCGCAGCGCCTTCGAACAATCGCGCCTGGCCCTCCACGACGACGCGCTCGCCCGCAGATAAGCCGGAGCGGATCGCCGCGAGGCCGCCGCCAACCTCCGTCGCTTCGACGCTTCGCCGCTCGGCCGAACCGTCCGGCCGGACGACGAAGACGGCGGTGCCCTTCCGGTCCTGCTCCAGGGCCGAGACCGGTACGACCACGGTCTCGACGCCTTCGTCGAGCGCGACGCTGGCGCGTGCATATTGGCCCGGCCAGAGAAAACCCTCCTCGTTCGGCACCAGGGCTTTCACCAGGATCGTGCCGGTGGTCGCATCGACCGACGAATCGATGAACCTGAGCCGGCCCATGGTCGCGGCAGGGGCGTCCCCGCCGACGACAACCGTGACCTTGGGTCCTCCGTCTCGGTGGAGCATCCCGGCGCGCAGGGCATCGAGATCGCGCTCCGGCAAGGTGAAGCTCACCTGCAGCGGGCTCATCGACGTGACGGTGAGGAGAGCGGCGACGGGCCCTTCGGCCGGCCCCACGAGATCGCCGCGGACACTGCGCACGACCCCGACCCGGCCGGCGATCGGCGCCCGCACCACGGTGTAGCCGAGCTTGATCCGCGATGCCCGCAAGGTCGCTTCGCCGGCGGCCACCGTCGCGGCGGCGGCGCGGGTGTCGGCCGTGAGCTGGTCGACCTGCATCTGGGTCGCGACATGGCGGGCGCGCAGCTCCGTGGCGCGGGCGAGGTCGGCGTTGAGGCGGGAATGGACCGCGCGATCCCGCGCCAGCGCGGCCTCGTCGCGGGCCACGATGGCGCGCATCTCGCTGTCGTCGACGCGGAAGAGCACGTCGCCCTCGGCGACGACGGCGCCGTCCTGCACGAGGCGCTCGACGATCTCGCCGTCGATCCGTGCCCTCACCTTCACGGTCGTCATCGGTTCGACCCATCCGACCCCGGTGCGGACCAGGGGCACCCGCTCGAGCCTCGCGAGGCTGGCCCGCACCGGAAAGCCGGGGCTCGACGGTCGCGCCGCCGGAGCGGACGGTTCGATGCGGGCCGCCAGCGCCTCCATCCGGGCCGGAGGCCGCATGCCGAGGAGAGAGATCCCCCCAACGATGACCATCGTCGCCAGAAGCGACGTCGTGGGGCGGATGGCTCGCATCGTCGTCGCTCCGCAGGCCGGTCAGAGCGCCGCGGCGCCGGGCGCCCGCGGAAGGCCCAAGGCGGTCCAGACCTCCACGAGGGCGTCCGCCAGGGCCTGGATCTGCGTGTCCGTATGAAGCGGGGTCGGCGTGATCCGAAGGCGCTCGGTGCCCCTCGGGACGGTCGGATAGTTGATCGGCTGGATGTAGATGCCGTGCGTCCCGAGCAGCCGGTCGGCCGCGTCCCGGCATGCGCCGGGATCGCGCACCAGAACCGGGACGATGTGGGTGTCGTTCGGGATGACCGGAAGTCCAGCCCGCGTGAGGGCAGCCTTCACCGTCGCGACCTGGCGCCGCTGCGCCAGGCGCTCGCGGTTCGAGCGCCGGAGGTGGCGGACAGAGGCCGCGGCGGCGGCGGCCGTCGCGGGGGGGAGGGCGGTGGTGAAAATGAAGCCCGGCGCGTAGCTGCGAACCGCGTCGATGATGCTCAGGTCGGCCGCGATGTAGCCGCCGATGACGCCGTAAGCCTTGGCGAGCGTACCCTCGACGATGTCGACGAGGTCGGACGCAGCCTGTGCCTCGGCGACGCCGGCGCCCCTGGCGCCGTACATGCCGACGGCGTGCACCTCGTCCAGGTAGGTCATCGCGCCGTGGCGGCGGGCGAGCCGGCAGATCGCCGCGACCGGCGCGGTGTCGCCATCCATGGAGTAGATGCTCTCGAAGATCACGATCTTCGGGCGATTCCCGGCCTCGTGCAGGATCTCTTCGAGGTGGGCGAGGTCGTTGTGCCGGAAGATCGCCTTGTCGCAGCCGGACTGGCGGATGCCTTCGATGATCGAGTTGTGATTGCCTGCGTCCGAGACGATCAGGCAATCCGGGATGAGACGCCCGATCGTCGAGATCGTCGCCTGGTTCGAGACGTAACCCGAGGTGAAGACGAGAGCGGCGTCCTTGTCGTGCAGCTCGGCGAGTTCCCGTTCGAGGGCGACCAGCGGATGGCTTGTCCCCGAGATGTTGCGCGTTCCGCCGGCTCCGGCCCCGGTCCGGCGTGCCGTCGCGATCAGGGCATCGACGACGGCGGGGTGCTGGCCCATGCCGAGATAGTCGTTCGAGCACCACACGGTGATCGGGCGCGCTCCGTCGGGTGCATGCCAGATCGCCTCCGGGAACCGCCCTGCCTCTCTCTCGATGTCCGCGAACACCCGATAGCGGTTCTCCCGATGCAACCCATCGAGCGCCCGGGTGAAATAGGCCCGGTAGTCCGTTGCGGCCGCCTGCGTCTCGCAAGTCGCGTCGCGTCTCGGCTTCGGTGCGGCCAGCGGCAGGCTCGGAAGGAAATGCGTGGGCGAGAGCTCTTCCATCAGGGTGGCCGAATCGACCCATTTCCCCTCGAAGAGCCGTCCGGTCTGCCATCCCGTGCGTGAGCAGTAGAGCAGGAACGGCTGCCGTTCCGCGTCAGCACAAGGGGCGCCTGCAATCGGCAAAGGTTTGGCGCAATGACCTGAACAACTCATCATTCACCCCC
>NZ_CAXUJR010000110.1:6819-11172 GCF_964251405.1 uncultured Methylobacterium sp.
GTGCGTTCGGCCGCTGCGGCATGGCGCCGTCGGTGTCCCTCGGGCTGGCCCGCTCGTCTCAGTTGGACGCCGGGCCACCGATCCGCAGACGTCGGCCATGGGCGCGAAAGCGCTCGCCCTTCGCCTCGCCGATCTTTGTGCGCTCGTGCCAAAGCAGCTTTCGCATCGCATCTCTATCGAACATTAAAACTTACGATCCAAGCTGCACCGAGATGGCCGGCCAGGGCCGCCAGGAAACAAGCCGTGAGACACCTTTCCCTCGTTGCGGCCCTCGCGTTCATCGCTACACCGGCGCTTGCAGGGGGTGAGATACCGTTCGAGACAACCAAGGGCTGGGACATCGAGCGATCGCCCCCCGGTCCGAACGGCTCCTCCTGTCTGATGAGCAAGACATACAAGGATCCCGACGACAACGACGCTGTGAACGCCCTGGTCTTCGCGCTAGCGGACGACAAGGCGGTGATGACGTTCGTTTATGAGCACTGGACCTGGGATAAGAACGAGAAGATCCGCGTGCCGCTCATGCTGGATAAGCGGGTCGCAATCGCCAAGTCCGCATGGACAGGCGACGGGACGAGCCTGACGGCGACGGTCCCGGCTACCCTGGTGCCGAACATGTTGGCCGCCAAGAAGATGATCCTGAAGCTGGATGGCGCCGACGCCGACTTCGACCTCGCCGGCTTTCCCGAGGCCTACGAATCCTTGCGTCGTTGCGACGCCACGCCAGCTCAGATCGTCCAAGCCGCAAAGAGGCCGGCAACGCCTCCAGAGTCGCACATCAAGACTTTCTACCTGGGCAGCATGGTCGAGGCCGCCATCAAGGAATGTGACGTGCCAACGAACGGGAGGCAGCGCACTGCTTTCGACGCGAAGCTCGCGGTGTTGCGCAAGGAGATGGGCGATATCGAGGCTCAGATTCGAGACGCGGTCGCCAAGCGTCCCGAGCCCCGTTGTCCCTCGGAGAAAGATGCGCCCAAGCTCCTCGTGACGATCCAGGATTTTATCGACAAATCGCCTGACGAATTTATGGCTGCCGTGGAGAAGCGCGCGGCTGACGAAGCGGCAGGGCAACCCCCGAAGCTCTGATCACGACACTCGCCCTCCGAACGTGTCGCTCCCGCTGCCGGAAGCGACCAACGGCACGCTCACTCTGATCGCCGCCCGCTCGGCCTGACCCGGACCTGGCGCGGGCAGGGCGAGCGGCCGTGGCGCTCCTCGAAGGCCGGGATCGTCACCACCGGCCCGAGGCGCCTCGATGCGAGCCCGCGGGCGCTGATCGGCGCTCTCGACCGCGAGCTCACCGGCCCGCAGATGGCCGCCATGGACGCCCGCTTCGGCCGCGGCCGCGTCCTGCCGGCACGGGCCGGGCTCACGGACACCCGAACCGTCAGAGAGCCAATCGCTTCTCCCGAATCGACAGAACCTCCGGGCGCGGGACCTGTCCGCGCGCGGTGGTCCGGTTCGCAGTCCGCACAGGGTCGGGACCAAGTAGGCCTATGTGCAAATTCTTTAAGCGGAGCTGCGAACATCGTCGTGCGATGACGCGGTGCCGGAAATCCTATCGATGCTCATGAGCCGGCGCGTGGCCCATCTGCCCTCTGGGGCGGATTCACGGTTTCAACGAGATCGCGCAGCGGGAGCCCCCGAGGAGCAGATCGTCAAGGTGCTCTGCGGCCTCGTCGCCTGCCTGGCCCTCGCCGTCCTCCTCGGCTGGCTGATCGACCATGATGGGCTACGAAGCGTGCTGCCCGGCCTCACGACGATGAAGGCCAACACGGCACTCGGTCTTCTGGTCCTCAGCGTCGGATTGGGAAGCGTTCGTGCCTGTCCGGACCGGACCGCGACACGTGCCTGGACGGGGCTCGCCGCCGGCCTGCTGGTGCTCGCTCTGGGTCTTGCAACCCTGGCCCAATACATCCTGCGCATACACCTTGGCATCGACGAGCTGCTGTTTCGTGACCCGGACACGACGTCGGCCCCCTTCAACGGACGAATGTCGCCCGCGACGGCGCTCAGCTTCGTCTGTCTCGGTGCCGCAACGCTCGTTCTGCACCTGGCACGCGGCAGGGGCGTGCTGCTCGCGCATTGCGCGGCCCTGTTGCCGGCGGCCATCGGAGCGCTCAGCATCATCGGCTACGCCTATGGGGTGGAGCGGCTCTACAACTTCGGGCCCTATGTCTCGGTCGCCCTTCACACGGCCGCCGGCCTCTGTGTCCTGTCTCTCGCGGTTGTGCTGAGACGTTCCGACGAGGGCTGGTACCGTCCCCTGGTGGGCCTGCCCATCGCCCGCACGGTCCTCTCGCGGCTCCTGCCTTGGGCCGTCGTGTTGCCGTTCGTGGCTGGCTTCCTCGTCCTCGGGGGCGTCAGGCTGGGGCTCTACGACCCGCTTTTCACGCCCGCCCTCTTGGCGGTCGCGACCACGGGGATGTTCGTCTGGCTCTCCTTCGCCGCGGCGAACGGCGCAAGACGGGCCGAGCTGGCCCTCCAGGGTAGCCAGGAGCAGTTTCGCGTCTTCGCCGAGGCCGTACCGAACCAGATCTGGGCAGCGAATCCCAATGGCGAACTCTACTGGCTGAACGGCCACGTCCCGGCCTATAGCGGCCTACCGTTCGCCGATCTCATCGGCTCCGGGTGGAGCAGCATCGTTCATCCCGACGATACCCAGAGCGCTGGTCGAGCCTGGAGTGCCGCCCTCAGTTCCGGAACACCCTACGAAACGGAGTTCCGGATCCGACGGTTCGACGGCGCCTATCGTTGGTTCCTCGTCCGGGCCGAGCCGGTCCGCGCGGCGGACGGGTCGATCGCCCAGTGGGTCGGCACGAGCACCGACATCGAGGATCGGAAGCGCACCTTCGACGAACTCGAAGATCTCAATGCCTCGCTCGCACAGCGTGTGGCGGATCGGACGCACGAGGCCGACGAGGCGCGGCAGCAGGCCGAAGAGGCGAGTCAGGCAAAATCGGATTTCCTGGCCTCGATGAGCCACGAGATCAGAACGCCGCTCAACGGCATCATCGGGTACTCGGACCTGCTGCTGGATCAGCCGGAACTCGGGTCGACCTCCCGCCAATATGTTCAGCGCGTCCAGTACTCGGGCACGACCTTGCTGACGGTGGTCAACGACATTCTGGACTTCTCCAAGATCGAGGCCGGGCAGGTCGAGCTCGACCCGGAGCCCTTCCGCGTCGAGGCGCTGATCGCCAACACCGTCTCGATCGTGCAGGGGCTTGCCGACGCCAAGCACCTCTCCGTCATGGTCGACGTCGATCCGGGCATCCCGGCCGTCCTTGTCGGCGACCAGAACCGGCTCCGGCAGATCCTGCTCAACCTCCTCAACAATGCGATCAAGTTCACCGCGAGCGGGCAGGTGACGCTGACGATCCGCCTGCTTGCCTCCGGGCCCGACGAGACCCGGCTCCACTTCGCCGTGACCGATACCGGCATCGGCATCCCCGAGGACAAGCGTGCCAGGCTGTTCCAGCGCTTCAGCCAGGTGGACGGTTCGATCACGCGCGATTTCGGCGGAACGGGCCTCGGACTCGCGATCTCGAAGAGCCTCGTCGCCCTCATGGCGGGCGAGATCGGCGTCGACAGCGCGATCGGCGAAGGCTCGACCTTCTGGTTCACAGCGCGCCTGCAACCCGGCACCGAGGCGCTTCTGTGGCGCGAGGCCGTCGCTGCGCCGCCCACTGTCGCCACCGGCCTGACGATCCTCCTCGCCGAGGACGTAGAGATCAACCAGGAGCTCGCTCGCTCGATCCTCGAGCGGGCCGGCCACCGCGTCGAGGTTGCCGGCGATGGGGCCGCCGCCGTCGCAGCAGTCCTGGCGCGGGACTTCGATCTCGTGCTCATGGACGTGCAGATGCCGGTGATGGACGGCATCACGGCGACGCGGCACATCCGCGCCCTCTCGGGCGTCAAGGGGAGGGTGCCCATCATCGCACTGACGGCGAATGTCCTTCCGGCCCAGGTGGCACAGTTCCGTGCCGCCGGGATGGATGATCACGTCGGAAAACCGTTCCAGCGCGACGTGCTTCACGCCGTCGTCGCACGTTGGAGCCCGCTGCCTATCGGCGGACAGGCCTCCCCCGCGACTGACAACGCGGCGGATGCATGCATCGTGGATCGCACCATCTACGAGGGGTTCTTGAGCGATGTCGGCCCGACGGCGATGGCGTCACTGCTGGGCAAGCTGCAACGCGATCTGTCCGAGCGGCTCGCCGGGGTCGCAAGTCGAGCGGCGATGCTGGACCGGCAGACCCTCGCACGCGAGGCGCACTCGACGATCGGAAGCACCGGGACATTGGGCTTTGTGGCTCTGTCGCAAGCGTGCCGCGAGCTTGAAGCAGCATG
>NZ_CAXUJR010000111.1:0-10846 GCF_964251405.1 uncultured Methylobacterium sp.
GTTCAGCGTGTTCCTGAACAAGCCCATGGGCGAGGAGCCGGTTCTTGGCCCAGCCAGGCCCGATAGTGGGGCGGAGACGCAGCAGATGGCGTAGGGCTTCGTCGCCGTCTTGGAGATCGGCCATCCCGAGCGCGGGATGGTCGCTTCCGGCTGGCGTCCCGAACTGACATCAGGACATTCGTTCGCGGCCAGGGTTTCGGTTGCGAAGATCTCGGGTTACCGTTCGCTTTTCGGAGCGACGGCTGCCTTCCCCGTCTGCGGCCGCACTGGCTATTCCGACCGTCTCCGACGGTTCGAGATCTACGCGGGCGCGTCGCACGCGGTCCCATTCACGCATGCGGACCGCCTGAGCGCAGATCGGATCGCCTTCTTCGGTCTCCGGCCTGACGGCAGGGCCGGATGAGCCTTTCACTCCCTCGGCAAACCGGAGCGCAACGATGGATCTTGGGATCAGCGGACGGATCGCCGTCGTCACCGGCGGCGATTCCGGCATGGGCTTCAAGACCGCCGAATATCTCCTGCACGAGGACGTCAAGGTCGTCCTCACGGATATCGATGAGGCAAAGGTCCAGGCTGCCGCGAAGGAACTGGCCGCTCTCGGCGACGTCAGGGCCGTGGCGGCCGATCTCAGTTCCGGCGAGGGCATCGCGGTCCTGAAGGCCTTCGCCGACAAGGCGTTCGGCGGCGCCCCGACGATCCTCGTCAACGCCGCCGGCATCACCGGCTCGACCGGGGACTTCCTCGACCTCACCGACGAGGACTGGCTGCAGACCATCCAGACGGACCTGCTGGCGGCCGTGCGCACGGCGCGCGCCTTCATCCCCGGGATGCGCGAGGCCGGGTGGGGACGGGTCGTGCTCTTCTCGTCCGAAGACGCGGTGCAGCCCTACGTGGAAGAAATGCCTTACTGCGTTGCCAAGGCCGGAATCGCGAACCTCGCCAAGAACCTCTCGAAGGCCTATGGGCCGGACGGCGTCCTCGTGAACGCGGTGGCGCCCGCCTTCATCGCGACGCCGATGACCGATGCCCAGATGGACAAGAAGGCGGAGGAAAAGGGCATCTCCTTCGACGAGGCCGTCCGGCAGACCCTCGACGATGAGCGACCCGGCATCGTGGCCAAGCGCCGTGGCGAGCCACGGGAAGTCGCCGCGATGGTCGCCTTCCTGTGCTCGGAGCAGGCGAGCTTCATCACGGGAGCCTTCATCCGCGTCGATGGCGGATCGGTGATGGGCGTGGGAAGCTGACGATGTCCGGGCCGAAACCGGGTCGCCGACCCGTCAGTCCTCATTCACTCGACCGAAGGCCGATCCTGCGCTCGCGAAGCGATGCCGTAGGTCTCATAAAGCGAGACGGCCGGCCCCTCTCGGGACCGGCCGTCTTCACGTCGACGTTGGTGGCTCGATCGGCTCAGCGAGACGGGCCGCCCGAGGTGTTGCCGGTATTGGGGACCGTGCGGTTGGTCTGGTCGGCATTGCCGCCCTTGGCCGATTCCGCCGCGCCCATGCTGCCACCTGCCGAGGGAGCGGCAGGGCCGGGGTTCGGTGCCATGCCGCGGGTCGAGGGATTGTCGATCGGGCCGCTCGTGGTGTTGCCGGCCTGCGGCACGGCGCGCTCCGGCTGGCCCACATTGCCCGACGGCGACTGGGCGAGCACGGGTGTCGCAGCGAACACCGCACCGGCGAGCAGGAGACTGGAGAAGCGCATTACGGGTCGTCCTTGGGTTCCAAGCACTGGCGACGGAATACGAAGCGATATCGCTCGCGCGAAGATCTCCTGCACCGGCAATGGGAAAAGAACGATCGTCGCACCCGGCTCGTTCCCCGGAAGGTGGGACAATAAGCTTCGTTGCCTCAGGATGACGCCCCTATCCGCGCCCTCGTCCGACTGGGCTCAGGCCGCATCCGCGCCGTCGAGCCCGCCCGCCTCGAGAAAGCGCTCCAGCCAATGGATGTCGTAATCGCCGGCCTGCACCTCGGCGTTGCGCACCAGCGTCCGGAACAGGGGCAGGGTGGTGTCGACGCCATCGACCACGAACTCGTCCAGCGCCCGGCGCAGGCGCATCAGGCACTCGTTGCGGGTGCGCCCGTGCACGATGAGCTTGCCGATCAGCGAATCGTAGTTCGGCGGGATGCGGTAGCCATGGAACACGGCTGAATCGACCCGCACGCCGAGGCCGCCCGGAGGATGGAAATAGGTGATGAGACCCGGCGAGGGCCGGAAGGTCGCCGGGTGCTCGGCATTGATCCGGCATTCGATGGCGTGGCCCGAGACCTTGATCTCGTCCTGTGTGACCGAGAGCGGCAGCCCCGCCGCGACCCTGATCTGCTCGTTGACGAGGTCGATCCCGGTGATCATCTCGGTGACCGGATGCTCGACCTGGATGCGGGTGTTCATCTCGATGAAGTAGAAGCGCCCGTCCTCGTAGAGGAACTCCACCGTGCCGGCGCCGAGATAGCCGAGCTGCTGCATGGCGCGGGCGCAGATGCCGCCGATCTCGGCACGCACCGTCTCGTTGATCACCGGCGACCCGCCTTCCTCCCAGACCTTCTGGTGGCGGCGCTGCAGCGAGCAGTCGCGCTCGGCGAGATGCACGGCGTTGCCCTGCCCGTCGCCGAGGACCTGGACCTCGATATGGCGGGGCTTCGTGAGGTACTTCTCGAGATAGACCGCGTCGTCGCCGAAGGCCGCCTTGGCCTCGGTGCGGGCCATGTCCAGCGCCTCCTCCAATTCGGGCTCCGAGCGCGCCACCTTCATGCCGCGCCCGCCGCCGCCGGAGGCTGCCTTGACCAGGACAGGATATCCGATTTCCGCGGCGACCTGCCTGGCCTCGTCCATCTCGGTGATGCCACCCTCCGAGCCCGGCACGCAGGGGATGCCGAGGCGCTTGGCGGTGCGCTTGGCCTCGATCTTGTCGCCCATGATCCGGATATGTTCGGCCTTCGGCCCGATGAAGCCGATGCCATGATGCCCGAGAACCTCGGCAAAGCGCGCGTTCTCAGACAGGAAGCCGTAGCCCGGATGGACCGCGTCGGCGCCCGTGATCTCGCAAGCCGCGATGATCGACGGAATGTTGAGATAGCTGTCGCGGGCGGCAGGCGGCCCGATGCAGACGCTCTCGTCGGCGAGCCGCACGTGCATCGCGTCGGCATCGGCGGTGGAATGCACGGCCACGGTGGCGATGCCGAGTTCCTTGGCCGCTCGCAGGATCCGCAGGGCGATCTCGCCGCGGTTGGCGATCAGGATCTTCTCGAACATGCGGCCGCCGTCACTCGATCACGAGGAGGGGTTCGCCGAACTCGACCGGCTGGCCGTCCTCGACGAAGATCGCCGTGACGGTGCCGGCGCGCGGCGCGACGATCTCGTTGAAGGTCTTCATCGCCTCGATGAGGAGGAGCTTCTCGCCCACCGCCACCACCGAGCCGATATCGACGAACAGCTTGGCCTCGGGCGAGGGGCGCCGGTAGGCGGTGCCGACCATCGGCGACGGCAGGGCCCCCGGATGCGCGGCGGCCGCCTTCGTGCGCTCGCCGCCGGGGCCCGCCACCGGCTGCGGGGCCGGAGGAGGCGCCAGCGCCGCGGCGACCGGAGCCGCGACCTGGACATGGACCGGCTCGATTCGCCTCACCACGCGGATGCGCAGGTCCCCCTTCTCGATCTCGATCTCGGTGAGATCGGTCTCGGTGATGAGGTTGGCGAGCGCGCGCACGAGCTCGGGGTCGAAAGGTTCGTTCTTGGACATCGGGTCGGTCTTGGGCTCAGTCTTGAGAGGCGGAGGCGGCGGGGCCTGCGAGAAGCCGCGCCAGGGCGTCGAGGCCGAGCGCGTAGCTGTCGGGTCCGAACCCGCAGATCACCCCGGCGCAGACGGGGGCGATGAGGGAGACGTGCCGGAAGGCTTCGCGGGCATGGACGTTGGAGAGGTGGACCTCGACGGCGACGACGCCGCTTCCCGCGATGGCGTCGCGCAGTGCGATCGAGGTGTGGGTATAGGCGGCGGCGTTGATCAGCACGCCCGCGCCCGCCGCGCCGGCGGCCTGGACGAGGCCGACGAGTTCGCCCTCGTGGTTGGTCTGATGGAAGGCGAGGGCGACTCCAAGCGCGTCGGCGCGAGCGCGCAGGTCGCGCTCGATGTCGGCCAGGGTGGCGCTGCCATAGATCCCCGGCTCCCGCGTCCCGAGCAGGTTGAGGTTCGGCCCGTTGAGGACGTGGATCGGAATCATGGACGGGACGGTGTGATCGCGTTCGCGGGGACGGGAGCCGGATGCTGAACGAAAGCGCCGCGCCGCGACAGGGCGGGGGCGCCGGAGATCCGGCTCAGCAACTGGCCTGCCCGCACTTGCGCACCTCCGCGATGGTCTTGCGGATCGGGTCGAGGCCGACGGCGCCGGGGATGATCTCGTCGCCGATGATGAAGGCCGGCGTACCCGAGAGGCCGAGCTTGTCGCCGAGACCGACATTCTCGGCGAGCGCCGCCTTCACCTCGGCACCCTGCGCGTCCTTGGCCAGGCGCGCGGTATCGAGACCCATCTCCTTGGCGACCGCCAGGGCCTTCTCGGCGTTCACCCGACCCTTGCTCTCGAGCAGCTTGGTGTGGAACTCGAACAGCTTGTCGCCCTTGAGCTGCTGCTTGGCCGCGAGCGAGAGCTTGCTGGCCTCCAGGGATTCGGCGCCGAGCACGGGGAAGTCCTTCAGGACCACCCGCAGCTTCGGATCCGACTTGATCAGGGTCTGGATGTCGGTGAGCGCCTTGCGGCAATAGCCGCAATTGTAGTCGTAGAACTCCACCAGGGTGACGTCGCCGTTTGGATTGCCGGCCACGACGCTGTGCGGCGAGTTGATCAGGGCTTCGCGCGATTCCTTGAGGGCCGCGCCCTGGGCCAGCCTCTGCGTCTCCTGGGCGCGGCGCTCGCCCTCGGCGATCGCTTCCTGAAGGACGTCCGGGTTCTTGACGAGGTAATCCTTGATGATCGCCTCGATGGCCTGCCGCTGGCCCTCGTTGAAAACGGCCGGAGCGCCCTGGGGCGTCGTCTGGGCGTGTGCGCCGGTGAGGCCGAGGAGCGGACCCGCGACGGCGAGGACGGCAAGCAGGGAGCGGGTCAGCGTCATGGATCCTCGGCGTCTTGTCGCGGCGGACGGCATGGCGCGTCGCCTTTGGGTGCGTCGGTAGCCCCGGGGTTAGGCGTTTTCGCGGCGCCCGGTCAAATCATGTGTCGAGGCGTCTCCGTCCGGACTTGGAGTACAGAAGGACTTGGATCGCGCCGGAAACGGCGCGATGAGGGAGGCATGACAGCCTTCTCCCGACCTGATGCCGTGATCGCCCGCGCCCACTCCCTGCGCGCGGCCCGCGTGGCACCGTTCCTCGCCATGGACGTGATGAGCGCCGCCACCGCCAAGGAGCGCTCGGGCAGCCACGTGATCCACATGGAGGTCGGCCAGCCCTCGGGACCAGCGCCGCGTGCGGTGATCGCGGCAGCCCGCCATGCGCTGGATGGCGGCCGGCTTCCCTATACCGAAGCCCTGGGCCTCGCCGCGTTGCGCGAGCGCATCGCCCGCCATTACCGGGAGACCTACGGAGTCACCGTCGCGCCGGAGCGCGTCGTCGTCACGACGGGCTCGTCGGCCGGCTTCGTTCTCGCCTTCCTGAGCCTGTTCGATGCCGGCGCACGGGTGGCGGTGCCGGAGCCGGGCTATCCCGCCTATCGCAGCATCCTGAACGCCCTCGACCTCGTGCCGGTGCCGCTGCGTTTGCACGCCGAGGACCGGTTCGCGCCGACGGGGGAGGGCGTGCGGGCCCTCCATGCGACGGGCCCGCTCTGCGGCCTTCTGGTGATGAGCCCGGCCAACCCCTCCGGCACCGTGATCGCGCCGGACCGTCTGGCGGACCTCGCCCGGACGGCTCGGGAACTCGGAATCTCGTTCATCTCCGACGAGATCTACCACGGCCTCGCGTATGGCGTGCCCACGGACACCGCCCTGCGCACCGCTCCCGATGCCGTGATCATCAACTCGTTCTCGAAGACCTGGTCGATGACCGGCTGGCGCGTCGGCTGGATGGTGGTGCCCGAGGCCCTGGTGCGGCCCATCGAGCGGCTGGCGCAGAACCTCTATATCTCCGCACCCTACCTGTCGCAGGTGGCGGCCCTGGCGGCCTTCGACGCGGTGGAGGAGGTCGAGGCCACCCGCGCCGGCTACGGCGCGAATCGGGAGATCCTTCTTGATGCCTTCCCTCGCCTCGGCCTCGGGCGCATGCATCCGGCCGACGGCGCCTTCTACCTCTATGCCGACGTCTCGGCCCTCACCGACGACGCGGCCGCCTTCTGTCGGCGCATGCTCGACGAGGCCGGCGTCGCGGCCACGCCGGGCCTCGACTTCGATCCGGTCGAGGGCGGACATCACGTTCGCTTCTCGTTCGCCGGGAGTGCCGAGGATTGCGGCGAGGCCGTCGCCCGCCTGCGCGTTTGGCTGGCCTGAAGGCCGGTGACCGGAACAGGTTCGGCAGCCCGCCCGGCCCGGCATGACGATCCAGGCGGCCGTCGAGTTCAGGGGTGGAATGATCGTGACGCAAGCCAAGCTCGCCGAGAATGTCAGGTCCGCGGCCCAGGATGCCCGCCGGAGGGCGATGAGCTTCACGGGAGGCCATGGGAAGGATGCCCTGCCGATGGCCGTGCTGAAGGCGTTCGACGAGACGGTCCGGGGCCATGTCGAACGGGATCCTCGGATCGAGGACGAGCGAGACAACGTCCTGATCGCCGCGGTGAAGCTCGCCGAGTCGCAGCCCGAGGATGCACAGGACGGCGTTCAGCCGATGCTTCAGGTCCTGCTCGATGCGATCGACCAACTGGAGCGGGTGACCCTGAAGGAGGGCATCGTCAACCGGAAGGCAGCCGCAGCCGGCTTGGGCACTGCACTGCAACGCCTCGCTCCACGGCAGTAGCAGCGGCGCGACGAGAGCCCTGGCCACACAGGCCGGATGCCGGGTGGGGTACGAAAACGCTCCGAACATCGCTGCCTGCGACGGGCAGGCGCCCTCATGGCCGATCGATGATGCGCGCCGCGCCGTAGCGGTTGTGCACGCCGAGGGCACGGTAGAGAGCGACCGCGTGGACTTTCACGGTGCTCTCCGTGAGGTTGAGCGAGCGGGCGATCTCCTTGTTCGACTTGCCGCAGCGGATCAGGCGCAGGACGTCGTTCTGCCGCGGCGTCAGCTTCGTGCTCGACTCGGGCAGGGGGGCGAATTCGGTACCCGCGGGCATCTCGCCCTGCTGCGGCAGATCCGCGACGAACGGGGGCACGAAGATCTCGCCCTTGATGATCTTCTGAAAGGCCAGGACGATGTCGGCGATACCGAGGGTCTTCGGCACGTAGCCGTGCAGCCCCGCCTGCAGCGCAAGGAAGATATCGTCGCGCCCGCCCGAACCCGAGACCACTGCGACACGCACGTGGGGAAAAACCTCGCGCACGCTGCGTAGGCTGAGGGCGTTCTCGACACCCGGCATCGCGAGGTCGAACGATGCGAAGGTGATGGCGGGATTCTCACCGAGGGCCTGCATCGCGGCGTCGAGGGAGCCAGCCTCGATCACCGAGGAGAAACCGCAATCCCGCTTCAGCAGGGAGGAAAGCCCCGCCCGGAAGAGCTCGTGATCGTCGGCGATCAGCGCAATGGAAGCGTCGTGGTTCATCGTCGATCACCTGATGGTCGTCGCGTCGTCGAAACCGTATCCGCGGATAGCCGGCTCGAAGATCGGGGCCGGCAGGCCGCCCATGAACCGGTGCTGCGTGCTCGTCTCCGCCTCGCGAGCGCGCCGAAGCTCGTCGATCTGCGCCACCGTGCCATCGATGGCCCGGCGCAGGTCTGCGGTCGCGGCCTCCTGCCCGTCGCCGGAGCGGCAGGCCACTTCGAAGGCCTGGCAGGCACGCCCGAGTCCGGGGAAGTCGAGGATGCAAGCCGTGGAGATCACCGCGTGGGCGCCGGCGGCCGTCCTGCCCGCGGTGCCGTGGCTGGCGATGTCCGCCGCAAGGGTCGCGAGGTCCCGCCGCAGCTCGGCGAGGGCGGTGTCGAGGCGGTCGTCGGGAAGCCAGGATCGGGCGGAGACGTCGCCGTCCATGCCGGCAGCGGGCCCAACGCCCAGGCTGTCGGCGCGTGGCGTTCGAAGCCGGAAGGCGTGGCGGATCAGCACCTTGGCGAGCACCGCCTGGGTCAGGGGCTTGCCGACATGGCCGTTCATGCCCGCCTCCTCGAAGCGGCGCACCTGATGCGAGAACACGTCGGCCGAACAGGCGACGATAGGGACGTCGCTGGCGGGATGATCGAGGCCGCGGATGATCCGGGTGGTCGCCGTGCCGCTCATCTCGGGCATCTGCTCGTCCATCAGGACGAGGTCGTAGGCGGCCTCCTGCACGGCCTGGATGGCGGCCTCGCCAGAGGAGACGAGGTCCACCCGGCAGCCGAGGGCCTTCAGCAATTCGCCCAGCAGATCCCGGTTGAGGGAGACGTCCTCCACCACGAGCACATGGGCCTCAAAGACGTTGCAGGAGAGCGGCGCCTCCTCGGGCAGCGGCGGCTGCTCCTCCACCACCGGCAGGTCGAGGCTGAGCCGGAAGGTGGAGCCCTGGCCGACCACGCTCTCGACCGTGATGCGGCCGCCCATCTGCTCGATGAGGTGGTGCGAGATCGCAAGGCCGAGGCCGGTGCCGCCGAAGCGACGCTCGTTCGAGGCGTCGACCTGCGAGAAGCGCTGAAACAGGAGGTGCTGGCGCTCGGCCGGAATGCCGATGCCCGTGTCGCGGACCGAGAGGCTGAAGCGGCATCCGCCTGCCTCGACCGCCTCGACCGCCACGCCGAGGTGAATGCTGCCGCTGTCGGTGAACTTGATGGCGTTGCCGAGGAGGTTGAGCACGACCTGCCGCAACCGTTCCGGGTCGCCGAAGAGCGAGGCGGGCAGACGCTCGTCGATCGCGAGGTCGAGGGAGACGGCCTTGGCGGTGGCCATCGGCAGGACGAGCGCGGTGGCATCTTCGAGAAGCCCGGCAAGCGAGAACGGCCGCGAATGGAGAGCCATGTCGCCCGCCTCGATCTTGGCGAGATCGAGAATGTCGTTGACGATCGACAGGAGAGCACCGGCCGCGTCCTGGATCCGAACGACCCGGTGGCGCTGGACCGGCATGAGATCGCGGTCGGAGGCCAGCAGGTCGGCGTAGCCGAGGATCCCGTTGAGGGGCGTGCGCAGTTCGTGGCTCATGTTGGCCAGGAACTCCGCCTTGGCGATCGAGGCCGCCTCGGCCCTCTCCTTAGCGATCCGTAGCTCCTCGTCGTGGTGATGCTGGGCCGTGATGTCGCGCGAGATGGCCAGGATGCGTTGCGTCATCCCGCGGGCGTCGAGCATCGGGGTAACGAGGACGTCGAGCCATGTCTCGTCGGTCCCCTTGCGGCCGCGCCAAGCCGTAAACCGGCTGGAGGCGCCGCGCTGCGCGACCACGATGGCCTGGCGGGCGGTCAGGCCTCCCTCACCGGGCCAGAAATCGGTCCAACGCTTCCCCTCGATCATCGCGTCCGATCCGGCGCGATGCGTGCAACGCTCGTTCGTGAAGATGATCCTGCCCGACGCATCGAGCAGCTTCACGGTATCCGGTGTGTTCTCCAGGATGCTCTGCGTCAGGGCGTGGCTCTCTGCGAGTTCGTGCGTCCTCTCGGCCACCCGGCGCTCGAGCTCGACGTTGCTGTTGCGCAGCCTCTCCGCCTGCTCGTGCAGGCGTGCCGAGGCGTCCGCCAGCGTCTGGCTGACCATGTCGGCCTCGGCCACGCCTGTGCTGCGATAGGTGATGCGTTCGCCCTGCCCGAGCCCGCGCGCGGCCTCCAGCGTGATCTGCGCGGCCGACTGCATCCGGCGCATCAGGAACAGCGCACAGGGGCACGCGGTGAGGAGCAATGAGACCGCCACGGCAACAAGCAGCCACAGGGACTGACGCAGCGAGCTCTGCAGGGCCGTGTACGAGACGGAACTGAGGATGAACCAGCCCGAGATCGGCGAGCGACGATAATACTGCCGGACCGCGACACCCTCCACGTCCATCGCATCGAGGGAGCCGTAGGCGCTCGTCGTCGCCCCGATTCCCGGGACCGTACGGCCGACGTAGCTCTCGCTCTGCAACGTCCGCGCGATCAGGACACCCGATCGGTCGACGAGCGATCCGCGATGGGGCGGCAGGAGCCCCGGACTCTGCAGCAGGTCCGCGAAATGCGAAGGGCGGATCGCGAAGACGAGGGCAGCGGGCCGCGTCGCCGGTCCCGAGGCGATCACCGAGACAGCGACCTGGCGTCCGCGTCCGTGCAACTCGGGCAGCAGGTCGGAGATCTCCGGCCCGGAGCCGATTTCCAGCCGTCGGCGCAGGGCAGTGAGGTAATCGGCCGGGAGCGGCGGGCTCTCGTCGTGAAGCCGGTCCCGGCCACTCGCATCGAGGAGGAAAAGGTCGCCCTGGCGTCCGGCCATCGCCTCCCGTGCCTGCAGGCGGAAGCGTGGCAGGTCGTCGAGGAGGGCGGGCGAGGCCGCCAGAGCCCGCAGGGCGGCGATGAGCGCGATGAGGTCGCGCTCGACGGCGAGGCCGAGATCGATGTTGGCCTCGATCGAGACTGCCTCGAGCCGCATCCGCTCGGACCCGACATAGCGGTTCGTCACGAAGATGATGATGGCGATCAGAGGCAGGGTGAGAACGAGCGCGAAGACACCGAGATAGAACGAGAAGGGACGGCCTTGTGCCGGAATCTTCTCGTTGGCGGTGGCAGGGGGACCGGCTTGCGCTGTGTCTTCGACGCCGGCCATCCGACCGAATTCCTATTCTGAACGCGACAACA
>NZ_CAXUJR010000112.1:0-10420 GCF_964251405.1 uncultured Methylobacterium sp.
ATCCGTGAAGGTGGCAGAACCGTCGGAGCCGGCGTCGTCGCTGCCATCAACGACTGAGCGCCCCACCTGAGACGCGACGCCGGTGCCGATCAGGCACACCGGCGTCGCCTGGGCCGCATCTCCATACTTAAGCCGACAGCTCGACCTGACGGGTTGTCGGCTTAATCATTCTCTAACCGTGAGTTGCAAGCCGAAAGGCGATCTCATGGTTTCGATTCGGCGATTTAGGCCGTCCCGGCGCAGCCTCCTGCATTCGACAGCTCTCGCGCTGGCGGGACACCGAGCATCATTGCCGCCGTCCCCACACGCGATATCCTCATCGCCTGGTCGTCCGATGCCGCGGGAAAAGCGCGGCTCGCAAACACCGTTGCCTCATATGCGAGCAAGGGCCCCTATAGCCGAAGCCCGGAGCTGTTCTCTTACTCGAAGCAAGGCGTCCGTCCCCTGAACAGCCCCGAACTCGCCGAACACGGCCGCTAGAGAACACCAAATTTCGTCGCCCCGCGCCGCGAGTCTCTTGCGCCCGTTGCAGGTATGGGGCATGGAGCCTCGCGCGTAGGAGTGTAGCTCAACTGGTCAGAGCGCCGGTCTCCAAAACCGGAGGTTGCGGGTTCGAGTCCCTCCACTCCTGCCAGTTCGGTTATCTAACAGTTCGGCCGCTGCCCTGGATGCGCATCGACCAGCCCAAGGGCCCGGCAAGCCAGACGTTTTCCGCCTAGTCGACAAGTGACGAGACTTGCGCTAGAGCGGTCGCACTCCGAGATCGATGAATGCTGCCGCTGCGGGCTTCGACCAGTGCCCCTGTCAGCACGTTCTTCAATTCCCGGCCCGATCTCCCCTGTTGTTAGCGCCATGGCATCGAACGAAGCGACGAAGAAGATCGAGCCGGTGCGAGGATCGTCTCGCGGTCCGTCGACGCCGACGCCGCCCCGCGCGACCCCGCCGGCGCGACCCGCGCCCAAGCGCGTCGGGCCGTTCGAATTTCTCGCCCAGGTTCGCGACGAGGGCCGCAAGGTCACGTGGCCGACCCGCAAGGAGACCGTGGTCACGACCGTGATGGTCTTCATCATGGTCGTCGTGGCGAGCATCTTCTTCACCCTGGTCGATCAGGTCCTCCGCTACCTCGTGACCCTGATCCTCGGGGTCGGGGCCTAAGCATTCCTCGGCCCGCCCGGCGCTTGGCGCCGGGGCCGACCGACGTCAGGATTTGGTGAGAACCGTGTCGAAGCGCTGGTACATCGTCCACGCCTACTCGAATTTCGAGAACAAGGTTGCGCAGTCCATCAAGGACCAGGCGGCCCAGCGTGGGCTGATCGAACTCTTCGATGAGGTCATGGTGCCGACCGAGAAGGTCGTCGAGGTTCGTCGCGGCCGCAAGGTCGATGCCGAGCGCAAGTTCTTCCCCGGCTACGTTCTGGTGAAGTGCGACCTCACCGACGAGGTCTACCACCTCATCAAGAACACGCCCAAGGTCACGGGCTTCCTCGGCGCGGACAAGTCGAAGCCGGTGCCGATCCCCGATTCAGAGGCCGAGCGGATCAAGGGGCAGGTCGCCGAGGGCGTCGACCGCCCGAAGCCCTCGATCTCCTTCGAGATCGGCGAGATCGTCCGCGTCGCCGACGGTCCGTTCGCATCGTTCAACGGCACCGTCGAGGAGATCGACGAGGCCCGCTCGCGCCTCAAGGTCGCCGTCTCGATCTTCGGCCGCGCCACGCCGGTGGAACTGGAATACGCCCAGGTCGAGAAGGCCTGACGTAGGAGCGGATAGGGAGCAGCGAACAGCGAAGGTTACGGCCTTCTGCTCGCTACCAACTATTCGTCCATCACACGCGGGAGGCCCGCCCGGTTCGCCGCCGGGGTCCACGGGCCGCACCGCGATCTGCAACCGTCCGAACCGACCGTGCTGAGGCAGCCGGGCGGCGGACTTTTCTGTGGGAGCAGTCCCTATGGCGAAGAAGATCACGGGCTACGTGAAGCTTCAGGTCCCCGCCGGCGCGGCCAATCCGTCGCCGCCCATCGGTCCCGCGCTCGGTCAGCGCGGCCTCAACATCATGGAATTCTGCAAGGCCTTCAATGCGAAGACCGCGCAGATCGAGAAGGGCACCCCGATCCCGGTCGTCATCACGGCCTACCAGGACCGGTCCTTCACCTTCGAGATGAAGCAGCCTCCGGTCACCTTCTTCCTGAAGAAGGCCGCCGGCCTGAAGATCGGCAAGAAGCCGGCCTCTGGCTCCAAGACGCCAGGCAAGGGCCCGAACGTCGGCAAGGTCACGGAGGCGCAGCTTCGCGAGATCGCCGAGCGGAAGATGCCCGACCTGAACTGCGACTCGGTGGATGCCGCCGTCGCCATGATCCGTGGCTCCGCGCGGGCCATGGGCCTCGACGTCGTCGCTTAAGGGGAGGGCACAATGGCACACGAAGGCAAGCGTATCCGCGCCGCCCGCGAGGGCATCGACGCGCTCAAGCTTTACACGATCGATGAAGCGATCAAGCTCGTGAAGGACAAGGCCAGCGCCAAGTTCGACGAGACCGTCGAGGTCTCGATGAACCTCGGCGTCGACCCGCGCCACGCCGACCAGATGGTCCGCGGCGTCTGCAACCTGCCCAACGGCTCCGGCCGGACCGTGCGGGTGGCGGTGTTCGCCCGCGGCGCCAAGGCCGACGACGCCCGCGCCGCCGGCGCCGACATCGTCGGCGCGGAGGACCTCCTCGAGATCGTCCAGAGCGGCAAGATCGAGTTCGACCGCTGCATCGCGACCCCGGACATGATGCCCCTCGTTGGTCGTCTCGGTAAGGTGCTGGGCCCCCGCGGCCTGATGCCGAACCCGAAGGTCGGCACCGTCACCATGGACGTGAAGGGCGCCGTCGCCGGCGCCAAGGGCGGCTCGGTGGAGTTCCGCGTCGAGAAGGCCGGCATCGTCCATGCCGGCATCGGGAAGGTCTCGTTCGACGTCGAGAAGCTCGTCGAGAACATCAAGGCGTTCGCGGATGCCGTGGCCAAGGCGAAGCCCGCCGGTGCCAAGGGCACCTACATCCAACGCGTCGCCGTGACCTCGTCGATGGGTCCGGGCGTGAAGGTGGAGCCGGCGAGCGTTCTCACCGCCTGAGCCGATTCAAGTTGCATTGATCGAGAACGCCCGGCCCATGTGGCTGGGCATTCTCATTTGGAACGACGGCCTTCGCTGAGGAGGCTCGCTGCCTCTCCGGCACGCCTCGCGGGAGAGAGCGCGACAAAAATCGGCGTGATCGAACAGAAGCAGGGGGACGATTCGGGCTCAGCCTGTGCTAGATACGCTGCCATGCGATGCACCCTCCCGGTCCTGTCCCGCCGACGCATCCTCTGCGTCTTTCCCGCCTACACGCCGTCCTTCGGGACCTTCGCCCACGCCTACCCCTTGATGGGCGGCGTGAAGGCGTTCATGCCGCCCCAGGGGCTTCTCCTCATCGCGGCCTATATGCCCGAGACCTGGGAGTGCCGTTTCGTCGACGAGAACATCAAGCGGGCCGGGGCTGAGGATTTCGCCTGGGCCGACGCGGTGTTCGTGTCGGGCATGCACATCCAGGCTCCTCAGATCCGTGACATCTATGCCCGTGCGCATGAGGCCGGCAGGGTGACGGTGCTCGGCGGTCCCTCGGTTTCCGGGGCGCCCGAGGAATATCCCGAATTCGACTATCTCCATGTCGGCGAGATCGGCGACGCCACCGACCAACTCGTCGACATTCTCGACCGCGACCTGTCGATCCCGCCAACCCAGGTACGGCTTGAGACCAAGGAACGGCTGCCGCTCTCCGACTTCCCGTCGCCGGCCTACGAGGCGGCGCCCCTCAAGCGCTATCTCATCGGCTCGCTGCAATTCTCGTCGGGCTGCCCCTACCGCTGCGAGTTCTGCGACATCCCGCAGCTCTACGGCCGGCAGCCTCGGCTGAAGACCCCTGAGCAGATGTGCGCCGAGCTCGACGCCATCATCGCACAGCCTGGCCACCCGGCGGTGGTCTACTTCGTCGACGACAACTTCATCGGCAACCGCAAGGCGACGAAGGACATGCTGCCCCACCTCGTGGAGTGGCAGAAGAAGAACCACTTCCCGCTTCAGTTCGCCTGCGAGGCGACCCTGAACATGGCCAAGCAGCCCGACATCCTCGAGCTGATGCGGCAGGCCAACTTCATGACGGTCTTCGTGGGCATCGAGACGCCGGAAGAGGACGCGCTCGCCGGGATCGACAAGAAGCACAACGCCGCCGTGCCGATGTACGAGGCGATCGAGACGCTCAACAGCTACGGTTTGGAGGTCACGTCGGGCATCATCCTCGGGCTCGATACGGAGAGTGACAGTTCCGAGCAGAAGCTGATCGATTTCATCGACAAGTCGGCGGTGCCGGTCCTGACGATGAATCTGCTGCAAGCGCTGCCCAAGACGCCTCTGTGGGATCGACTCATCCGCGAGGGGCGCCTCGTCCACGACGCCGCGCTCGAGTCCAACGTCCTGTTCAAGCGACCGCACGACGACGTGGTGGCGAGCTGGCGCCGAGCCATCGCCCATGCCTACGAACCCGCCCACCTGTTCGAGCGCTTCCGCCACCAGGTCGAGGTGACCTATCCGAACCGCATCAAGACGCCGATGAAGGGCAAGCTGACACGGACCAATCTACGGCGCGGACTCATCCTCGGGTTCAACATCGCGCTCCGGGTCGGGCTGATGTCGGATTACCGCCGGGTGTTCTGGCGCGCGGCGGGTCATGCCCTGAAGCGCGGGCAGATCGAGGCGGTCTTCAACATGGGTTTCGTCGCCCACCACCTCATCCGCTTCACCCGCGAGGCCCTTCGCGGCGAGCACAACGCTTCGTTCTACGCTGCCAAAGCCGACCAGAAGCGGGCCGAACGCAAACCGTGGTGGCAGGCGGCGCGCAGGTTCCTGCCGACTTAGGCGGCAAGTCCCTTTCCGGGTCAGGGCGATCGAGCAAAAGGCGTCAAGCCAAATCGTTCCCCTGCGACGCAATTGTCGTCGTCGCCCCCTTGGCATGCGACGTGCGAGGCTCTATAGACCCCTCTCAACGTTTTCATACCAAGAAAGGAATCGGCCGATCGGTCGTATTCCGTTTGAGATATCGCTCGAGCGATCGAGTGGTAATGGCTGGAGGGTTCCGAGGAGCGTCAAGCGTCTCGGGGCTTCGTCCGGCCATGTCCTGTCCGAGACTGCAGGCGCCGGGTGACCGGCTTAATCCGTCAGCCTGCACAGACGGGGAAGACCGAATTCAACATCCTCCCTTCGCTGCGATGCGCAGAGCTGAGAGGCGTCGGTTTGAACCATCTCGCCCGTGTCGTCCACCATATCGGCGGACTCCAGGGGACAGGGCCGTGAAGCGTCGTCCAGGGCGTTCCGGCTGTCGTTTCAGTCGAGTTCCGTCCCGGGCGGCATGTGCAACCGGCGGCCCCTCTCGCAGGGACCCGCCAACCGGAGAGAGCCCCAGTGGACAGGACAGCCAAAGCTGATCTCGTCTCGACGCTCAACGGCGTGTTTACGAACACCGCCGTCGTCGTCGTGGCCCACTACAAGGGCCTCACGGTCGCCGAGATGCAGAAGCTGCGGTCGCAGATGAAGCTGGCCGGTGCCACCGTGAAGGTCACCAAGAACCGCATCGCCAACATCGCTCTCGATGGCACGGACGTCGCCTCCATCAAGCCCCTCCTGAAGGGTCCGACCCTGCTCGCCTATTCGAGCGACCCGGTCGCGGCTGCCAAGGTAGCGGTGGATTTCGCCAAGGGTAACGACAAGCTCGTCATCCTCGGCGGCGCCATGGGAACGACTGCCCTGAACCCGGATGGTGTGAAGGCGCTCGCCTCACTCCCATCCCTCGACGAACTGCGCGCCAAGATCGTGGGCCTCATCCAGGCTCCCGCGACCAAGATCGCCCAGGTCGTCAACGCACCGGCGGCCAAGCTCGCCCGCGTGTTCGGGGCCTATGCCACCAAGGACGAAGCGGCCTGAAGTGCGCTTCCCTCATCGTCAAACCGATCCGTTCAAACCGACAGACTGCAAGGAACTGAACCATGGCTGATCTTGCCAAGCTCGTCGACGACCTGTCGTCGCTCACCGTTCTCGAGGCCGCCGACCTCGCCAAGATGCTCGAAGAGAAGTGGGGCGTCTCGGCCGCTGCCGCCGTCGCGGTTGCCGCCGGACCGGCGGCTGCCGCTGCCGTCGTCGAGGAGCAGACCGAGTTCACGGTCATGCTCGCCGGCGCTGGCGACAAGAAGATCGAGGTCATCAAGGAGGTCCGCGCGATCACCGGCCTCGGCCTGAAGGAAGCCAAGGATCTGGTCGAAGCCGCTCCGAAGGCCGTCAAGGAGTCCGTGACCAAGGACGAGGCCGAGAAGATCAAGGCGCAGCTCGAGAAGGCCGGCGCCAAGGTCGAGCTCAAGTAAGACGATTGCCGGGCCAGATCAGGCTCGACGCTTCCGGCAGGTCCACTACGGGCCTGCCGGCCCCCAAGGCCCGCGGGTTCACACCCGCGGGCTAAGGTCGCTTCCGGCGGCCGATGTGCCCTGGGACGGGTGCGACGAGATCAATTCGGGTGGGCTCGTCCGGCGGGACGGGTTCCAGCGCCTGGCGGCGGGAGGCTGATGGCCTTCCCCGGGCACCCTACGCTGGAATGGTGGAGCGAGGTCACACATGGCCAATACGCTGGTCGGTCGCAAGCGCATTCGGAAGTTCTTCGGAAAGATCAAGGAAGTGGCGGAGATGCCGAACCTCATCGAGGTTCAGAAGGCATCCTACGACCAGTTCCTGATCATGGACGAACCGGAGGGCGGCCGCGGCGACGAGGGCCTGCAGACCGTGTTCAAGTCGGTCTTCCCGATCTCCGACTTCTCGGCGACCGCGCTCCTCGAATTCGTCAAGTACACGTTCGAACAGCCGAAATATGACGTCGACGAGTGCCGCCAGCGTGGCATCACGTTCGCGGCACCGCTCAAGGTGACGCTGCGCCTGATCGTGTTCGACGTTGACCCGGATACCGGCGCGAAGTCCGTCAAGGACATCAAGGAGCAAGACGTCTACATGGGCGACATGCCCCTGATGACGGAGAACGGCACCTTCATCGTCAACGGCACCGAGCGCGTCATCGTCTCGCAGATGCACCGTTCGCCGGGCGTGTTCTTCGACCACGACAAGGGCAAGACCCACTCGTCGGGCAAGCTGCTGTTCGCCGCTCGCATCATCCCGTATCGCGGCTCCTGGCTTGACGTCGAATTCGACGCCAAGGACATCGTGCATGTCCGCATCGATCGAAAGCGCAAGCTGCCGGCGACGTCGCTGCTGTTCGCGCTCGGCCTCGACGGCGAGGAGATCCTGTCGACCTTCTACAACCGCGTCACCTATGATCGCGACGGCGCCGACTGGCGCGTGCCCTACGACGCCGAACGCCTCAAGGGCTTCAAGGCCTCCGTCGACCTCGTCGATGCGGAATCGGGCGAGGTCGTGCTCGAGGCTGGCAAGAAGCTGAATGCCCGCAACGCGAAGCAGATCGCCGAGCGCGGCGTCAACTTCCTGAAGGCCGCCGACGAGGACCTGATCGGCCAGTACATCGCCGAGGATCTCGTCAACCCGAAGACCGGCGAGATCTGGGCCGAGGCCGGCGACGAGATCTCCGACAAGCTCCTGAAGACGTTCGAGGAGGTCGGAATCACCGAACTCCCGCTCCTCGACATCGACCACGTCAATGTTGGCCCCTACATCCGCAACACGCTCGCGGTCGACAAGAACTCGTCCCGAGAGGGCGCGCTGTTCGACATCTACCGGGTCATGCGGCCGGGCGAGCCGCCGACGCTCGACACGGCGGAGGCGATGTTCCACTCGCTGTTCTTCGATTCCGAGCGCTACGACCTCTCGGCGGTCGGCCGCGTGAAGATGAACATGCGCCTCGACCTCGACGCCGAGGACACCGTGCGCACGCTGCGCCGCGAGGACATGCTCGCGGTCGTCAAGGCGCTGGTGGATCTGCGCGACGGCAAGGGCGAGATCGACGACATCGACCACCTCGGCAACCGCCGGGTGCGCTCGGTCGGCGAGCTCATGGAGAACCAGTACCGCCTCGGCCTGCTCCGCATGGAGCGCGCGATCAAGGAGCGGATGTCCTCGGTCGATATCGACACGGTGATGCCGCAGGACCTCATCAACGCCAAGCCAGCGGCGGCGGCGGTGCGCGAGTTCTTCGGCTCGTCGCAGCTCTCGCAGTTCATGGACCAGACCAATCCGCTCTCGGAAGTGACGCACAAGCGCCGCCTCTCGGCGCTCGGCCCCGGCGGTCTCACCCGCGAACGCGCCGGCTTCGAAGTGCGCGATGTCCACCCGACGCATTACGGCCGCATCTGCCCGATCGAGACGCCGGAAGGCCCCAATATCGGTCTCATCAACTCGCTGGCGACCTTCGCGCGCGTCAACAAGTACGGCTTCATCGAGACGCCGTTCCGCCGGGTGAAAGACGGAGTCGTCACCACCGAGGTGTCCTATCTGTCGGCGATGGAGGAGGCGAAGTACTTCGTCGCCCAGGCCAACGCCCAGATGGACGAGAACTTCAAGCTCACGGAAGACCTTGTGGTCTGCCGCCGGGCCGGTGACGTCATCGTGGTGGCGCCCGACCGCGTCGACCTCATGGACGTGTCGCCGAAGCAGCTCGTCTCGGTCGCCGCTGCGCTGATTCCGTTCCTCGAGAACGACGACGCGAACCGCGCCCTGATGGGCTCGAACATGCAGCGCCAGGCGGTGCCGCTGGTTCGCGCCGACGCGCCGTTCGTCGGCACCGGCATGGAAGCCGTGGTCGCTCGCGATTCCGGGGCCGCCATCGGTGCGCGCCGGTCGGGCATCGTCGACCAGGTCGACGCGACCCGTATCGTGATCAGAGCGACCGAAGAAGCGGATGCGACGAAGCCGGGGGTGGACATCTACCGCCTCCAGAAGTTCCAGCGCTCCAACCAGTCGACCTGCATCACGCAGAAGCCGCTGGTGCGTGTCGGCGAGGCCGTGAAGAAGGGCGAGATCATCGCCGACGGCCCCTCGACGGAATTCGGCGAGCTGGCACTGGGCCGCAACGTGCTCGTCGCGTTCATGCCGTGGAATGGCTACAACTTCGAGGACTCGATCCTGCTCTCCGAGCGGATCGTGAAGGATGACGTGTTCACCTCGATCCACATCGAGGAATTCGAGGTGATGGCCCGAGACACCAAGCTCGGTCCGGAGGAGATCACCCGCGACATCCCCAACGTCTCGGAAGAAGCGCTGAAGAACCTCGACGAGGCGGGCATCGTCTATATCGGCGCCGAGGTCCACGCGGGCGACATCCTGTGCGGCAAGATCACCCCGAAGGGCGAGAGCCCGATGACGCCGGAGGAGAAGCTCCTGCGCGCCATCTTCGGCGAGAAGGCCTCTGACGTACGCGACACCTCGCTGCGGGTGCCGCCGGGCGTTACCGGCACGATCGTCGAGGTGCGGGTGTTCAACCGCCACGGCGTCGACAAGGACGAGCGCGCCCAGGCTATCGAGCGCGAGGAGATCGAGCGTCTCGCCAAGGATCGCGACGACGAGCAGGCCATCCTCGACCGCAACACCTATGCGCGCCTGTCCGGCGTGCTGGTGGGGCAGGCCCCGATCGCCGGACCGAAGGGGTTCAAGAAGGAGACCACGCTGACGCGTGAGCTCATCAATGAGTATCCGCGCTCGCAATGGTGGCAGTTCGCCGTCATCGACGACCGTCTCATGACCGAGATGGAAGCGATGCAGAAGCAGTACGACGAGTCGAAGAAGCGCCTGGAGCAGCGCTTCCTCGACAAGGTCGAGAAGCTGCAGCGCGGCGACGAGTTGCCCCCCGGCGTCATGAAGATGGTCAAGGTCTTCGTCGCGGTGAAGCGCAAGATCCAGCCCGGCGACAAGATGGCCGGCCGCCACGGCAACAAGGGCGTCGTCTCGCGCATCGTGCCGATCGAGGACATGCCGTTCCTCGAGGACGGGACCCATGCAGACATCGTGCTCAACCCGCTCGGCGTGCCGAGTCGGATGAACGTCGGACAGATCCTGGAGACCCATCTGGGCTGGGCCGCGGCCGGTCTCGGCCGCAAGGTCGGTCTCGCGGTGGACGCTTACCTGCGCAGCCATGACATCGCGCCCCTCAAGGCGGAGATGCAGGCGATCTATTCCCCGTCCGAGCTCGAAGGGCTTAGCGACGAGGAATACGCGGAGGTCGGCAACAACGTCCGCCGCGGCGTGCCGATGGCGACCCCGGTCTTCAACGGCGCCAAGGAGGCCGATATCGAGGCGATGCTGGAGATGGCCGGTCTCGACCGGTCGGCCCAGTCGACCCTCTATGACGGCCGCACCGGCGAGCCTTTCGACCGCAAGGTGACGATGGGCTACATCTACATGCTGAAGCT
>NZ_CAXUJR010000113.1:0-10200 GCF_964251405.1 uncultured Methylobacterium sp.
GCCGAGATCAGCTCCGCCCCCAGCGCCCCGTCGAGGACGCGGTGATCGCAGGACAGCGTGCAGGTCATCACCTGGACCACCGCGGGCTGGCCGTCCTTCACCACGACGCGCTTCTCGCCCGCGCCCACCGCGAGGATCGAGGATTGCGGCGGGTTGATCACCGCCGTGAAGTGCTTGATGCCGAACATGCCGAGATTGGAGACCGAGGTGACGCCGCCCTGGTACTCCTCGGGCTTCAGCTTCTTCGCCCGCGCGCGGGCGGCGAAATCCTTCATCTCGTTGGAGATGGTCGAGAGCGTCTTCTGGTCGGCCCGGCGGATCACCGGGGTGAACAGCCCGCCGTCGATCGCCACCGCGACGCCGACCTCGGCGTTGGTGAAGCGCAGGATCCGGTCCTCGGCCCAGACCGCGTTGGCGGTGGGCACCCGCATCAGGGCAAGGCCCATCGCCTTGATGACGAAGTCGTTCACCGAGAGCTTGAACGCCGGCTTGCCGTCCTTGCCCGTGCCGGCGCTCTTGTTGAGCTGCTCGCGCAGGGTCATCAGCGCGTCGATCTCGCAATCGACGGTGAGGTAGAAGTGCGGCGCCACCTGCATCGCCTCGGCGAGGCGCTTGGCGATGGTCTTGCGCATGCCGTCGAGCGGCACCTCCTCGTAGGCGCCCTTCTGGAAGTAGCCGCGGACCTGGTCGAGGCTGAGGCCGGCCGGCGCCGCGGCGGCGGGCTTGGCGGCCGGCAGCGGCACCTCGGTGACGGCGGGCTTCTGCGGTGCCGGCGCGCCCTTCTTCGCCGAACCGCTCGCGGCGGCCGCGCGCACGTCGCGCTCGATCACCCGGCCATGCGGCCCCGACCCCGAGACGGCCGAGAGGTCCACGCCCTCCTGCTCGGCGACGCGGCGAGCCAGCGGCGAGGCGAAGACGCGCCCGCTCCCGGCCGCGCCGTTGGGCTTGGACCCAGTCGGCATGGACCTGGTCGTCTCGGACCCAGTCGGCTCGGACCTGTCCGGCTTGGCACCTTCCGGCGCCGCGTCGACGCGCGCGTACGACATGGTGCCGCCGCCGGGCGTCGCGTTCTCGCCCGCAGGCGGCGCGTCGGCCTTCGGGGCTTCGGATTTGGCGGCGCCGTCGCCCGCCGCCTGGACGCTCGCCGGGTCCTCGCCCTCGCTCGCGATGATCGCGATGAGGTCGTTGACCGGGACGTCGGCCGTGCCCTCGACGACCAGGATCTTGGCGAGGATGCCCTCGTCGATGGCCTCGACCTCCATGGTCGCCTTGTCGGTCTCGATCTCGGCGAGCACGTCGCCGGATTTCACGGCGTCGCCCTCCTTCTTCAGCCACTTGGCGAGGTTGCCCTTCTCCATGGTCGGCGACAGGGCGGGCATCAGGACGTTGATCGGCATGGCGTCAGGTCTCTGGCAGGGGCGCGGGCGGGACAGCCGGATCGTCGAAGGGAAACAGGTCGTCGAGCGGGAACGAGACGGCGTCGAAGGGTGGTAGGCTGACCGGCCCGCCGCGCTCGACGGTGCCGAGCAGGAGCCATTGCCCCCCGGTCAGCGCGAAGCCTTCGAGCACGCCGTCCGCCGGGTCGAGCAGCCAGAGATGGCCGACGCCGGCCTCGGCATAGATTCGGCGTTTGGGCCCTCGGTCGAGCCGGCTCGTCGAGGGTGACAGGATCTCGCAGATCCAGTCCGGTGGCGTCTCGACGAAGGCGGTCTCCGGTTCGACCGGCATCCGCTCGCGGCGCCAGCCGGCGAGATCGGGCACCACGACCTGCGGTCCGAGGTGAAGCTCCGGCTCCACCATGAAGATCCAGCCGCCGGGTCCCCCACGACCACGGCCGAAAGGCGGACCCAACTCGGCGGCCAATCCCGCGGCCGCAATCCCGTGGCGAGGCCGTGGCCGCGGATGCGTCTCCAGCACCCCGTCGATGATCTCGGCGACGAGATGCGCCGGCACCGCCTCGAGATCGGCGTAGGTGGCGAGGCGGGTCGCGGGTTCGGCCATGCGCATGCCCCGCTAGTTGAGCCCGCCGGGATCGAGGCCCTGGGCCTCCCACCCGGCGCGGATGCGCTCCAGCGCCTCCTCCTCCGACATGTCGGTCTCCAGGGCGTAGACGCGGGCAGCCTGCCCCGCGAGGTCGAGCAGGAGCCGGCCCCAGGTATAGGGATCGTCGAAGGAGCGGCGCAGGGCCACGCTCACTGCGCCGTCGACGACGCTGGCGCGTAGGACCTCGACGCCGCCTTGTTCCTGGGCGTCGGGCGGGGCGGAGAGTTCGACGAATTTCTGCTCGGTCATGGCGTCAAAAGCCTGGTCTTGCCCTCTCTCACCTGCGCCCACCTCGTCATCCCGCGGCTACGAAGCAGAGCCCGGGACCCATGACCGCAGGTTGCGGTCGAGTCTGCACACGTTCGCGTATCTGGGTTCCGGGCTCGCCTGCGACGCCCCGGAATGACATCGCGTAGTTCCCTGATGCTGAGCGCGATGCTCACCGATAACAAACCGCTTTCGCCGCCTCGACCACCTCGGCGACGTTGGGGAGCGCCAGCTTCTCGAGGTTGGCCGCGTAGGGCATCGGCACGTCCTTGCCGGTCACCCGCAGCACCGGCGCGTCGAGGTAGTCGAACGCGTCGACCATGAGCCGGGCCACGATCTCGGCGCCGATGCCGGATTGCGGGAAGCCCTCCTCCACGGTGACGCAGCGGCCGGTTTTCTTCACCGACTCGACCACGGTGTCGGTGTCCATCGGGCGCAGGGTGCGCAGGTCGATCACCTCCGCGTCGATGCCGAGTTCGGCCAGCGCCTGGGCGGCCTTGAGCGCGTAGGTCATGCCGATCGAGAACGACACGATGGTCACGTCCTTGCCGGTGCGGTGGACCTTGGCCTTGCCGATCGGCACCACGAAATCGTCGAGCTTGGGCACCGGGAAGGTCTGGCCGTACAGGATCTCGTTCTCGAGGAAGATCACCGGGTTGGGGTCGCGGATCGCGGCCTTGAGCAGGCCCTTGGCGTCGGCCGCGGTGTAGGGGGCGATCACCTTGAGGCCCGGCACGTTCGAGTACCAGGCCGAGTAGTCGTGGCTGTGCTGCGCGCCGACGCGGGCGGCGGCACCGTTGGGGCCGCGGAACACGATGGGGCAGCCGAGCTGGCCGCCGGACATGTAGAGGGTCTTGGCCGCCGAGTTGATGATGTGGTCGATCGCCTGCATGGCGAAGTTGAAGGTCATGAACTCGACGATGGGCTTGAGGCCCGTATAGGCCGCGCCGACCGCGATGCCGGCGAAGCCGTGCTCGGTGATCGGGGTGTCGACGACGCGGCGCGCCCCGAATTCCTGCAGCATCCCCTGGGTGATCTTGTAGGCGCCCTGGTACTCGGCGACCTCCTCGCCGATCACGAAGACGTCCTCGTCGCGGCGCATCTCCTCGGCCATGGCGTCGCGAAGGGCCTCGCGCACGCTCATCGACACCATCTCGGTTCCGGCGGGATAATCCTCCATCACCTCAGCCTGGGCCTTGGTGGTGATCACCGCGGGGGCGGCCGGCGCGTTCGGCCCGTCGTCGGCGGACTTGGCGGCGGGCGCGCTCGTGTCGGCCTGCCCTTCCGCCTGCATGTCCGGGGTCGGGGCGGGGTGCCCACCGGCGCCGTTCGCCTTCGCCTTGCCGCCGCCGGCCGCGGCCGCCGCTACGTCCTCGCCCTCACCGGCGATGATGGCGATCGGCGTGTTGACCTTCACGCCCTCGGCGCCCTCCTCCACCAGGATCTTGGCGAGGATGCCCTCGTCGATGGCCTCGACCTCCATGGTCGCCTTGTCGGTCTCGATCTCGGCGAGCACGTCGCCGGATTTCACGGCGTCGCCCTCCTTCTTCAGCCACTTGGCGAGCTTGCCCTCCTCCATGGTGGGTGAGAGGGCGGGCATCAGGATATCGGTCGCCATGGGGTTTCTTGTCCGTGGAGTTGGCGGGCGGCCTTTGGCGGGTCGGAGACGTCGGGCGAAGCGTTAAGCCCGCGCCTCCAGCAAGATATCGGTCCACAGCTCGGCAGCGTCGGGCTCGGGATCGTGGGTGGCGAACTCGGCCGCGTCGTTCACGGTCTCGCGGACCTTGGCGTCGGTGGCCTTCAAGTCGGCCTCGGGCACGCCGTGCGCCTCGATCAGGCGCTTGCGCACCATCTCGATCGGGTCGTGCTCGTCGCGCATCTTCGAGACCTCGTCCTTGCTCCGGTACTTCGCCGGGTCGGACATCGAGTGGCCGCGATAGCGGTAGGTCTGCATCTCCAGGATGTAGGGTCCCTCGCCCGAGCGGGCATGCTCGATGGCGCGGCCGGCGGCCTCGCGCACGGTGCGGACGTCCATGCCGTCGACCTGCTCGCCCGGAATGCCGAAGGAGATGCCGCGCTTGGAGAAGTCCGTCTGGGCCGAGGCGCGGGCCACCGAGGTGCCCATGGCGTAGCGGTTGTTCTCGATCACGTAGACGACCGGCAGCTTCCAGAGCTGGGCCATGTTGAAGCTCTCGTAGACCTGGCCCTGGTTGGCGGCGCCGTCGCCCATATAGGTCAGGCTGACGTTGCCGTTCTTCCTGTAGGCATCGGCAAAGCCGAGGCCGGTTCCCAGCGAGACCTGCGCCCCGACGATGCCGTGGCCGCCGAAGAACTGCTTCTCGCGCGAGAACATGTGCATCGAGCCGCCCTTGCCGCGGCTGTAGCCGCCGCGGCGCCCGGTCAGCTCGGCCATCACGCCCTTCGGGTCCATGCCGCAGGCCAGCATGTGGCCGTGGTCGCGGTAGCCGGTGATGACCTGGTCGCCGTCGACCGAGGCCATCTGCATGCCGATGACGACGGCCTCCTGGCCGATATAGAGGTGGCAGAACCCGCCGATCAGCCCCATCCCGTAGAGCTGGCCCGCCTTCTCCTCGAAGCGGCGGATCAGCAGCATTTCGTGATAGGCGTGGAGGTCCTCGTCGCGGGTGAACTGAGGGGTGTTCGGCGCCGGGGCGTGGCCCGGGTCGCTCTCGCGTGCAGCCTTGCCGGCTTCGGCTTTGGCGTGCCCCGCGTCCTGTGCGGCATCCATCGGAGGCCTCCCGTGAGCTGCTCTTGTGAGGAGAAGTCTAGGGCAGGGTCCGGCGGAAAGCGAGGGCAGGCGCACGCTGGAGGCGAGCAAGTCCGGGTTCTGTCACCCGTATTTTGCATCCGTTCCTGGTCGGTCCCGGCAGGGTCCGCGATCAGGGATTGATGATCACCACGTCGTTGGCGTGGACGCGGCCGAGCATGACCCGGGCGCGTTCCTCGAGGAGGTCGCGGTCGATCTGGTCGCTGCGCAGGAGCGCGACCCGGTGCTCCCAGATTGCGCGGTCGGCGCGGACGGCGGTGAGTTCCTGGTTGAGGCCGTAGGCCTGGATCTTGAGGGCGCGCTTGGCCACGAGGCCGCGGTTGCCGCTCTCGGCCTGCTGGACGAAATAGCCGACCACGAGGGCCGACACGGCATAGAGGCCGAGCGGCATCAGGACGGAACGGACGCGGCGACGGACAACCATGCTGCGGAGCATCGGACGACAGGGTTAAGGAAGTGCTGACGCCGGCGGCCGGTGGGCGCCGCGACCACAGGATTATCGCCCGATGATGCGCTTCGACCTCGTGGATCTCAGCCTGTTCCGCCACGTGGTCGAGGCGGGCTCGATCACCCATGGGGCGGTCCGGGCCAACCTCGCCCTGGCGGCGGCCTCGGCCCGGGTGCGCGGCATGGAGGAGACGCTGGGTGCGGCCCTCCTCACCCGCAGCCGCCAGGGCGTCGTCCTCACCCCCGCGGGCCGGACCCTGCTGGCGCATGCGCGCATCCTCCTCGACCGGGTCGAGCACATGCAGGGCGAGCTCGCGGCCTATGCGGGGGGCACGGTCGGGCAGATCAGGGTCCTGTCGAACACCAACGCGCTGACCGAATTCCTGCCGGAGGTGCTGAGCGCCTACCTCGCCCGCCATTCGGGCGTCAGCGTCGACATCGAGGAGCGAACCTCGGACGAGATCGTCGGGCTCGTGGCCGAGGGCGCGGCCGATCTCGGCATCGTGGCGGGCACCGTCGATACCGGCAGTCTCCAGACCTATCCGTTCCGGCAGGACCGCTTCGTGGTGGTGGTGGTGAGCGGGCACGCCCTGCAAGCCCACGAGGCCGTCAGCTTCGCCGAGGTCCTGGCCCACGACCTCGTCGGGCTCGACCGCGCCAGCGCGCTGACCCGCTTCCTCGCCGACAAGGCCGCCCGCATCGACGGGCGCACCATGCGGCTGCGGGTGCAGCTGCGCAGCTTCGACGCCGTCTGCCGCCTCGTCGAGTGCGGCGTCGGCGTCGGCATCGTCCCCGAGACCACGGCCCGGCGGGCGATGCGCGGCATGGCCATCGGCATCGTGCCCCTCACCGACCCCTGGGCCCTGCGCGACCTCACCCTGTGCTTGCGCGGATTGGAGGCGCTGCCGGCCTTCGCGCAGGATTTCGTGGCGCAGCTGCGCGCGCCCTCCGGCGCCGATCCCGGCCCGATCCGCCAAGGGGGGCTCCCATCCGGCCCGCGCCTTGTCTAAACAGGGGATCAACGGCGCCACGCGGCGTCGACGACATCGAGGGAGTCAGCCGGCACCATGCGCGAACCGTCGCGATCCGAGCCCGAGACCCCCCTCATCGACCCGGACGTGCACGTGGAGAGCTTCCGCCAGGCGCGGGAGGCGCGCCGGCTCGAGCTCGTCGAGGATTACGTGGAGCTCATCGCCGACCTGATCGGCGACGGCGGCGAGGCGCGCCAGGTCGACATCGCCGCCCGGCTCGGCGTCGCCCAGCCCACCGTGGCCAAGATGCTCAAGCGCCTGGCCGAGGACGGCCTCGTGCAGCAGCGGCCCTATCGCGGGGTCTTCCTCACCGCTGCCGGACAGACCCTGGCAACCCAGAGCCGAGCGCGCCACCGCATCGTCGAGCTGTTCCTGTGCGCGCTGGGCGTCAGCCCCGAGACCGCGCGCCGCGACGCGGAGGGCATCGAGCACCATGTCAGCGCGGAGACGCTGGACGCGTTCCGGCGGTTTTCTGAACGGGGGGATTGAGGGGCGCCGGGTGAATGACCGGCGCGGTCGGGCTCGCGCCTCTCCTTCCCCTTGCGGGGAGGAGCCGGAGGTGAGGGTGGCTGGGTGACCCTCGGCCTGCGGAGGCTAGCGGGACCACCCCCACCCTCAATCCCTCCCCGCAAGGGGGAGGGAAGCACGCGTCGCGGATCACGCGGTCTCCCGCTCCGCCTCCGCCGTCTCGCCCGCCTCCCTCGGCATCTCTTCCCCGTCCGGGATGACGTCGACCTCCACCCGCAGCTTCTGCGAGCCCGAGGAGGAGACGATGCCGTCGATGGGGCAGACGTCGGTGTAGTCGCGGCCTCGCGCCACCAGGATGTGGTCGTCGCGCACCCCGATGCCGTTGGTGGGGTCGAGGCCGATCCAGCCCTCCCCGCACCAGACCGAGACCCAGGCGTGGCTGGCATCCGCCCCGCGCAGGCGCGGCCGGCCGACGGGCGGGATCGTGCGCAGGTAGCCGCTGACATAGGCGGCTGGCATGCCGAGCCCCCGCAGGGCCGCGATCATGATGTGGGCGAAATCCTGGCAGACGCCGGCCCGCAGGGCGAAAGCCTCGGCGAGGGGGGTATGCACGGTGGTGGCCTTCGAATCGAAGGTGAAGTCGGCCCGGATGCGGCGCATCAGGTCGAAGGCGGCCCCGTAGGCGCTGCGGCCCGGCGCGAAGCTGGCGCGGGCATAGTCCGTCACCGCCGGCACCAGGGGGACGCGCACGCTCGGAAATAGGTAGTGAATCGGCGCATCCGGACCCAGGCAACGGGACGCCAGCGCGGCGCGGCGGACCTCCTCCCAGGACGGGCCGGATTCGGGCGCCGGCAGGGGCGGACGTTCCACCGCCACGCGCGACAGGGCCTCGACCCGCAGCTCGCTATGGACCGCGTCGATGGTGACGGCCTCGGTCTCCAGCCCGAAATAGTCGCATCGCACCACGCGGGTGCGCGGGGTCGGCGAGATCGTCAGCGCGCTCTCGATCACCCGCTGGCCGTCGCCGTCACGCGGGCGAAGGCGCAGGGCGCAACGCGCGAAGCGGACAGGCTTGCCGTAGCGATAGCGGGTAAGATGGCGCAGCGTGTAGATCACGCGAGCCCCACCAGCTTCTCCGGCCGTAAGGCGTGGGGACCGTTGGGGAAGTAGCGGCCGGCGACGGCGTCGGCCAGGGTCTCGAACGAGGCCTCGAGGCGCGCGAGCGACGCGCTCTCGAAATCCGCGGCCTCGCCGGTGGAGAACTCGGCGCGCAGCTGCAGGGCGAGGCGGCGGTGCGGCTCGGGCAGGCCGTCGGCGCGCAGAGCCGGCAGCTCGTCGAGATGGCGCACGATCGCCTCGATCTGGAAGGCCACCGAGCGGGGATTGTAGGCGTCGAGCAGCACCATGTCCCGCACCGGATCGAGGGCGACCCCGTGCATGTAGCGCGCGCCGTAGGTGATGTGCGAATCGCAGAGCGAGAGCATCACGGCGAGGTCCTCCGCCCCCGCCTCGTCGCCGGCGAAGCGCAGGGCGAGCCCGCAGGTGTTGATCGCCCGCTCGATGCGCCGGCCGAGATCGACGAAGTGCCAGCCGGCGGTGCGGTTCATGTTCTCGCCCGCCAGGCCCGAGAGGGCCGCGACGTGGCTGAGCGCGCGCTCGGCGATGCCCAGCAGCTGGGCTTCGGCCCGCGCCTCGCTGTCGCCGACGTCGAGGGCGTCGCGCAGGTCGGCGAGCACGCGCCACGCCTCACCGGAGAGGCGCTCGCGGATGGACGCGGCATTGGCCTGGGCCGAGAGACCGTGCGAGAGCGCCGAGCCGTGGACGTCGCGCCCGCCCAGGGCCTCGCGGGCGAGATCCGCGGTGGGCAGGTCCGGCGCGCTGATGGCGCCCCATTCGTCGAGGAGCGCACGGATGCGCAGGGCCGTGGGCGCCTTGGCGTCCCCGGCCAGATCCGCGACGACGGCGGCGCCGACGCTGCCGAGATGAGCGATGACGAGGCGGATCACGATCTCGGCCCGCTCGACGTAGCGGCCGAACCAGAACAGGTTGTCGGCCGCCCGCGACGGCAGGTGCCCGGCGATGCGCCGGACGCGGGGCGCCCCCTGCTGGATCAGCGAGATCGGCGCGACGGGCCGCTCCGACAGGATCCAGACGTCGGCCGACTTGATGCCGGCCCGCATCTCGATGGGCGCCACGTCCGGGCGCTCCGAGATCCGGCAGAAGCCGCCGGGCATGACCCGCCAGCCGTCCGGCGTCGCCGCCGCGAACACCCGCAGCACGAAGGGCCGCGGCACGAGGCGGCGGCCATTCGGTCCCTTCTCCCAGCCCGGCGTGGTGGAGAGGGGCGCGGATTCCTCGGCGACGTAGTCGAACGGCCGGTCGCGAAGCGCCGCCACCAGGCGCTCGCGCTCGGCACCCAGGGCGTGGGGTCCGAGAATCGCGTCGCGGGCCATGCCCTTCCCCGGCGTCGCCACCGGCCGCAGGGTGAGGCCGTCGAGGCCGTCGCGGACCTGGGCGAGGGCGTCGGGGTCGCCGCACCACCACGAGCGCGGGCCGGACAGCGCGAGGTCGTGCCCGAGGACGTGCCGGGCGATTCCCGGAAGGTAGGGGCCGAGCGCCCCGGATTCGAGAACGCCCGAGCCCGGCATGTTGCCCACCACGAGGCTGCCCGCCCGCAGAGCCTCCACGAGGCCGGGCACGCCGAGGCGCGACGCCGGGTTGAGCTCGATCGGGTCCATGTAGTCGGAATCGATCCGCCGCCAGAGCACGTCGGCCCGTTTCAGGCCCGAGACGGTGCGCACGTGCAGGACCCCGCCCTGGGCGACGAGGTCGTCGCCCTCCACGAGCAGGAGGCCCAGATAGCGCGCGAGTGCCGCCTGCTCGACATAGGTCGAGCTCATCGGCCCGGAGGTGAGGAGGCAGATGCGCGGGTCGCTGCGCTGCGCACCGACGACGAGCCCCTCGCGGAACGCCTGGAAGAAGCTCGCGAGCCGCTCGACATGGAGGTCGGTGTAGAGGTCCGGGAAGGCGCGGGTGAGGACGAGGCGGTTCTCGAGCGCGTAGCCGGGGCCGGACGGCGACTGCGTGCGGTCGGCGAGCACCCGCCAGCGCCCGTCGGGGCCGCGCCCGATATCGGCGGCGTAGAGCTTGAGCCAG